>NZ_CAKKLI010000025.1:0-74544 GCF_918697855.1 Paenibacillus sp. CECT 9249 | reverse complement strand
CGGCGGAACAGCCGCCGCAGGCGGCCGGCGGCGCCGCGCACGGCGCGCCGGGGCAAGCGCCCGCGCGCGCGGCGGACGCGGGCGAGAACGCTCCGCCTGCGGCAAGGAGCGCCGCCCCGGCTGCGCGCGAGGCGCTGCAAGCCGCGGCCGCGAAGCTGCGCCGCGCCGCGGGGCTTGTCGCCCCGTACCCGGCGATGCAATCGCTCGCGGCCGGGCTCGCGCTCAAAGCGGAGCGGCTCGCGGAGAGCCGCTTCACGATCGCATTGTTCGGCGCATTCAGCGCCGGCAAATCGTCGTTCGCCAATGCGCTCATCGGCGAATACGTCTTGCCGGTCTCGCCGAACCCGACGACGGCCGCCATCAACCGTTTGATGGCGCCGCAAGACGGTTGGCCGCACGGTACGGCCAAAATAATCGTCAAAACAAAGGAAGCGGTGCTCGAAGAAATCCGCTATTCCTTGACGATGTTAGGCATGCCCGGCGAAGAAGCGAAGAAACTGCCGGAAGCCGGCATCATGGAAGCGATTCGCGCGCTGCGCCCCGAACATATTCATCCGGCGGGCAAACCGCATTACAGCTTCCTTAAAGCTGTCGAACAAGGATGGGACGACGCGGAACCGTTGTTCGGACAAGAGGTGCGCGCGGATCTCGAGCAGTACCGCGCCTATGTGGCGGAGGAAGCCAAATCATGCTTTGTGCAACTGATCGAGCTGCATTACAGCTCTCCGTTGACGGACCAAGGCATCGTACTCGTCGATACGCCCGGCGCCGACTCGATCAATGCGCGGCATACCGGCGTCGCCTTTAATTATATTAAGAACGCCGACGCGATCTTGTTCGTGACGTATTACAATCATGCATTTTCTCAAGCGGACAGCCAATTTTTGCATCAATTGGGCCGCGTGAAGGACAGCTTCGAGCTTGATAAAATGTTTTTCCTCGTCAACGCCGCCGACTTGGCCGCTTCGGAAGAGGAATTGCAAGGCGTCGTCGATCACGTCTCAGCCAATTTGCTGGAGCATGGCATTCGCTTCCCGCGCATTTATCCGGTATCGAGCGTAAACGCCTTGGATGCCAAATTGGACGGGAATCCGGCGTCGCTTGAACAGTCAGGTTTAACGACATTCGAACGGGATTTCTCTCGATTTATAATAGAAGAATTAGGTCAGATGGCGATTCAATCCGGGCTGCAAGACGTTGCGCGCGCGGCGCATGTCGTGCGGCAATGGATCCAAGCCGCGCAATCCGACGAGGCGGAGCGGCAGCGTCAGGCGCAGCGTATGAAGGAAACGCTGCAGGCGGCGCTGACGGAATGCGAGCGGTTGGAAGAACCCGATTCGAGCGGCGAGCAGTTGCTGGAACAGGAAATTCAGGAACTGGCTTACTATGTCAAACAGCGAGTTCAATTCCGTTTTGGCGAATTGTACAATGCTTCCTTCCACCCGTCCACGTTGCGGGAGGACGGACGGGACATGCGCAAAGCGCTGCAAAGCTGCTTGCTGGAATTGATCCGGACGCTCTCTCTGGAGCTGTCGAACGAAATGCTCGCCACCTCGTTAAGGGTCGAACATTACGCCAAACGGGAAGCCGTCAAGCGCGCCGAAGCGCGAATCGCGGCAATTGCTTCACTTATTCCGGAATTTACGTCACAGTCGCTAACGAGCCCGGATTGGGAAGCGCCTGCCGTTGACGAGACGCTCGCAACGGACCCAATCGATCCGAAACGGTTATGGTCATATTTCAAAAACGCGAAATCGTTCTTCGAAGGCGACGGGAAGCAGCGCTTAAGACAGGCGCTGGAAGCGGATTTGGCCCCTGCCGTCCAAAGATACGTCGAATCGCATCAAGCTCGTTATATCGACGGCTATACATCTCATTTCCGGCGTTTGCTGCAGCAATATGCGGCCGAATTGCGGGAGAGCGTAACCGAACAAGCGAATGGCCTGATCGCATCTTTCACCGAGGAAACCGATGTATCCAAGCTGCGGCAATTGCATGAACAGTTGCATAGTGAGTTGGAATCATCATCCTGAAACTTCGTAACGATATCAACTGCATCAAAGAAATGGACTGCAAAAGCCCGATACTAAGTACGTATCGCGGCTTTTTGTCTTACCTTTCCTATTAAACGGGAAGGATTTCGACCTTTCAAGCGAATCCGTCGGATTTGTTGGCTGAATTGTAGGAAGATGGAATGTAAAGGTTCAAAATGGGTGAATTCCCTCTTTGAACCTTTATCATCATGATGTTAAACTTCATAAATATTCCGTAGCAAATCAAAAGGAATCGCGAACGCGCGTGCCGCTGCGGACCGTTTGTACGGACATTTTTAGGGGGAGAGAATGATGGACGTTTTCAGGAGACTCAGGCGATTTTATTGGGGTAAAATGGGTTTGCTTCTCGCTTCGATTGTCAGCTTGATGGTTGCAACCGCACTCGGACTTGTCTATCCGAATATGCTGCGCATCCTCATCGACGATGTATTTAAGCAAGAGGAATACGGATTGGTGCTCGGACTCGCGCTCACCGTCCTCATCGTTGTCAGCATCAAAGGGTGCATGCAGTTTTTGCACGGGTTTTTCGGAGGAAGACTAGGCAACTTCGTCGCTTACGGCATGCGCAACGCATGTTACGAGAAATTGCAGTTTTTATCTTTTCGTTATTACGATACGGCCAAAACGGGCGATTTAATGTCCCGTTTAACCGCAGATTTGGAAGCGATTCGAAATTTCATCGGCTTCGGGTTCGCCCAAATTCTCAATATGTTTCTTATGATTATATTCGGCGGAATCATGATGGTCTCCATCAATTGGCAGCTTACGCTCATTACGCTCATTGCCATCCCGGTTCTCGCTTATACGGCGATTCGCTTCGAATCGAAAATACATCCGGCGTTCCGCGAAATGCGGATTGCAATGAGCCAATTGACGACGGCGGTCCAAGAAAACATAACCGGCGTTCGCACCGTCAAATCGTTCGCGCGGGAATCGTTTGAAATCGACAAATTTTCAGGCAAGAACGAAGCTTATAAAGACAATCAAATCTACGCCTCCAAGCTTTGGGGCACCTATTTTCCGATTATGGAACTGCTGGCCAGCCTCAGCATCGTCATTTTGCTGGGCGTAGGCGGCAGCCTTGTCGTCAACGAGACGATTACGCTTGGGGAACTGGTAGCGTTCTTTAGTTTAATCTGGTATATCGTCGGCCCGATGTGGGGGATCGGTTTCCATATTAATAACTATACGCAATCAAAGGCGTCGGGAGAACGCGTACTTGAACTGCTCGATCAACCGTCGGATGTCCAAGACTCGGAACAAGCGGTCGCGCTCGAAGCGGATCGCGTCCGGGGCCATGTCCGCTTCGAAGACGTGTCGTTCGGCTACATAAACAAAGGGCAATCTTTGGCGAACGTATCTTTCGACGCCCCTCCGGGCAAAGTGATCGGCTTGATCGGCGGAACCGGCGCGGGCAAGTCGACCATTATTCAACTGCTAATGAGAGCGTATGACGTCAAAAAAGGAAAAATTACGCTGGATGGAATCGATATACGCGATATTCGGCTGGAAAGCTTGCGGGAACAAATTGCAACGGTGTTCCAGGAGACGTTCCTGTTCTCGGCCACGATCCGCAACAATATCGCCTACGGCATGCGCGATGTGACGATGGAACAGATCATTCGGGCGGCACAACTCGCGAAAGCCCATGATTTTATTATGGAACTGCCGGAAGGATACGATACCGTTGTCGGCGAACGCGGAATGGGATTGTCCGGGGGGCAGAAGCAACGGATCGCCATCGCACGGGCTTTGCTGAAAAATCCGAAAATATTGATTTTAGACGACGCGACAAGCGCCGTCGATATGGAGACGGAGCATGAGATTCAGGCCGGTTTCCGCGAATTGATGAAAGGCCGTACGACTTTCGTCATTGCGCATCGAATTTCGTCCTTGCGCCATGCCCATGAAATTTTGATGCTCGATCAAGGACGGATCGTGCAGCGGGGCACGCATGACGAACTTATTGCGCAACCGGGTCCGTACCGCGATGTATATGACATTCAATATGCCGATAAAATCGCTTTGGATCAATCGGACGACATATTACAGCCGACTTCGGTAAGAGAGCAGGTGAACCAATGAGCGCGTCTCAACAACGTTTCGTATACCAAGACGACGATGTGATCGAAAAGGCGTTTAACTGGAAGCAATTCCGCCGCTTGTTCGCCTATATGAAGCCGTACAGCAAGCAGCTGCTGCCGGTCGTGCTGGTCATGATGGTGCTTGGCACGATTACTCGTTTGGCCATTCCGTTTTTGATCAGTTTGGCGATCGATAAAGCGATCGCTCCCAAACTCGGCAATCCGAATTTATCGCTATTGTATATTTATACAGGCGTTGTGCTCGCCCTATACATTATTCAATGGGCGGCCAATACGTACCGCATCAAATTTACGAATGTGATCGGACAACGGGTCATTTACGATTTGCGTGCGGATTTGTTCAAACATATTCAAAAGCTGTCTTTCCGATTTTACGATACGAGACCGGCCGGTTCGGTGTTGGTGCGGATCACGAACGACGTTAACTCTCTTCAGGATTTGTTTACGAACGGTGTCGTCAACCTGGTGATCGATTGCGTGCAACTGATCGGTATCGTGATCATTTTGCTCGTGCTCAATTTCAAGCTCGGTCTAGCCGTGATGATTACGGTTCCGATCATGTTTCTCGTTTCCACCAAGCTGCGCAAAAAAATCCGGCTTGGCTGGCAAGACGTACGCATTAAGCAATCTCGAATCAACGCCCATTTGAATGAAGCCATTCAAGGCATTCGCGTGACGCAGGCTTATGTGCAGGAAAAAGAGAACATGAAATTTTTCGACCATATGAATACGGTTAACTTGAAATCTTGGAACCGCGCTTCTGCACTGAACCAAATGTTCGGTCCTTTTATCGAAATTACAGGGGCGATCGGGTCGTTCATTTTGTTCTGGTACGGATCGTTTCTGATTCAGCACGGGGAACTGACGATCGGTTTGTTCGTCGCTTTCGCCAACTATGTCGGCAACTTCTGGGATCCGATCAATCGTCTCGGTCAAATGTATTCGCAATTGCTCGTCGCGATGGCTTCCTCCGAACGGATCTTTGAGTTTATGGATGAACGGCCGACCGTCGGCGAGCTTCCGGATGCGAAAGCAATGCCGCACATTCGCGGAGACATCGAATTTGATAATATCGTCTTCCAGTATGAGGTGGGGAGACACGCGCTGCGCGGCATTTCCCTGAAAGTGCAGGCCGGGCAATCGATCGCACTCGTCGGCCATACCGGTTCGGGCAAAAGCACGATCATCAACCTGCTCAGCCGGTTCTACGATCCCGTTGAAGGAAGGGTGCTCGTCGACGGTATCGATTTGCGCGATATTACGATTGAAAGCTTGCGTTCGCAAATCGGAATCGTGTTGCAGGATACGTTTATTTTCTCGGGAACGATCCGTGACAACATTCGCTTCGGACGGCTGGATGCGACCGACGAGGAAGTGGAAGCGGCGGCGAAGGCCGTCTTCGCTCACGATTTTATTATGGGATTGCCGCAAGGCTATCGAACGGAAGTGCAGGAGCGGGGCAATATTTTATCGATGGGGCAACGCCAATTGCTTTCGTTCGCCCGGGCGTTGCTTGCCAATCCGCGCATCTTAATTTTGGACGAAGCGACAGCCAGCATCGATACCGAAACGGAAGTGAAAATCCAGGAGGCGTTGAAAACGCTGCTGCAAGGAAGAACTTCTTTTATTATCGCGCACCGGTTATCGACGATCCGCCATGCCGACCATATCGTCGTCCTCGACCACGGCTTGATTAAAGAACAGGGAACGCATGACGAGCTCATGGCGATGAGAGGAACTTATTACGGGCTGATCGAAGCGCAATATAAATTTTTGTCGGCATAATTTGTCGGCTCGCGAGACTGCTCCGCTATGCGGAGCAGTTTTTGCGTTTTCGAGAGATAGAGCGATTGTGCTTTTTTTGGCCCTTTTGTAGAAATCCCCTTCGTTCAGAAAGGCGATTTCGTTCAGGCGTTACCGCAATTTTGATCGCCGAGCGATGTCTTAAACGAGTAATCATTTCAGCCTGGTGACGCAGTGGCTGCGCTGCTCACGGCATAACTGGGCCCCGTCCTTGCTATCAAGTATGCATTGTGATGAAGTGCGGCAGCAAGCACGTGAGTATTCTGCCTTCTGAACGAGGGGGATTTCGACAGAAGGCGGATGAGAAGACATGCCGGCATCGAAAGAACTAGAAAAAGGAAACGGTCGCGAACCAATACAGAGAAAAGACTACATCAAGAAGCGCCAATAAGGAGCCACGACAGGTACGATCCGCTCGGCGCAACCGGCTTGCATTTTATCGTTGAAACTAGCACAATTGAAACATGAAAATAAGAGGAGGACGAGTTGCAATGAATGTACGATCGAATCACAAACCAGTTCGCAAAATGATGCTCCTCGGTGCGGGCGAGCTTGGCAAAGAGGTTGTAATCGAGGCGCAGCGTCTAGGGGTCGAAACGGTTGCAGTCGACCGTTATGAAGGCGCGCCGGCGATGCAAGTAGCGCATCGCTCTTACGTGATCGATATGCTGGACGGGGAAAAGTTGACGGCGCTGATTCGCAGCGAAATGCCGGATTTGATCGTGCCCGAGATTGAAGCGATCGCCACGCAGGCGCTTGTCGAGCTGGAGCGGCAAGGGTTTCGCGTCGTGCCGACGGCCAATGCGGCCAGGCTGACGATGGATCGTGAAGGCATTCGCCGGCTGGCTGCGGAAACGCTCCGTTTGCCGACCGCAAAATACGAATTTGCGAGCAGTTTGGAGGAATTGGAGCAAGCGGTGGCCGACATCGGTACGCCATGCGTCATCAAACCGCTCATGAGTTCTTCCGGTAAAGGCCAAAGCGTCTGCCGAACGCCGGACGACGTGAAATCGTGCTGGGAGTACGCCTTGGAAGGCGGACGCGCCAAACAAATGCGCGTAATCGTAGAGCAATTCATTGAGTTTGAATCGGAAATTACGCTGCTCACGGTTCGTTCCGCCGGCGGAACGATCTATTGCGAGCCGATCGGACATGTGCAGAAAGACGGCGATTATGTAGAATCGTGGCAGCCGCATCCGATGACGGCGGAGAGAATCGCCGAGGCGCGGGAAATCGCGAAGTCCATTACGGATGCGCTTGGAGGATACGGCATTTACGGCGTGGAATTGTTTGTCACGAAGGAAGGCATCGTGTTTAGCGAAGTTTCGCCTAGACCGCATGATACCGGTATGGTGACGATGGCGACGCAAGACTTGTCCGAATTCGCGCTTCATGTGCGCGCGATCCTGGGGCTTCCAATCCCGTCGGTTCGTCTATTGTCGCCCGGAGCCTCTACTACGCTCAAAGCGGATCGCGATCATCAACGGTTCGATATCGGCGGAATCGACGAGGCGCTGGCGCTGGAAGGCACGCAAGTGCGCATTTTCGGCAAGCCGGAAACGAAGCCCGGCCGCAGAATGGCCGTCGCGTTATGCGCCGCCGCCGATATCGAAACCGCGCGCGCAAGAGCGAAAGAAGCGGCGGGTAAACTTTATATTACTTATGAATAATGACGGCGACGGCTATTTTAAGTTCGGGGCCTTGCAATTGATCGATGTTTACATTTGTGTTGTCTAAATATTGATTCACGACAGAGCTCAGTGTGTTGTTGGCTCGCACATGCTTCCAATAGTCGTCCTCCGATAAACCGTATCGATCCATCCGGTACGTATGATGTTCTTTCGTTTCCGGATCGGTTGCGTAGAGGATCTTCTCCTGTTCGACATATCGGTTGATTTCCGTATCGTCGGCTTCCACGCCCGCTTTTTGCGCTTCAACGTATGTCAGCCACCAGGACAGCATGATTTTGAAATCTTGTTCGTCCGAGAGATCATGCGCGAACACGATAGGGTCGTTCTTGTATAATTGGGCGCTGCCGTCCTTGAATTGGACAATGGCGCGCTCCTCCGGCGCGGAATGGGTCAATGCGGCGCAACCGAGCAATAGGAAGAGAAGCAGTCCCGCGCGCGGCAGACCATCTGAACGTTTGCGGTCTGTACTTGGCGATCATGGCGATTCTTCTCTGCAATTGCTTTTTCGAGCCTGAGAAGCTTGCCGTGAAAGGCTGCCGGGACAGTTCGGAAACGTCCTCCAGCAGTTTGATCATGGCGTGCCCGTACGCTCCGGATTCCCCCGGCCGGATGCGAGATAAAACGAGCGCATCGCATGCGATTTCCCGATCCGCCCGCATCCGGTAATAGGCGTACCACAAAATCGGGTTAAACCAATGCAACGCGAGCAGACAGCACATGAGGCAATTAACGGTTCCCCTCCTTATCCAACATCTTTTTCAAGTCTTCGATGTCGTCGGGGGTCAAGCGATGGAGCTTGATGAAATGGGCCAAAGCCGGCTTTAAAGCTCCGCCGAACACGCGGTCGAGAAATGATTCGCTTTCCGCTTCAGTAATCGTTAGTTGTCAAACCCTAGTTTATCGGATTTGTCCACTTGCGAACGCATTTGTTGCACTTCGGCATCGTTTATTTTACCGGTTCCGTAGCGGGCGCGGTTGTACAATTCGGCTATTAAGCGAAATTCGTCCGAGTCGGCCGAGCGGTTTTCGCCTGTTTTGGATTGCGTTTCACTTAGCCACCGGCTTACTTCGTCCAGCGTTTCGCGTGGAGTATAAGAGGCATGAAACGAGTAGCCTTTTTGCACCGAGCGTTTAATCAGCATGCGGTATAAGTAGCGTACCCGGAGCCGGTTATCCGCCAATGCTTCGTACGGGAGCTCGCGCTCCGGTCGTTGCTTGCCCGGGAAAATTCGTGTTTTCAAGCGCTGTTTCATCATTTGCAATGTCAATAAATTGGTATGTTCGTCCATATATCCGTTCTCTTGTTGGTCGGCATCGTAGGCGCGGAACAACCGCATCAACCATGCCCAAAGCGCCGGCATCCAGCGGCGGACGATGCTTCTCAGAACGAAGAAGATTAAGGCGGCGGCTGCGATTCCTGCGATGATCCAAGCGATAACGTTCAATACGGTTAAAAGGAGCTGCATCCATTCGGAAGTATGCCGCTCTTCCTGCGGCAGGGGCAGAAGCGGAGCAGGTGCCTGCTCCGCCGAAGGGGGAGGTTCCGATACAGGGCGCTCCCGGAACAGCCACGCCATGAGCCGGCGAAACCACGACCACAGCACGACGGATAAATCCGGTATAACGTACGCGGCAAGAAGAACGGCAGCCGTTAACGCCGCGGAGTAGACCGCATTGAATTTGCGGATCGCTTTCGGAACGGCGGAACGGCCGGGTTCGTCCAGGTTGGCGCGGCTCAGATGCATTCTGTTCGAGATTGTGATCGTATAGATGACGCTGACCGTTCCTGCGACGGCAACCGCAACGGCGTACGGTTTCAACGAATCGACCGCTTGCATGAGCAGAAAGGCGACAAAATAGGAGAGAATGCCGATCCAATAATACGGCAGCGGATAGACGGTATAGCCGTTCTTCTCCGAAATTTGCGCACTGCGGTAACAGAGGACGGCAATGGCGGCGAACGCCGGAAGATGGCTCGGCTGCCACCCCATCAACAACCATGCGGCGGCGACTCCGGCCATCGCAAGACCCAGTCTGACGAGCATTTTCCTGTTCGTCGGAATGATCGAACCGATCGCGCAGCAAGCCGCGCATAGGATTAGCGAGCTGCCGAACCAATACGGGAGGGCGGCAGGACCTACTCCATATACGCCGGCAATGAGCAGGAATGGAAAGTAAAACAATATTTCCGTCCATGCGGCGAGCGACCGCAATCCGATGTTTGCCAAACGGTTCGGTTGTGACATAAATACCCTCCTAAACTTGATATGGGCGTAGTTTCTTTAAGGAATATCGAACGCAACCCGGCTTGGAAGCGTTTGTCTTAACGCGCCGCAGGATTTTGTCCAATGTTTTATCCGATCCAACGGTGTAAATCGGCTTTTCATTGGATTTTATACAGCAGAAGTTGGAAAAAACGAGACAGATGGGCGAAAAAGGGGCGAATCCATTGGATATTTTCCAATGGGGACCCGTTTAATCGCAACAAACCGGCCATTCTGTTGGATGATTTCCAATGGGGGTTGAAGCATCGCCTTCCTGCAACTGTGCGACTGCCGCTTACGGCAAGCTTAGGCCGACTAATCTTACACGCGCCGCTCTCGGCCGGTGGTCGGACTGCTGCCGGCCACCGCCGGCACATGACGCGGCTTGACGCGCGCACGATTACGATAGCTTCACCGTTTCGACGTGATGCCCCCGCGCCCGTAAACGCTCGAGCCGCAGCTCCGTTTCTTCGGACATCGTCGCTGTCAAAACGAGGTAATCGACCTGTTCCGCATCCCGTTCGATTTCGCGTTCCAGCAACGTATGAAAGTTCGACGCGATGCGCATTTCCAGCCTCGCCATCGTATCGAGCAAATGCGTCAAATGAGCGAGACCGCCGCCCTCCGGTATGCTGACCGTTCGATGGGGATCGCTTGGCAAACGGCCGTTGCAGCAGAAGCCGACTTCCATGCCTTGAGAGACGATATAATCGGCGACCGCAGCCGCACAGCCCAGCAAATATTCGACCAGCTCCGGCTTTGTTACTTGGTTCCACATACGCTCCGTCGTTTCGAAATTGACCAATAACGTCAGCTTGCGCTCGGATGTGTAATCGTTTTGCCGCACTTGCAACGTGCCGGCGCGCGCGGTCGCTTGCCAATGGATCGATCGTAACGAATCGCCCGGCACGTAATCGCGGACGCCCGACGTGAGGAACGGGTCCTCCATCGTCCAGCGCCGCACCGTCAGCTCGCCCATCCAGCCCCGATTGGAGAACGGAATCGCGTCCAGCAGGACAGGCTCCGGATAGACGACCAACTCAAGCGACAGCTTGACCGTTTGCACGGCTTCCGCCAGCCCGAACGGATCGCCTGCGGTCATCGTCGCGCTGTCGAGCCGATATACGCCCCTCTTGGCGCAACGAACGCGGTGGCGGCGCACGATTTGCCGATACGGCAGCAGCGAGAACAAGCTTTTATGATTTTGCAAACGATCGCCGCGGTGAATATCCAAGTTCTCTTGCCGATCGAAATGGAGCCCGCTTTGCATCATCGATTCGAGCCGGATCCAAGGGAGCGGCAGCAGCTTATCGTTCGCGATCGTTTCGACCATTTGCACCGTTTCGCCGGCGAAGACGGCTCGCTTGTCGAAGGTACGCGCATAACGGACCCGTTTCAATGCCGATCGCTTGTAAATCATGCTTAATAGCAACAGCGTCAACAGTGTGATGAGAATCAACCAATGCAGCGGCATATGGCGATCCTTATTCCCGCAGCTGCGGCTCGGCGGGAACGGCAGTTTGTGCGACGATACGGTCGAGAATCGTTTCGGCGCCGTCTTTGCGAAGCTGCGAACGGTTTTTTAAGACGATGCGGTGAGCCAGTACAGGCTTGACCAGCGTTTTAATATCGTCCGGAACGACATAACTGCGCCCGCGGATGACGGCATAGGCCTGAACCGCTTTCAATAAAGCTCCCGCGCCGCGCGGGCTGACTCCCAATGCGATTTCGTCATGATTTCTGGTATGTTCTACAATAATCAGGAGATATTTTAATATATCTTCATCTAGCTGCACATGCGCATAGCGCGTTTGCGCTTGCATAATGTCGGCGGCGGAGGCGACCGGCTGGAGCGAGCGGAGCGGATCGTCGGTTCGGAACCGCCGTAAAATGTCCAGCCCTTCCTCGAACGTCGGATAACCCATGCTCGTTTTCATTAGAAAACGGTCAAGCTGCGCCTCGGGCAATGGGAAGGTGCCATGGCTTTCGACCGGATTTTGCGTGGCGATGACGATAAACGGCGAGGATAAAACATGCGTTTCGCCGGCAATTGTCACTTGGCGTTCTTCCATGCACTCGAGCAGGCTCGATTGCGTTCTCGGCGTGGCGCGGTTAATTTCGTCCGCGAGCAAAATGTTGGTATGTACGGGACCGGGCCGGAATTCGAAATCGCCCGATTTTTGATTATAATAATGAATGCCGGCAATATCGGACGGGAGCAGATCCGGCGTAAACTGGATGCGGGAGAACCGGCAGTCGATCGATTTGGCGAGCGCTTTGGCCAGCATCGTTTTTCCTGTGCCCGGCACGTCTTCGAGCAGCATATGTCCCGACGTGAAGAGCGCAACGAGCAGCAAATCGACAATCTCGTCCTTGCCGACGAGCGCCTGCGCGACATTGCGTTTGATTCGATCCGCGAGCTGCCGTATTTGTCCGAATTCCATAAAAAACACCGCCTTGTTTTATCGTTTGAATGTAGCCCATTTGTCTTCATTTTAACACAAAAAATTTTGAAATCTTTCGTTTTTCGCGGTATAAACAAAAAAGAGCGGAAACCATGATATAATAGAGAGGTTCAACGCAAGGAGGGATTCGATGAAATCGTCGCAGTTCATTTGGAGATTAGTCGGCATTACGGCGATCGCCGCAGCGGTCGTACTGCTGTTCGGTTTCGGGTATGCCGTATACGATATATTGAATCCTTCGGCAGCGTCATGGCAAGGTTCCGCCCAGAAGCCGGCGCATACAACGGATAAGTTTACGGATCGGAACGAAATCGGCATGACGGCGATTGGCGATTCGCTGACGCGGGGAACGGGCGATGCGACAGGCAGCGGTTATGTGCGCGGCGTCGCCGAGCTGCTTGAAACGAAGCTGCAGAAGCCGGTTCGAATACTGAACAATCTTGGCATTAACGGGTTAAGAGCCGATCAACTTGTGTCGAAATTGGACGAGACAGGCATCCGCTATTCGCTCGCGCAGGCGGACGTTATCATGTTTACGATCGGCGGCAACGACCTATTTCAAAGCGCGCTCGATCAAAATTTTACTTCGGGCGAGTTTGAAGCGGAAGATTTATTCCGCAAAGTTGAAGAAGGATTGGCGAACGTAACGGACATCGCCGATAAAATAAATGAGATCAACCCGGACGCCAGAGTCGTCTACGTCGGATTGTACAATCCGCTCGCTGATTTGGAAGAGATGCGCGAACTGGGCAATCGAGTCGTGCAGAAGTGGAACGACGGCGTATTTGCGGTCCTGAACCGCTATCCGAATATGACGCTCGTGCCGACGCTCGATCTATTTCAAGCGGCGTTTGCGCAATACATAGGGACGGATCACTTCCATCCGAACGCGGAAGGGTACCGGGCGATCTCCGAAAGAATCGCGCAAAGCTTCTTTTAAGCATTGGTCACTGACAGGAGGGATGTTGGTTTGAGCGGACAAAAAGTCGTACTGGCCGTCCATCGGATTGCGAAAAAAATACGAGGCAAATGGATCGTCAAGGACGTTACATTCGACGTGCGCGCAGGAGAAATATTCGGTTTTCTCGGGCCGAACGGCGCCGGCAAGACGACGACGATCCGAATGCTGGTCGATCTGATCAAGCCGACGTCGGGCTCCATCGAATTGTGCGGCTTCGACGTCAACCGCAATCCGGAACAAGCTTTGCGGTATGTCGGTTGCATCGTCGAAAATCCGGAGGTTTATACGTACTTGACGGGTTGGGAAAATCTCGAGCATTTTGCGCGCATGCAGCCGGATGTGGACGAAGACCGGATCGGCGAAGTGGTGGAGATCGTCGGATTGCATCATAGAATTAACGACAAAGTACGCACGTATTCGCTCGGGATGCGCCAAAGGCTTGGCATTGCCCAAGCGCTGCTCGGACGGCCGAAGCTGCTTATATTGGACGAACCGACGAACGGGCTCGATCCGAAAGGGATCAAAGAATTGCGGCAATTTATACGCCGGTTGGCGGACGAAGGGATGGCGCTGTTCATCTCCAGCCATTTGCTCTCCGAAATCCAGCTGATGTGCGATCGCGTCGCCATCGTTAGCCACGGCGAAGTGCTGGCGGTCGGGGATGTGGACGAACTGATCGAACAAGGCAGCAATTACGTCGTTTGGCAATTGGACCCGGCGGAGCGGGGCCGGGAATTGCTTGCGCAGGCCGATGCGGTCGAATTGGTCGATATCCATCAAACCGACATCGACGAGACGATGCTGGCGGGCCTAGACGAATCCGCGATCATTACCGCGATGGACCCGAACCGCATTCCGTCGTTGAACCGGCTTTTCGTCGAAGCGGGCGTTGACGTGCAGGCGGTGCAGCGCATGAATCCGACGCTGGAGCAGCTATTTCTGAAAATGACGGAAGGTGAAGGCATTGAATAGCGTGCTGCCTTTAATTAAAAACGAAACGTTAAAGATCGTAAAAAAGAAACGGTTTCATGTCATCGTATTAATATTGCTGGTGCTTATACCGGTATTTACATACGCGCAAATGAAAACGACGGAGAGCAACCGCGAGAAGTTCAAAGACTGGCGTCTTGCGCTGCAGCAGCAAATTACCGACAATCAAAATTCGCTCGCCAGCGCCCGCGTTCCGGAGGAATGGAAAAAATATCGCTTGATTATGATCCAACAATGGCAATATTATTTGGATCATGACGTCGATCCGAGCTCGCCGAATGCGGTAACGTTTACGCGAATGTTCATGGATAATTCCGCAACGCTGTTCATCCCGCTGCTCGTTATGGCGATCGGCTCGGATCTCGTATCGTCCGAACGGACGACGGGCACGATCAAAATGTTGCTCACCCGGCCGGTACGCCGGTGGAAAATTTTGCTGAGCAAATTGGTGGCCTTATCGATGTTTGTCGGTCTGATCATCGTCGTGACGTTCGCGTTGTCCTATTTGATATCGGGCATCGTGTTCGGCTATGGCGGCTGGACGTTTCCGCTCTTTACCGGGTTTCAAATCAACGGCACCGACGTCGACGTTTCGGCCGTTCATCCGGTCCCGCAATGGTTTTATTTATTGATGCAATGCGGGTTAATCTGGTTTACGAGCATGGTGGTGGCGGTGCTCGCGTTTATGGTTTCCGTGCTGTTGCGGAGTACGGCCGCCAGCATCGTAACGATTATGGCGACATTGATCGCCGGAACGATTTTAACCAATATGTCATCTTCTTGGCCGAGCGCAAAATATTTTTTTATGGTAAATTTGAAGTTGACCGATTATTTGGGAGGCACGCCGCCGCCGATCGAAGGGATGACATTGCCGTTTTCGCTCGCCGTTCTAGGCGTTTGGGCGATCGCGGCGTTAGTCGTAAGTTTCCTTGTCTTTACGAAACAGGATATTTTGAATTAAAATGAACAAATATATGATTTCGAAAATCTTAAGGGGGAGCATGAGTGGTCGAGCAGATCGATTTATTTGCAAATGAATTCGCAGGCGATAACGGAACGGCTTCAGGATACGATGCTGACGACATTCAAGTGCTTGAAGGGCTGGTCGCGGTTCGGAAACGGCCCGGGATGTATATCGGCAGTACAAGCTCGTCTGGCCTTCATCATTTGATATGGGAAATCGTGGACAACGCGGTCGACGAACATTTAGCCAATTTTTGCTCCAAAATCGATGTCACGATACATAAAGATCATTCGGTCACCGTTCTGGACAACGGGCGCGGGATTCCGACGGGCATTCACAAGACCGGCGTTCCGACGCCGCAGGTCGTATTCACGATGCTGCATGCGGGCGGGAAATTCGGCGGCTCCGGATACAAGAAATCCGGGGGATTGCACGGCGTTGGCGCATCCGTGACGAACGCGTTATCCGAATGGCTGGAGGTGGAAATATACCACAAAGGCAAAATCCATAAACAGCGCTTTGAGTATTGGAAAGATGCGGACGGCAAAGAGCATGTAGGCGAACCGACGACCGGATTGGAAGTGGTCGGCAATACGAACCGCACCGGGACGAAGGTAACGTTCAAGCCGGATGCGCGCGTTTTTCCAAGCGGGATTCATATTAGCTACGATACGCTCGCGGAACGGTTGCAGGAGATCGCGTTTCTCAATTCCGGCTTGAAAGTGGTGCTCAAAGACGAGCGCACCGGAGAGGAAGACGTGTTCCATTACGAAGGCGGAGCGAGCCAGTTCGTACAATTTCTGAACGAGAGCAAAACGGCGCTGCACGAAGAAGTGATCCATTTCTCCGCGGAGAAGGACGACATCGAAGTGGAAGTCGCGCTGCAGTATAACGACGGATATACGGAAACGATCGCTTCGTTCGTCAACTCGATTCCGACGCGCGGGGGCGGTACGCATGAAACGGGGTTCAAGACGGCGTTTACCCGGGTGATGAACGAATATGCGCGCAAGATCGGCTTATTGAAAGAAAAAGACAAAAACTTGGAAGGCAATGATTTGCGCGAAGGCATGATGTGCGTCATAAGCGTCAAAATGTCCGAGGTGGAATTCGTCGGCCAGACCAAAGACCAACTCGGCAGCGCCACGGCACGCAGCGCGGTCGATGCGGTCGTCTCGGAGAAGATGGCGCTGTTCCTTGAGGAAAATCCGCAGGTTGCGCAAATGCTCGTGAAGAAGGCGATCCAAGCGTCCAAAGCGCGGGAAGCGGCGCGCAAAGCGCGGGAAGAAGTGCGCAGCGGCAAGAAGCGAAGCGAAAGCTCGAATTTTGGCGGCAAGCTGACGCCTGCGCAATCGAAAGATTATACGCGAACGGAACTGTTTATCGTCGAAGGAGATTCGGCGGGAGGATCGGCGAAGCAAGGGCGCGATTCAAAGATTCAGGCGATTTTGCCGCTGAAGGGAAAGCCGATGAATCCGGAGAAGGCGAAATTGGCCGACATTTTGAAAAACGACGAATACCGCTATATTATCGCTGCGATCGGCGCGGGCGTCGGGGCTGATTTCGAGCTGGAAGAGAGCAACTACTCCAAAATAATTATTATGACGGATGCCGATACGGACGGAGCGCATATTCAAGTGCTGCTGCTTACGTTCTTTTACCGTTACATGAAGCCTTTGATCGATGCGGGACGGGTCTATATCGCGCAGCCGCCGCTTTATAAAATTACGCGCAAATCGGGCAAACTGGTTACGGTTCGCTACGCTTGGACGGATGAGCAGCTTGCCAATTATTTGAAAGAATTCGGCAAAAACTTCGAACTGCAGCGTTATAAAGGTTTGGGAGAAATGAACCCGGAACAATTGTGGGAAACGACGATGAATCCGGAAACCCGCACTTTATTGCAGGTGCAGATCGAAGACGCCGCCAAAGCGGAGCGCCGCGTATCCACCTTAATGGGCGATAAAGTCGATCCGCGCAAGCGCTGGATCGTCGAAAACGTGGACTTTACGGAATATGAGGAGTAAGGGGGGATCGTGATGGACTTGTTGGAACAATTTTTACCGGCGTTTCTGGAAGATGTCGTCGGGGATCGTTTCGGCCGTTATTCCAAATACATTATTCAAGATCGAGCCATACCCGATATCCGTGACGGCTTGAAGCCGGTCCAACGGCGCATATTATACGCGATGTACGATGCGGGCAATACGCCGGACAAGCCGTACCGCAAATCGGCGAAAACGGTCGGGGACGTGATGGGGAATTATCATCCGCACGGCGATTCGTCGATTTACGAAGGCATGGTGCGCATGGCCCAGCCTTGGAAGATGGGGCATGTGCTCATCGACGGACACGGCAACTGGGGCTCGCAAGACGACGATCCGGCCGCGGCTATGCGGTACACCGAGGCGCGCTTATCGCCGATCGCGATGGAACTTCTGCGCGATATCGAGAAGCGAACGGTATTGTTTAAAGACAATTTCGATAATACGACGAAAGAACCGGTAGTCCTGCCTTCCCGTTATCCGAACTTGTTGGTGAACGGGGTAAGCGGGATTTCGTCGGGTTTTGCGACCGAAATTCCGCCCCATAATTTACGCGAAGTCATCGATGCTTGCATCGCCGTTATGGATCGGGACAACATTACGCTCGAAGAACTGATGCAAATCGTGAAAGGCCCGGATTTTCCGACCGGCGGGCTCATTATGGGCGAGGAAGGAATTAGGGACGCTTATCAGACGGGTAAAGGCCGCATACATGTCCGTTCGAAGACGGAAATCGAAGAAATGCGCGGCGGACGCAAACAAATTATCGTCACGGAAATTCCGTATCAAGTCGTCAAGTCGCGGCTCGTGACTGCGATCGAAAATATTCGGCTGGAGAAAAAAGTCGAAGGCATCGCCGAAGTGCGCGACGAAAGCGGCCGAGGCGGATTGCGAATCGTCATCGAGCTCAAAAAGGATGCGGATGCACAGGGCATATTGGCATATTTGTTGAAAAAGACGGATCTGCAAGTAAACTACAATTTCAACATGGTCGCTATCGTCAATAAAGCTCCGAGACAGCTCGGCCTGAAGCAAATGCTCGAAGCGTATATCGAGCACCAGAAGGAAGTTGTCACGTACCGCACGAAGTACGATTTGGAAAAGGCGGAAGACCGGGCGCATGTGCTCGAAGGACTCGTCAAGGCGCTCAATCTGTTGGACGATATTATCGCGACGATTAAAGGCTCGAAAAACCGGCAGGACGCGCAAAATAATTTGATCGACAAGTTTCAATTTACGGAACGCCAAGCGGACGCCATTCTGACGCTCCAATTATATCGTCTGACCAATTTGGAGATTACATCGCTCGAGAAAGAGCTTCATGATATTTCCAAGAAAATCGCGAATTACCGTTCGATTTTGGAGAATACCAAAAAGCTGCTCAAGGTCATCAAGGACGAATTGATTGAAATTCGCGAAAAATACGGCATTGATCGCCGTTCCTCCATCCAAAGCGAGGTGGAGGAATTGAAGGTGAATTTGGAGGTCATGGTTACGCCGGAAGACGTTCTCGTCACGTTGTCGAACGAAGGATATTTGAAACGGACAAGCATGCTGTCGTTTACGCGTTCCGGCGGGGAGTTGGACAGTTCGGGCGTGAAGGAAGGCGACGTCGTCCGCTATTTGTTCGAAGTGAACACGATCGACAATCTGCTCTTATTTACCCGGAAAGGCCAATACTTCTTGCTGCCGGTTCATCAAGTTCCGGAGTTTAAATGGAAGGACAACGGCACGGCTATCGTCAACGTTATCCCGATCGCGAAGGACGATCAAATCGTCGCTGTCATTCCGGTCAAAAATTTCGAAGAACCGAATCGATCGCTCGTGTTCGTAACGGGACGCGGCCAAGTGAAGCGTACGGAGCTGAAAGAATATTTCACCAGCCGTTCGATCGCGATCGCCGCCTGCAAGTTGGCCGAAGGAGACGAAGTGGTTGCCGTCCATGAAAGCGACGGTACGAAAGACATTATGCTTGTGACGAAAGACGGAATGAGCATTCGCTTTCACGAATCGGAGGTCAATTCGATGGGACGCGTATCCGGCGGTGTGCGCGGCATCCAATTGAAGGACGGGGATCAAGTGGTGGCCGCCGAGTGGGTGGACGACGAAGGAGAATTGATCACGATATCCGAACTCGGCTTTGCCAAGCGTACGCTGTTGGTAGATTACCCGACCCAAGGCAGAGGCGGCAAAGGGATCATTACGTTCGAGTTTAAAGAGGGCAAGAGGGTTCGTCCGAATGGAACCCGCCTCGTAGGCGCATTCCATTGCAAAGAGCCGTATACGCTGACGGTGCTGACGAGCGGCGGTGCGGTGCATACGTTCTCGACGGAGCAGCCTCCGATCGACGAGCGCAAATCGGTCGGCAAATCGGTCGTTTCGCTGGAGAAGAAGGAAACGATCGCTCATATTTGGCGCCGAAACGAATAAAGTTTGCGGTGCATGCGAAAAAGTCGATGCTGTTGGACGGTTCAACAGTATCGACTTTATTTCTTTTGTCGAAATCCCCGTCGCTCAGTAATGTCGGTTCCTTGCGGTCAATGCGCTGTACTATTGCTTTTTCCCCCCCCTTTTGTCGAAATCCCATTCGTTCAGAAAGCTCAAAAAAAACTAGTTGTCGAAATTCCCCTCGTTCAGAAAGCCCAAATAACTATTTGTCCAATCCCCTTCGTTCAGAAAACCTCAGAAAACTAGCTGTCGATAAACTCCGGAAAACCAGCATCGGTATCCCCATCGTTCATAAAGAGCAAAAAAGTGGCTTTCGTTAGTGACGTAAGCTTGTATTTTTTCTTCCTAAGGGAAGCTTTTGAAATAGCAAGACGGTGACCATATTTTCCTAAAAAATAAAATTTGAAAGTTGAAATAGGAACATTTGTTTGGTATAATAAAGGGGAACGTAAGTTCTAATTATTGTGCCGGGAGGGATTGTCATGACCGAGTTGTTATCCTTTGAAGCGTTCTCAGCTTATTATGAGAAGGAAGAGACATGCGCGAAAGCATGGTACGAGATGAGATGGCCGGACGGGTTCCGATGCCCCCGGTGTCAGCATCATGCCGCTTACGTCATTACGACCCGCAGACTTCCTCTTTATGAGTGCCAATCCTGCAGGGCGCAAACTTCGCTCATTGCCGGTACGGTCATGGAAGGCAGCCGCACCTCGCTGCGCAAATGGTTTCAGGCGATCTATCTCCATGCAAGGCCGGAGGGCGTCAACGCGATACAATTATCCCGAATCATCGAGGTAACTTACAAAACCGCTTGGCTCATCTGCCACAAGCTGCGGTATGCCATGTCCCAGACGGAATCGACGGAGCTGTTGTCCGGACTGGTTCGCATTTCGGAAGCGATCTATGCCTTGAGGATCACGCCCGGCTCGAATTGGCATAAACAAGCACAACCTCTGCTCATCGGCGCTTCGGAGGACGAGAACGGGGTGATCGTGAAAATAAAAATCGAAAAACAACGCAAAGAACCGATCAAAACTTGCTTCAAGCCTTTTCCGGTCGATCATTTTATCGAACGTTACGTGGATCCGAAGGCGGCTGCCGGTGCGATTGTGACGCGCCGTATCGGACGCGACAGGAACCTAACGTTAATACGGCTTGCAGGGGAAGTGGAAACGTGGCTTGCTTGCCGGTTCGGCGGCATTGGAAGCAAGCATCTGCAAGCTTATTTGAATCATTATTGTTACATGTTTAACCATAGTCAACCATCCCCGCTGAAATCGCTATTCAACAGCTGCGTTACTTCACGAACGATTACTTATCCTGAGCTTGTCGGTCATATTGATAATTCCGGCCAGGTTGCTTATAAATTCGCCTCTTAATGAAATAGCGCTAGTTTCGCTTGCTAAATACGAGTACACATTTTTATCATAACAACTATTAGTGTTGAAAGCAGAATCGGCTCCGCGTTACACATAAGATTCATTTACATTCTATCCTGACCGAGCGGGATATCAACAGAAAAGGGGGGGCCTGACTGAGCGGGATATCGACAGAAGGGCGGAAAAAAGGAAAGGGAAGGGCGTAGAAAGGCCTGAAGTGAGCTGAAAAAGTTCGCCAAAGAGTTGAAAAAGAAAGAGCGGAAAAGAGCGACAAAGTGAAGAAAAGTTGGAAAGAAGCGAGAAGAAGCGAGAAAAGCGAAAGAAGTGAAAAGAAGCGAGCAAGTGAGGAGGAAAAGCATGAACAGGGGCCGGCCGAAGCGGGGCTAACGGCAACGCCGACCCGAATTTACAGCAGCCGGGAAATAAACAAGGAAGCGATGCTGAAATAAACCGTTAACGAGAAGACGTCGTTCAAGGTTGTAATTAAAGGCCCGGAAGCGACGGCCGGGTCCACTTTGAACAAATATAGCAGCAGCGGAATCAACGTCCCGGCCAACGTGCCGATAATAAGCGTCGCCAACAGCGTGCTGCCGACGACCAAACCGAGAACCGGATCGCCTTGCCAAACGATTGCGATCATCGTAATTAAGATGCCGCATACCGCGCCAATAATGACGCCGACGCCCAATTCGCGCAGCAGCAGGCGCATCACGCTTCTGCGGTTAATCTCGTTGGACATGAGCCCGCGTACGACGACAACGAGCGATTGCGTGCCGGTATTGCCTGTCATCCCCGAAATCATCGGCATGAAATAAGTGAGCGCCACGACTTTCGTGAGCGTTTCTTCGAAGCCGCTCAAGATGCTGCCGGTTAGGACTCCCAGTCCTAATAGCAATACGAGCCAAGGCAAACGGCGCGCGGCAGCGGTCAATGTACTCGTACTCCAATCGATCGTTTTGCCCGATGCGGACAGTTTGGCGATATCTTCGTTGGCTTCTTCGATAATGACATCCACGATGTCGTCAACGGTTACGATGCCGATCAAGCGGCTCTGTTCATCGATGACAGGGACGGAAATGAAGTCATACTGCTCTATGACGCGCGCCACTTGCTCCTGATCCATATCGACCGGCACGGAGATGACGCGAGTATACATAATATCTTCCACTTTATCGAATAATTCGGCCAGCAATAGATCGCGGTATGAAACGACGCCGACCAGCCGTTTGTTATCGTCAAGGACGTACAGATAGTAAATGTTCTCGGCGATATCGGCAAATGATTTCAATTTGTCAACCGCTTCTCTCACGGTGTAAGTTTGACGGATCCAAACGTAACGGTTCGTCATGATTCCTCCCGCGGTTTCGGGAGGGTAACGCAGCAAATCTTTAATATGATTGGATTCTTCGGCTTGCATGGAGGATAAAAATTGCTCGATCTTATCGACCGACAATTGATGAAGCAAATCGGCCAAATCGTCATTTTCCATCAAATCCATAATATTGGATGATTGCTGAACTCCAAGTTTATGTAGTATATCGATTTGCATGGGTGGATGAAGCTCTTGAATGAGATTGGCGATTTGTTTCGGTTGAAGCATACCAAGAAATTTGAGCCGATGCTTTTCCGGCAAATTCGAATAAAGCTGCCCGATATCGTAAGGCTGCAATTCATCGATGATTTGTTGTATCTCGTCGCGCTTATGCTCTTTTATATTTTGGATAACCAACAGCATGATTTCTTCTTCCGACATCGTATGTACCATCTTTACGCACCATCCTTACGGCAATGTTTATAGCCCATTTCCATTTTTCCCTCCAAGTTCAAGAATCATCCGACGCCGATTTCCTTTTCTTTCAAGCAAAAATGTGGTAAACTAGATATAGTTAATTGGATTAAACATTTACTACATTAACGAATTTTGGAGGAATAAGTCGATGCAAACCGATGAATTTGTAAAACTTTGGGCCAAGCTGTCGAAGGACTATAAAATTCATCTGGAACAACGGTTGGCGCCCTCGTTAACGGAAGCGCAGCTCGACGTTTTGGAAGTGATCGATCAGCATGGCAAGATGAAGCCTTCGGATTTAATGCCTTTCCTGGAAACATCGCCGCCCGCCATTACGACTTTGTTGGATCGGATGGAAAAAGGGGGGCTGATTACGCGCGTTCGGACGGAAGAGGACCGCAGGGCGGTTTGGGTGGAACTGACGGAGAAAGGGAAAGAAGAAATGCGCCGGGGAATGAAGGTTCGCGACGAATATGTTTCATCCGTCTTGAGCCGCATTTCGGCGCATAATCAACAACTGTTCATCTATTTGCTAGGCAAAATTACGAGCGCTTAATCGACGGCCGGGGGAGAAGCTTGTACCCGAACCGTTTCGTTCATCGATTCCAAGTGGGCGGTCAACGCTTGCAATTTCTCTTTCAGCCGTTTGTAGTCGGCTTCGCGGAGCAACGGATTGTTGCGATGCTCGATCGTCTGCTGCACCGGCAAAATGCGATATTGCCGTTTGGCCCGCGGGCCGGAGATATGGACCCAGGTTGGGATGGCGCTTGCGTCGTGTAACTCTACGGTTCCTTCCGGAAAATGCTTTTTGATATGTACGGAAAAAATAATGCCGTAATCGGTATACTCGTCTTTCATATTCGATAGGAAATTACCCATGGAGTAGACAATATATCCGGTTCGTTTGGATCCGTCTTCGTTCGTTACTTCGACTTTTTCGTATGGTTGTACGACATGCGCATGAGCCCCGAGAATGATGTCGGCTCCCGCTTGAATGCATTCGCGCGCCAATTCCATTTGCTGTTTGTTGGGCTTTCGCTGATATTCGGTTCCGAAATGGAGCGCGATCGTTACGACATCGGCTCCGGCCTCGCGCAATCCGGCAATATCCGCCATCATTTTCGGTTTGTCGATCAGAGAGATCAGATAAGGCTTGTCTTCCGGGACCTTAATTCCGTTCGTTCCATATGTATAGGCCAGAATCCCCATTTTGATATCGTTTTTCGTCACGATCGTCCATTGTTCCGCTTCTTCGGCGCTTGCCGCCGTTCCTTTCGTCACAAGCCCTTGCTCCTTAAGCCGATCCAATGTGCGAATCACTCCGATTTCTTTGCGGTCCATCGCATGGTTGTTTGCCGTCGTTACGATCGTAAAACCCGCGTATTTCAATGCTGCCGCCAATTCGGGCGGAGCGTTGAACATCGGGTAGCCGCTATAGCCCAAATCCTCGCCGCCCAGCGGCGCCTCCAGATTGGCCAGCACCCAATCCCCTTCTTCCAAAATCGGCTTCACATGCGTAAAAAAATTGTTGAAATTATACGTCTTTGTCTTCGCGTCGTAAGAAGCCGGCAATTGCGGCATGTGCATCATAATATCGCCGACGGCGAGCAATGCCGCTTCCGTTGTGTAAGAAGGGATTACGGTTTCGGGGCCCTCCTGGGTTTGATCAAGCCACGGGTCGGAAGTTTCCGCCGGAGCGCCGAAATCGGACGGACTCGATGTTTCCTCATCCGGTAGGGAGATTGGCGCCGCGGTATGTACCGATGAAATCGGCTGGCAACCGGACAGTACCAATGCGAAACAGAGGAAAACGATCGCGTTCGCCAGACGGATTGTACGAAAGGGGCGGAGTATCCGATTATTCAAACGCATCACCCCACAAATTCCAAGGGTAAGCGTCGGGCGGAACCGACCGGAACATTACCCGCTCTTTCGTGATCGGGTGAGGGAATCCGATGGACGCCGACCATAAGGCGATTTGCTGGCCGGGTGCGTTCAGGCGCGCGCCATATTTCTGATCGCCGACAAGCGGGCATCCGATCGCATTCATCTGAACGCGGATTTGATGCGGACGCCCCGTGTGAAGCCGGATGCGGACGAGGCTCAGCTTGTCGCGCGCGGCGACGGTCGAGTACTCGAGCACCGCCTTTTTCGCTCCGTCCGCGCGTTCGTCGACGATCGAGACGGTATTCGTTCTCGCGTCTTTGCGCAAATAATGAACGAGCTCTTCGGCAGGCTTGGACGGCGTGCCGTGCACAACCGCATAATATTCCTTGTCGAATGAGCGGCTGCGAACCGCCTCGGACAAGCGGGAAGCGGCTTTCGACGTTTTGGCGAACACCATCGCTCCGCCGACGGGCCTGTCCAGACGGTGCACTAAACCGAGATAGACGTTTCCCGGTTTGTTGTATCTCGTTTTTAAATCCGCCCGCAAAATCGTCAACATATCCGGATCGCCGCTGGCATCTTCCTGGGAAGGGATGTTGACCGGTTTCTCCACGACGAGGACATGGTTGTCTTCAAATAAGACGGCGATATTCGGGTATTCCGGTGCATGATTCGATTGCATCATAATTACGAGGATGCCTCCCACCGGCCTAATATGCCGCAAGGCAGGACGAGCCCGGAATGGGTAATCGGAAGGCCGATTTCGCCCGAAGTAATGTTTCCGCCGAACTTGCGCTTCATCGTCATGCTGAGCAAATTATGCAGCACGGCCGGCGACAATCCGGTCGTATACGAATTGACGAGCACAAATAACGGGTTGTCCGACATAATCGATAAGCAAAATTCAAGAAACGGATACAGATTGGTTTCCAGTTTCCACATTTCGCCGCCCGGTCCTCTTCCGTAAGAGGGCGGATCCATTATGATTGCGTCGTATTGATTGCCGCGCCGTTGTTCGCGTTGTACGAATTTGAACACGTCATCCGTAATAAATCGGACCGGCCGGTCGCTCAAACCCGACAAATGCAAGTTTTCCTTCGCCCACTGCACCATGCCTTTGGCCGCATCGACGTGGCATACTTCCGCGCCCGCATATGCGCAAGCCACCGTAGCTCCGCCCGTATACGCGAATAAATTCAATACTTTAATCGGCCGCTGCGCCGATCGAATTTTGTCGATCATCCAGCTCCAGTTGACGGCTTGTTCGGGAAACAAACCCGTATGCTTGAAGCTTGTCGGTTTAATGTGGAAGGACAGTTCGCCGTATGCGACGGTCCAGCGATCGGGGACTTGTTTTTTCATTTCCCAATGCCCGCCGCCGGACGAACTGCGGTGATAGTGGCCGTGCACGTCTTTCCAACGTTTCGTTTCCTGCGCGAGCGGCCAAATGATTTGCGGATCCGGCCTGCGCAGCACGACGTCGCCCCAGCGCTCCAGCTTCTCGCCGCCGCCGGTGTCGATGAGTTCATAATCTTGCCAATCTTTTGCCACGTACATGTAGATACCATCCTTGTCACGTAGATTTGATTCGTTTATCATATTGGACACTAACCTACATTATAGCCAATGGCATAGGACGAAGGCAATGATTGGCTGTGATCGGTCAAATAACGGTTTCGTCGTTTTGTTTAATCATGTTCATCATTAAATCGATGGTGTATTTGCGCTTATCCTGATCCATCGTGTTTAGCAGCCGAATGATTTCATTCGCTTCGCCGGCATCAGGCCGGCTGGATACGCCGCTTACGATATAATCGAGCGAAACGTCGTAGAATGCGGCTAATTTCAGCAATGTTTCATAGACGGGCTGCCGATTGTTAATTTCGTAATGGCTGTAGGCCGAACGGGTAATTCCGATCGTGCGCGCCACTTCTTCTTGTGAAATGTTCCTGTTCATCCGAAGCTGTCTCAAACGATCACCCATGGTCATTGTCATATACTCCTTCTATCAAAGATTGCCGCAAGCGGAAGTTGCACAATGAAGCCTTTCCCTTTTAATAGTAATTTATGATACAAATTGTATCATGTTAAGCTTGTACATTGCATTTGCGTCGAAATTTGCATAAAAAAGGATCGCCGCCCGTTTAACGCGGGGCGAACGATCCGATAGCATTTGCAGCCGATTTCATTCAAAATATTTTTTTGCCGATGACATGATCGAGCGGGATATAGCCGATGTCTCTGCTGTCCGTGCTGTGATTGCGGTTGTCTCCCATGACGAAAATATGGCCTTCCGGCACGACTCTTTTTTCCTTGGTCATATACAGCATCGTTTCGTTTAAATATGGCTCGTCCAGCGCTTCACCGTTCCGGTATACCTTATGGTTTTTGAATTCCAAAACGTCGCCGGGCTTGCCGATGACCCGTTTCACATAAAAAATATGTTCATTGTTATACCCGGTAATCAGGCTGAATAGAGGGGACTCGATAATATCGTCCCTAAACGAGCGCTCCCGGTCGACGCGGCTGTCTATGATCACAATATCGCCGTAATCCGGCAAGGAGGAAAACGTATGCGACAGCTTGGATATGTAGATACGCTGCGTATCGCTCAAAGTAGGTTCCATGGAATGGCCGAGCACTTTGGACGGTTGAAAAATAAAAATGCTGACGATAAGAGACAGAACGAATGCGATCGCAATGGAGCCGGCCCAACTGCCGATTTCTTTGACTAGTTTCACGAATATTCCTGCCTTTCTTCAAAACGTATTCTTTTTGATTATACGCAGCGGACGGATAAAGGTTTCTTTTATTGTTGCGGCTTGTGTGCTATCATTTTCGTAAAGAGGAGACGATGAATATGAGAATTTATACTCGTACCGGCGATAAAGGTACTACGGCGGTCATCGGAGGCCGTGTCGATAAAGACGATATTCGCGTGGAAGCGTACGGGACGGTCGATGAGTTGAACAGCTTTACCGGCATGGCGCATAGTATGATGGACGATTCGATTTATAAGGATATGAAAGAAGATATCGCGACGATTCAACAGGAGTTGTTCGATTGCGGCCATGACTTGGCATTAGCCAAACAAGATTTGCGGCCGTACCGCGTTACCGCCGAAATGGCGGACAAATTGGAAGCTTGGATCGACCGGTATGACGCGGAAACGCCGGATATTACAAAATTCATTATGCCGGGCGGATGCTCCGTATCCTCGGCGCTGCATGTTTGCCGCACGGTGTGCCGGCGCGCGGAACGCCGAATCGTTACGCTCGGCAAGTCCGAGGAAATCAATCAGGACGTTCTGAAATATATAAATCGATTGTCCGATTTGTTCTTTACATTGGCCAGAACGGCTAATTTCCGCGAAAAAGTGGAAGGCGTCGAATACGTGCGCAGCGGAAACGTCTTTCGCCGGAATAACAAATAATGTTCTATTTCACGCGAATTATTTCAATCAGGACATTTTCCGGCTTGACAATGTGCAAGCCCATTCGATATAATCAGCTCATAAATTAATAGTCTATGGAAACTCACAAAGGGGAGTAGCTTTCACAATAAAGTCGTCAGTTCGGGATAGGAAATATCCCCGGCTTTATTGGCAATGTACCATTGTTAGCAAGACCTTTGCCGATTAAGGTAAAGGTCCGGATATATACATATGTAGACCTTTGCCGTTAACGGTGAAGGTCTATTTCTTTGTGTGGGCCTAAATAATTTGGGGGCAGGTGAAAAATAATAATCATCGGACGGAATGGATGGATTAGTCTGCAATTAGGGGACGACCGGTAAGGAAAATAATGATGCTACAGGTTGCCATTTTTAAAATGAGGAGTGTGTCGTGATGGACGTGTTCAGCTTCCAATTTTTATCCGCACTAATTAGTATTATTATCATCGACCTTGTGCTTGCCGGAGACAATGCGATCGTGATCGGATTGGCCGCGCGCAATGTCCCGAAGGAGATGCAGAAGAGGGTTATCATTTGGGGAACGGTCGGCGCCATTGTTGTTCGCGCCCTTGCCACGCTGGCAGTCGCTTGGCTGTTGAAGCTGCCGGGACTGCTGCTTATCGGCGGTATTCTGCTTGTATGGATTGCCTATAAGCTGCTCGTTGGCGAGAAAAAGCATGAGATGGAAGCGAAGTCGGGCGTGCTTGCCGCGATCGGCACGATTCTCGTCGCCGACGTCGTCATGAGTTTGGACAATGTGCTGGCTGTGGCCGGCGCAGCACACGGCAATTTCTTGCTGATCATTATCGGGCTCCTCGTCAGCATCCCGATCATCGTCTGGGGAAGCACCTTGTTTATTAAGCTTATGGATCGTTTCAAATGGATCATTTATATCGGGTCCGGCATCCTGGCTTATACGGCGGCCAAAATGATCGTCGACGAGAAATTCATCCATCCGTTTTTCGCAGCCAATCCGGCATTGAAATGGGTGTTTATCGTCGTCGTGGTTATCGCTGTGCTCGGACTTGGCGTCATGAAAAACCGCAGCCGATTAGCGGCCAAAGGAGCCGCATAATCGACCGATTGCGTTATAAAAGCCGCGCCGCTATCGCGAACCGCTTCATATGCGGCTTGCGAGGCGGCGCGTTTTTTTGAACGATTATTCCTTATGTTCAGCGATTTGGCTGGCGGCAGAGTCGACGGATTGGGCGCGATGCGAACCGGATTTCGACCCTGCATGTTGTTGTTTCGATGTGCCCGTATTTCCGCTGTAGATCAGCAGCAGGGCCGCGAACAGCAAGACGGCTCCCAAGATGCGCTGCCAATTCAACTCGACAGGCTGTCTGCCGAACCATCCGAAGTGGTCGATAGCCAAGCTCATGACGATTTGTCCCACGATTGCGCAAACGACAAAGGTGCCAACGCCGAGCCGCGGAACGGCAAACACCATCATAAAGACGTAAAAAGCTCCGATCAGGCCGCCGAAAAGCTGCCATTTCGGCACTTGAAACACATGGGTGACATTCCCTTTGCCGATAAAAAACATCAATAGCATTAATGCGACGCATCCGATGAAAAAAGAGATGAAAGCTCCTTCAATCGTTCCGATCTTTTTGCCGAGTTCTCCGTTCACACCGGATTGTACGCTCATACCGGCGCCGCTAAGCAGCACCAACAGCAGCATAATAATGTTGTTCAATTTTCTCAACTCCCTCTATCTGTCATTCTATTGTATTGCTCCATCCCGCTTTTGAAAAGAGAAAATTAGGCTCAGGCATGCTCCAAGCGTATATGTTACAATACAAAACATAACAAAAAGAGTTGTAGAGAGGAAGAAAGATATGACAACAGCGGCAATAGAGGACTTCGACAAGTTGGATATTCGAATCGGTACGATCGTACGGGCCGAGCCGTTTCCCGAAGCGCGCAAGCCCGCGATCAAACTGGAAATCGATTTCGGCGATCTCGGCGTGAAGCGTTCCAGCGCGCAAATTACGGCTCGTTATTGCCCCGAGCGTCTGGTCGGCCGCCAAATTGCGGCAGTCGTTAATTTTCCGCCCAGACGGATTGCAGGCTATGTGTCCGAAGTTTTGGTATTGGGCGCCGTTCCCGGTGAAGGAGACGTCGTGCTGCTCGGTCCCGATCAACCGGTAGCGAACGGAACGCCGATCGCTTAAAGGGAAGGAGAGAGCGATTTACTTGCGCTTTGCCGTTTGAACCGTTGCTACGTCCCGGAACCGCCACGGCGATTGGCTTGAATCCCTTTCAAATATAATCCGGTACGTAACCTGCTGCGCTCTGCTTCCTTTCCGGTAAAGCGTCGCCCTGAAGCGAATTTCTTTAAACAATAACTCTTCCTCGGCGGCATCGTTTCCCGGCTTATTCGCATGACGGAGCCTTTCGAACTGAATGGAGGTCAGTTCGCTCAACTCCCGTTCAATAGATGCGAGTTGGGCGGGAGATACGCCTTCAAGCAATTGCCTTATCATATCAATATCCTTTTGCTGCATCGCTTCCTTCCATATTTCCGTCAATTGCTCCGGCGAGGCGGACTGGAAAAAGGTCTTCAACATGCCTGCCGCTTTATGAACCATTAATTGATGGGCCAAGTCCGGGCGATCGGAGCGATGGGTCGTGCTGCCGCTGAAATGAATGCAGAAATGGCCCGAAAAACCGTTTCCCGGAATTCCGTCCCCGCCATGAGGCATTCCGTTCATGGAAGCGGCGTACCGTTGGTTGCCGAACTGGACCAATATCGCTTTCCTGTTCCAGCTCCACCGGTTGTTATAGATCTCTTTCATTATTTTGGTGTCTTCTTTCGTCAAAGGCTGCACATCCGCATGATCTCTTCCCGCCCGGTGCTGCACGCGAAACGTCAGTCCCGTTTCCAAATCCGTGACGGAAAATATGCTTTTGCGCGGGACGGTTCGCTTCACTTCATCCCAAGAAATCAGTTTCCCATAATGGCGCTTTCTTAACGCCTCCGCATACCGAAGCAGTTTGCCGGACGTTTCTTTAGACAATGTCAGCCGTTCGGACTGCGCTTCGTTCCATAGGTTTCCGGTATACTCCAAGCGAAATTGCTGTTCCCGGTTCTGGCGGAACACGGTTACGTACAGATCGGTCATATAAAGATGAGGATCGGCTTTTTGCATTCGCGCTCGCGCGATCTCTTTCGCGATTTCGCGGTGATAGACGGCAAGCCTCGTTTCGTACGTTGCTGTCGGACTGTAGCGGACGGCGAAAGTGACGACCGCTTGCTCGGCCGATTTCGCCGGCAAGGCCGAAGCGGGCTGCAGGAATAATGCGCATAATAACAACGCTGCGGTGAAGGCGTGGACGGATCGATGAAACATACATAACCTCCTGTTCAATCCCTTTCTTGTACGATTTCCGTGCGTCAACCATTGTTATTTTGCGCAAACTCCTGCGAATTCATTTGCCGGCAGCCTAAATGGCAATCAAAATCAGCAATGGAAAAAAGACATTCCAGTTTGAAATGTCTTTTTCAGTCGATCGCTTCATTATTCGTATTTCTTCAAAATAATGACCGCGTTGTGGCCTCCGAAGCCGAAGGAGTTGGACAGCCCGATGCTCGGATTCGCCTTCCTTGCACGGTTCGGCACGTAATCCAGATCGCATTGCGGATCCGGATGCTCCAAGTTGATCGTCGGCGGAATGAGGCCCTCCTGCAACGATTTGATTAGCGCGATCGCTTCCACGCCGCCTGCGGCGCCGAGCAGATGGCCCAGCATCGATTTGTTGGCGGTGACGGGAATGTCGTAGGCGCGACTGCCCAACAGCTTCTTAATCGCCAATGTTTCCGACAAATCTCCAAGCGGCGTGCTGGTGGCATGCGCATTGATGCAATCGATTTGTTCCGCGGAGATGGCGGCGTCTTGAACGGCTTCCTTCATTGCCCGATAGGCGCCTGTTCCTTCCGGTTCGGTAGCGACCATATGATAGGCGTCGGAAGAGGCGCCGTAGCCGATCACTTCCGCATGGATTCGCGCTTCTCTGCGCCGCGCATGCTCGTACGATTCGAGTACGAGCACGCCGGCCCCTTCGGAAGGCACGAAACCGTCGCGCTCGGCGTCGAAGGGCCGGCTGGCCCGTTCAGGCTCGTCGTTGCGCGTGGAGAGGGCGGTCGCGTTGCCGAATCCCGCCAGCGCGAGATCCGTCAACGTCGCTTCCGCGCCTCCGGCAATGACGACGTCGGCGCCGCCTCGCTGTATCAGTTTATACGCTTCGCCGATTGCGTTGTTGCTGCTGGCGCAGGCCGTAACAGGCGCCAATGTCGGTCCTGTGAAACCGAACATAATGCTCACTTGCGCCGCCGCCATATTGGCGATCATCATCGGAACAACCGTCGGGCTGACGCGTCCGGGACCGCGGTTCAGCAGCGTCCGGTAATTGTCCAGCAGCGTTTGCAAGCCGCCGACGCCGGAACCGATATATACTCCGATCCGCTCCTTGTCTTCCGTTTCGACGTTTAGGGCGGCATCCTCGATCGCTTGCTTGGACGCAGCGACCGCAAACTGGCAAAACCGATCCATTCTTCGCACGTCGCGGGACCCGACGGCTTTCTCCGCATCGAACCCGCGGACGATACCGGCTATCTTCGATTTATACGGCGAAATATCGAACGTATCGATGGTCGAAATAGCCGATTCTCCGTTCGCAAGCTTGCTCCAGAACGTCGGAACGTCATTCCCGAGCGGCGAGATGACGCCCATCCCCGTTACAACTACACGTGTCATTCGATTTCCCTCCAATTGAAATTGATTTCTCGTCTCTTGCAACCTTTAGATCGCCATACATCGATGGGGATCGGTCGCGATCGAACGTTCATTTGTTCCTATCATGTCATAATGAATATCCTATTACAAGTTGTTGTTTATCATGGTATAATTAATGATAGGTTTTGCAATAAACGGTTGTAATCGAGGTGTGTGTTAGCGATGAATGACGATGTGCGTTTGCAAGCTTTATCCGAATTTCTGAAAACGCATCGGGCGAAGCTGCAGCCAAGCGCGGCCGGATTGCCGGGCGGGGGACGAAGACGAACTCCGGGCTTGCGGCGGGAGGAAGTGGCCCAAATCGCAGGCGTCAGCACGACATGGTATACATGGCTCGAGCAAGGAAGGGATATTACCGTTTCCACTCAAGTGCTCGACCGGATTGCTTTTGCATTGCAATTGAACGAGGACGAGCGGAAATATTTGTTTATGCTGGCGCTCGAACAAACCGCTCCGTCCGCCAAAGATGAAGAGCCTCCGAACATCAGTCCGGCCATCGGCCTTATTCTCGGCGAGCTGCGCCATTACCCGGCGATCGTATCCGACAGGCGATGCAACGTTGTCGGGTGGAATCAAGCGGCCGCCGCGGTATTTATGGATTTCGAACGGGTGCCCCCGGAGGAACGGAACATTATTTGGCTGTTGTTTACCCGGAAAGAATTGAAGGCGCTGGCTGTCAATTGGAATGACTTCGTCCGCGGGTTTCTGGCCATATTCCGTTCGTATTACGGTCAATATGTCGGGGACTCCTGGTACAATGAGTTTATCGAACGAATCAGTCGAACGAATGCCGAGTTTCGCGATTTTTGGGTTCATAACGATGTCAGCTCGGCCCCCGAGTTTTCGATCGAATTCCGGCATGCCAAAGCCGGCAAGATGCTGTTCGATTTAACGTCATTGCAGGTGCAAGGCCGAACCGATTTGCGCTGCAGCGTCTATACCCCGTCCGCGGGTTCGGACACGGAAGCGAAAATGCGCCAGCTTATGCGCAAGCTTGGGCAGCCGCAAGAGATGTGACCCATAGGAGCGGCTCTATGATATCAAACCGGCTTCCCGCAAAAAATGGCGTACGATCGTTTCCTGGAATTGAACCCGCAGCGAAAGCGGCAAATTCCAGGACGTTTCGACGGTGACGGCTTTGGCGCGCAATAGACGGGCGGCGCTCGTACGGGAAGAGCCGGGCAAACTGCGCAGCCGGACGGTAAATTGACGGGAGCTCCGTTTAATCGACCGGTTCATTCGCTTGGCGATGCGCCGCACGACAGGCAACGATGCATTACGCGAATTCGTAATGAGCGATTGGCCGAGCACTTTCGGATCGACACGGGAAAACCCGTTCGCTTCGTGCAAGTCGAGAACCCACTCGGGACGATGCTTTTTCGCTAAACGAACTAAGGCGGCGGAAAGCGGATGACGGGCCCGGTCCTTCGGATGCCGCGGAAATGTCCGGTTTATATCGGGAACGCCGCGGATTCGCTTGCGAGACGCTTGCCGATTGACAATAGGCACAATAATTAACGTTCCTCGCTGCAATGCAAGCGAATGGCGCATCAACGACTGCGCAATATTGCCCGCCGCCCGCATGCCGGCGATTTCATTGCCGTGAATGCCGGCTGTGATGAGACATGCAGGTCCTTTCCGATCGCTGCGCGCGATATAATATGCCGTTTTGTATGAAGTACCGGCAGCCAATTGATATTGATTTACCCGCATTACGATTCACCTCGCTTGACGTTATTAACAAATAAATCATGATTTAGCGCATGAGCGATGCGACATTTATGATATATGCCGAGATTGCGCTGCTGGTGTCAGAGCGCTCATGGGCGGAATGGAACGACGGACGGGAAAGTATACTTATGGTAGCACGAAAAAAAAGGAAAAAAGGCGGAGGAGCGATCGAAATGCAGAACGTTACTTTGAAAGTGCAAGGCATGTCATGCGGCCATTGCGTTCATTCCGTAGAAAAGGCGTTGGAACGGATCGGTGTTTCCGGCAAAGCGGATTTGGCGGCCGGCACCGTGCATGTGCGGTATGACGAAGCCGAAGTCAATTTGAATGCGATAAGAGAAGCGATCGAGGAGCAAGGTTACGACGTCGTATAACAACCCCGGCGGATGTGATTCGAAATAAAAGGACGGCCATGTGGAAGCCGTCCTTTTTTTGCGTGGCGAAAATGTATAAAGCATACCTGCGATAACAATAATAACCAAGAAATCATGATGATTCGACAACGGTGGTGCGAAATGACCTTATTTACCCGGTTTATTCAATCGTTATATAAGAAATCCCTAAAGTATAAGGGTTCGCAGGAAAATCTAACGAAGCAAGCGAATGCCAAACCTTCCCTTCGGCATACGCTGCAAGAATTTGCGGATTGTGCGGATCTCAATCAACGAACCTATCCGGAGCTTGACGTGGTCACGGTTTTTTTCGGTCATTTGGTTGACGACGAGAAGTTGAACCGCGATGTAGTCACTCCGCTTTCGCAAGCGACTCCCGCCAACATCTCTAAGTTGTTCAAGCAAACCCAATTCAAGTATGTGAACGACTCGAAAGTCTTGGTAAACGGCATTTTATCCGGAAGCGTCGCCATCTTTCACGGCAATGCTTCCTATTTGATCGATGTATACGGCCCGGTCGCGCGCTCGATCGCCCAATCGGAAACGGAAACCGTTATTACCGGCCCGCATGACGCTTTCACCGAGCAAGCGGGATCGAATCTATCGTTAATCCGCGCCCGGTTAAAAAGCTCCCATCTCAAAATCGTAAAGCTTAATGTAGGGGAAATCACAAAAACAGAAACATATGTTTTATATATTCAAGATATTGTCAACATGGACTATGTGCAAGAATTGATTAACAGAATTAAAAATATCGAGACCGACGCCATTTACGATGCAAATATGTTGATTCAAATTATCGACGACAATCCGAACTCCATTTTTCCGCAATTTATAACGACGGAACGTCCCGATGCGGCCGTATCCAAGCTGGCGGACGGCAAAGTGCTTTGCATTATAGACGGCAGCCCTTCGGTCGTTAGCGTACCGACTTCCTTTTTCGAATTTTTTACTTCATCGGACGATTATTACCAACGGTGGGCCATTGGCAGCGCCACCCGTTTCTTGCGATTTATCGCGTTTGTCATCACGATTACGTTCACGGCGGTCTATGTATCCATTACGACATTCCATTATGAGATGATCCCGGAAAATTTGCTGCTTTCGTTAACCGAATCAAGAAGCAAGGTGCCGTTTCCGCCTCTGTACGAGGCGCTGCTCATGGAAACGACGATTGAACTTTTAAGGGAAGCGGGCGCGCGCCTGCCGACCAAAATCGGCCAAACGATCGGTATCGTCGGCGGGATCGTCATCGGTTCTTCGGCCGTGCAGGCGGGCTTTACAAGCAATATTTTGGTCATCGCCGTCGCATCCTCCGCGATCGCTTCTTTCGTCATTCCAAGCTATGTGATGAGCGCATCGATTCGATTTGTTCGTTTCGGCTTAATCATTTTGGCAGGAGTACTCGGGAATTTCGGGCTCGCGGTCGGGATTGCCGCGGTCGCCATCCATCTTAGCGGATTGACAAGCTTAGGCACATCGTACGTTACACCGGTCGCGCCGTTTCAAATAACCGATTGGAAAGACATTTTTATACGGGCGCCGTTTTGGTTTATCCGAAAAAGACCGACACAAAGCAAATCGCGCAATGAGGTGCGAAACAAAATGCGGAAATAGGTGGTTTCTCCGTGCAAGAGAAGTTGAGATCCATGCGACGATTTTAATCTACATGTTTCAATCGGGCATCGCGGTATTGCGATTGCCGCGGGTCGCGGCGCAATACTTTGGGACGAACGGTTGGATTGCGGTCATCATCGTTTCGCTCATCGTGACCTTCAACATCATGCTTATCGGCCTTGTTTATCGGCTCGGCCAGGGAAGATCGGTATTCGACATCGTGGAACAATCCATACCGAAATTTTTGGCCTTTCCCGTTTATATTGCGCTTGCTATCGTATGGGCTCTAATCGGATGTTTGGTTTCCAAAGAATATGTGCTTATTTTTCAAATGTTCTCTTTTCCGACGTCGCCCCCCATGGCGTTGAAACTGTTGATGGATATCCTCGTCATCATGTTGATCAGCAAAGGGCTGTATGTCATCGCCAAGGCGGGAACGATCTTCTTTTGGCTTATTATTTGGATGATGGTGCTGTTCTTTTTCTTCGTAGGCGACATGGAATGGGCGCGGTACACCCCGTTTATTTTTAAAGACGGGGGGAATATGATTCAAGGAGTGATTAGTCTTTTTGGCGCCTTTCTTGGGTATGAGCTTAGCCTGTTTTTATTTCCATATGCGGACAAGAGGACGAAATTGATGAAGGCGGTTTTTATCGGCAACGTCATCGCAACCATCGTTTACTTGGTAACTTGCATCGTTTCTTTCGGGTTTTACAGTCTTGATCAACTGAAATTGATCCTTTACCCCGTTATCGATTTGATGTCTTATATTAAGTTTCCGTTTGTGCAGCGCGTGGAAAATCTATTGTACGGATTTTTTATGTTCACGACATTGTTCTCAACCGTGATGTACGTTTGGGCGGCGAAAGAAGCGCTCTTTCGCATATTCAAAAGAGCGAAGCCGGGCGTAATCGAGTTCTGCATATTGGCGGTTGCGTACTTCATCGCTTTTATTCCGGATGTGATCGGCGAAGTACGCGAGTGGCTAAGGACGCTCGCATTTCTAGAAATCGGAATCGCATTCGGATTGCCGATCATTCTTATTTTGATCTTGCTTCTTCAACGTATGAAAGGCGGTATGGCTCGTGGCTAGAAACCGGATTATCCTTGCATTGTTCGCGGCGGTGACGATTTTGTCGGGATGCGGCGACCAACGGGTTTTGGAGCGATTGGGATTTATCGAGACGCAAAGTTTCGACTTGCTGCCGAACGGACTATTGCACATCGCCAGCAGCATCCCGATTGCCGATCCGGATGTGAAGATTGGCAGAAAATTGTTGACGACCGAAGCGAAGAGCAGCAAAGAAGCCAAAATCGAATTTTCCAGAAAAACCAGTCTAACATTGGTAAGCGGGCAACTGCGAAATATATTGTACGGGATGAGCTTAGCCCAAAGGGGTCTGATGGAAGAATTCGATACGTTCGGCAGGGATCCCGCGATTTCGCCGCAAGTCAAAATTTCGGTCGTTAATGGAAGCGCGGTCAGCTTGCTGGAGAAGAATTTCAGACAGCATCCGCGCACGGATAAATATATCGACCGATTGTTGATGAAAGAAGCGAAGGAGCATTCGATCCCGAAAGTGACGCTATACGAATTTTTCCGCGATTATTTCGACGACGGCATCGATCCGGTCGCTCCGGTGATCAAGGAGGAGAAGGAAAATATCGTCATAGACGGAATCGGATTGTTTAAGGGGGCAAAATACATAAACAAAATTCAACCCCAGGATGCGCTTGTTTTCGGTTTTCTTCGGGGGAATTTCAGGCATGGGTCAATTAGCGTGGATCTCGGAGGAGATGAAGGAAGACGCGAATCGGTCATGTTCAATTCCTTGAACTCGAAGCGAAACGTGAAGGTGCGCAAGCAAGGGACGAGGATCGAGGAAGTAGCCGTCAATGTGGTCGTAAAGGGCTCCGTGCTCGAGTACATCGGACCGGGGAGATTGGATGAAGAAAAGGTTCGAATCGAACTGGAGAATAAAATTTCCGAACATATTTCCGGCAAAGCCAATCAAATGATGAAATTTATGCAGAAAAACGAGGTTGATAGCGTAGGAATCGGCAAATACGTCAGAAACAGCATGACCTATGAACAATGGAAAGGGATGGATTGGGGCCAAGAGTTTCCGAACATCAGAGTGAAATGCAATATCCGCTTTAAAATTAAAGATAGCGGAAGAGCCGCGTAAATCAACGAAGCATATGTTCTCTGTCCGGCTTGTATCGGTTTAAGTCGAACGAATGCCGGCCGGCAGCTTTCATCGCGCTGCCGGCCGGCATTCGTTCGTTACGGTAAAGTCAGTTCTTTCATTCCGCCCATATATTTGCGCAACGCTTGCGGAATATGAATCGAACCGTCCTGCCGTTGGTGGACTTCCAGCAGCGGGATCAAAATGCGCGGCGTGGCCACCGCCGTATTGTTCAATGTGTGGCAAAAGCGGAGCTCGCCGTTCTCGTCGCGATACTTGATGTTCGACCTGCGAGCTTGGAAATCGTGCAAGTTCGACGACGAATGCGTCTCGCCGTAAGCTTGGCGGCTAGGCATCCACGTTTCGATATCATACTGCTTGTATGTTTTCTGCGACATGTCGCCGGTACATACCGCGACAACCCGGTAAGGCAGCTCCAACAATTGAAGCAAATCTTCCGCGTTCTGCGTGATTTGCTGCAGCAATCGTTCCGATAGCTCCGGATCGTTCGCGCATACAATCACTTGCTCTACCTTCGCAAACTGATGAACGCGATACAGCCCGCGCACGTCCTTGCCGGCCGAGCCGATCTCCCTGCGGAAACAGTTGGAAACGGCCGCAAGCTTCATGGGATGGCGCACATCTACAATCTCGTTGCCGTAATACGAGATGAGCGGCACTTCCGACGTTCCGACCAGCCATTTGCGGTCGGCGGCGAGCTCGAACGTTTGATCTTGGCCCAATGGGAAGAAGCCGGCGTTCGTCAGCGCGTCTTCGCGAACGAGCAGCGGCACTTCCATCGCCGTAAATCCCCGGCTTGCCAGCAAATCAAGCGCTAGCTGCTGCACCGCTCGATGCAGGCTGAATCCGCTGCCGACGAGAAAGTAATTTCTCGCTCCCGCCACTTTCACCCCGCGCGCGATATCGACGATTCCGTGCATTTCGCCGAGTGCCGCATGATCCTTCGGTTCGAAATCAAAGCATGGGGGAGAGCCGACCGTTCTTACGACGACATTGTCGGCATCCGAACGGCCGACCGGCGTGTCCGGCGAGACGCAGTTCGGAACAAGCAGCATGAGCCGTCTATAGTGCCTTTCGGCTTCCGCCAGCAGCGAAGAAAGTTCCTCCAGCCGGCGGTTGTTTTCCTTCGCACGCTCTTTGATCTCCGCCGCCGCATCGCGTTTCCCTTCGCGAATCAATCCGCTTATTTGCTGCGACAGATCGTTTCTGGCATTCCGCAACGTTTCGGCTTCTTGCAGAAGCCGCCGTCTTTGTTCGTCCCAGGCGATTAAATCGGGGATGGACACGTCGATCCCTTTCCAATCGGCAACCTCCTGAATCGTTTCTTGATGTTGGCGAATCCATTTGATGTCTAGCATGTACACCGCGCTCCTTTTCGTCGAAAATACAAAAAACGCCCTCATCTTTTGGGACGAGGGGCGTTTCGCTCGCGGTGCCATCCAATTTGTCCGAGCGCCGATCGCGGCGGGCTCGAACCGCTTGGTCCGCGATAACGGGCGGGTCCGGTTTATTTAGGGAATACGCGTACAGGTATTCTTGTCATAAACGCCTCCGAGTTGGATGCTCTTCATCGGCATAATTGCGGTCTGAAATTAATTATTACAGAGTATAGCGGAAAAGGGAACGGAATGCAAGATTTCGGCAAAGCGACGGACCGCTGTCGAATTTTTGCTGTCCTATTCCCATCATATTATCAGGAATTCGGGGATCGTTTATAATGGAGTCAAGAGGAGGGACTGCCGAAATGGAAGACGCTATTTTTTATTCCGTGTATCTATCCCGATCGTCGTGCCATGCCATCGTATTATCGGAAAAAACACTGCCCTGACAGGGTTTCGGGGCGGATTGCAGGTAAAGGAACAACTGCTGCAATTAGAAGGGATTAATAGCTTTTTGAGGAAAGGGCATGCCCGTTTTCAGTTTTAACAGGAAGCCGCATAAAAACAACTTTATAGATGATCTTTAATCAAAAAGACCAATTCGATCGGTTTGTACTGCAATGAAACCGGCCGAGTTGGTCTTGTTTTTTGTTGTTGACATTGGCGAAAAAACGGAGTAAAATTTATCTCTAAAAACAATTTTTTTTAAAATTTTATTATAACATATAAAAGATAAAATGTCAAGTATAATTTTTGGAAAGGATGTGATGTTTTATGTTGTTACCCCGTATGCTGAATTCCATCTATGCCTCCATGCACGAACAGTACGTGGCCGATCTGCTTGAATCCAACGAAATCGCGAAGCAGTACGGCTTGCTATTAACTCCCGGGGAAATCAAAGAGATGATGGCCGTCCGAAATGAAGCGCTGCGCGCATACGGGCGGGTGGAGTTAGGAATCGTACCGACGAAAAGAATGATGGAAACGTTTTGCGCTTCTCCTTATATTAACGCTGAAAACTACGCATCCGTACTCAACGAACTGCATGAAATTTTTTATGATTTGAAAAATGAAACCGAAGACCGGGTCGGCGACGATCGACTGATTGGATGGATGAAGAATTGTTTCGACAATGAATGCGGCGGTTCTCTTGAATTGTTAAAGAGCAAGCTTGAATCGATGGCCGAACAGGTTCGCAGGGGAGGGGAACGGGAGGAGCTTGAGGATATGCTTGAAAGGGGAGAGCTTTCGTGAAACCGGAGAACCGAAACGCTGGCCGGGAACTGGCTGCGCAAGGCCATATCAACAGAGCGAATCTCAAGCAAAACCAATATACGTTGTCGCTTTTGCAGGAAGGTTTGCGTACGGGACGGCTGCTTAGCCGGGAAGTGTTTCATATTCAGAATGAATGGATGAACATATTGCAGGACTTGATCAGACGGTACACACGAGGGGAGAGCTCATCCGTTGCCGTCGAGACGGCCGAAGGATTGCTGACATCGATCATGTATGCCGTAGATGCTTACATGCTGCGTTATGCCGATCCGGAACAAGCGATCGCCTATCTTAAAACCGCCGACGTTAGACAAATGTATGAGGGCGGCATTGATGCGGTTCGCGAATGTTTCGAAGATACGAAATTGTTGTATAAGGAAGTCGATAGAACTAAATTAGACGTCGCGGTGGAAGCTTATCGGTTGACGATCGAGGAATCGGTGCCCGTGTTTTTGCGGAAATACAGCATTATTTTCGACGCGCATCATACGATGGCAAGCATCGATTATCCTTTGGCGATCGACGATATGCGTTTGCAGGGCGTTTATTATATTCGGCAATACTTGGAGAAGTTGAACATGGAAAATCGTTTTTGCCGTCTTTTCAGCTCGCAAGACCTTCAACATATGCTGTGCAATTATGGAATCCTATGCGGTTTCGATTATCGAATCGAGCTCTTCAATCTATTTGAATTGACGCTGAACAATGCGGTATTTTCGGTTTTGTCAGGGGGGGATGCCGATCAGACGAGGATTTCCGCCTTTCAATTCGAACGGCTGGAACGCCTGTTCTTGCAATCCGACGCCGCTCGGATCGAGTCGTCGATTCGCGAAGGGATGGATCGGCTGCGCCGCGATTTGCAAATCAACGATCCTGGGCTAACCGAATATATGAATCGATGCGGAAGCGGCCTCATTCAAAGGATAGTCAACGCGAAACATCGGAATCGGTTGCAGCCGATCATTATAACGGAACAAGAAGAGAAACCGAAATCGATTCTCATTTCATTCAAAGAGGAGGATCGAATGACGGACAGCCGTTTCCGTATTCTGGTTCGGCAGGTTATGGAATGTCCGACAACCGAAGCGAAAGTTCGGCTCATTCGATCGAGCATCCATTCCCTGTATGATTATATCGATTTGCTGAATTCCGATTGTTTGTTTGGCGACGAATATGATACGCTCTTTCAAACACTGGGCGAAGCGGAGTTGGCGATTTTGGCGAAAATCGTATTTTATGAGGAATTGCGCAGCGATACGCTGGACGGTTCGTCTGCCGCGATAAAGAAAAAGACGACCGGGATCGAGTGGCAGAAACATTATATCGATTATATTCAAAGCGTCGGTCAAGACCGGATCGCCTTGATTGATAAATTGATTCGGCGGATCGACTATGAAGAAACGTCATTGTATTAAGCGGGCCATATCGAAGAAAAATTTCATTTTATTTTTAATCCTGACATCCATGATGTCAGGATTAATCCGTTATGATGTGAAGCAGATGAACCGATTCGTTCGGAAACTTGGGAGTGATGAAAGATGAGACTCGATCGTATGCTCGGCATTACGCTGGAATTGATGACGAAGAGGAGAGTGACGGCTACCGAATTGGCAGCCAGGTTTGAAGTCTCCATCCGAACGGTCTATCGCGATATTGAGCTGATTAATCAAGCGGGCATCCCCGTCGCCTCGTTCGCGGGGACGGACGGCGGATTCGAACTGATGGACGGGTTCTTCTTGACGAAGCAGCACTTCTCGGTCGACGATTTTGCGGTCATCTACAATCTATTAAAGAGCATGGAAGGAGCGGTAGGCGGCAAACTTACGACGTTAAAGAACAAGCTTGGCAGCTTGCATCCGGCTCTCGCGAATGGAGGCTGCGACGATAAGCTCATATTCGATATGAGCGCTTCGGAAGGCGAGAGGGCGATCATTCATCCGCTCTATAATGCGATCCATCAATCGAAACGGGTAGCTTTCTCCTACACCGGCGCGTCCGGTACGGTCTCGGAAAGACGGGTGGAGCCCATCCGCCTATATTGGGAACGCGGAGTGTGGTATTTGGAGGGGTATTGCCTGCTGCGCCATGGGATCAGGTTTTTCCGGATAACGAGAATGACGAAATTCCACGTTTCCGAAGAAGTTTTTCAACCGAGGGAAGCATCGACGGAGACGCCGCCGGAAACGACGGATGGCATGCAAGTTCATCTCCGATTTGATCTGAACGCGCAGCCGCGCGTATTTGAGCAATTTCCGGGAGAGTGCGTTCATCAAGGCACCCATATCGATGTCCATACGACCTGCTATTCCACAGAGTACGCGCTTTCGATCGTTTTAAGCTACGGATCCAAGGCGGTCATCGTCTCTCCCGACGAACTGAAACGCGCTTTCATCGATGAATTGAAAGAAATGCAAAAACGGTATGTACAAAACGATGGGGAGGAAAAATGAAATGGCCATTTTAGTAACAGGTGCGACAGGAACGGTTGGAAGACATGTAGTTAGCGGGCTTGTGCAAAAAGGGAAGCAAGTGAGAGCGGTATCGCGCAACCCTGAAAATGCCGGTTTGCCGGAGGGCGTTGAAGTGACGAAGGGAGATCTTGCTGCCCCGGAATCGCTGCGCGCCGCATTGCAAGGGGTGACAGCTCTCTATCTAATTATGTCCAGCGATAACGCGCATACGGCATTGCAAACCGACCCGAAAGTGATCGAAATCGCGAAAGAAGCGGGAGTACGACGAGTTGTGATATTGATGGACTATGAAGGCAACCCGGTTGAACAAATCGTGAAAGACAGCGGCATGCAGTGGACGCTGCTGAAGCCAGTAGAATTCATGGCGAATGCGCTTGTCGATTGGCAACCGTCCATCCGCGCGGAAGGAATCGTCCGCGAACCTTTTGGCTATGGCCTTAGCGCCAGAGTGCATGAAGCGGATATTGCCGCGGTCGCGGTGGAAGCATTGACGGAAGACGGACATCATGAAGAAAGCTATTATTTGACGGGACCGGAAGCTTTATCCCGCGTTGATGCGGTGAACAAAATTGCCGCGGCGATCGGGAAAGAGATCCGATTCGTCGAATTGACGGAGGAGCAAGCGCGGCAAGGATGGAAGGATCAAGGATACGAAGAGGAGGATATCGAGTTTTTCGTTCAAATGGGCAAAAATCCGCCTGAAGTGGGGTATACGGTATTGCCGACGATAGAGCTCGTAACGGGAAGACCGGCCAAAACGTTTGACGAATGGATCGCCGAGCATAAGGACGAATTTATGTGAGAAAGGACGGGCTGCCCTCGTATGCGATACGCGATTGATGTTAAAAACCTCAGAAAGTCGTTTCAAGAACATGAGGCGGTGAAAGGAATCGATCTGCAAGTGAAGCAAGGCGAGCTGTTTGCGTTGCTCGGCCCGAACGGAGCGGGGAAAACGACGACCATCCATATGCTTTCCACCCTCATCAAACCGGACGGAGGAACAGCGATCGTGGCCGGCTACGATGTGGTACAAGATGCGCACGAGGTGCGCAAGAAAATAAGCATGACCGGACAGTTCGCCGCCCTTGACCAAGGATTGTCGGGGGTTCAAAATTTGATGCTAATTGCCAGACTATACGGATACTCCAAGAAAAAAGCGCGCGCCATCGCCGAAGAGCTGATTCAAACCTTCGGACTAACGGATGCCAAGGATCGCCTCGTGGAGAAATACTCCGGAGGAATGCGGCGGCGTCTGGATATTGCCGCCAGCGTCGTGATTCAACCTGACCTCATTTTCCTGGATGAACCTACGACAGGATTGGACCCTCAAAGCCGAATGCAAGTGTGGGACGTGGTCCGCTCCCTCTTGAAACGGGGGACGACGGTGCTGCTTACGACCCAATATTTGGAGGAAGCCGATCGGTTGGCCGATCGAATCGCCGTCATTCATCAAGGGACGATCATTGCGCAAGGGACGACGAATCAGTTGAAAGCTTCGATCGGCGGCAAAATGCTAACGATTCGCATGGCTGAACGGGCGGATCCGGAAGCGATAAGCAGCCTTGTGGCGAAACATCATTCCTTGATAGTCATTCGGGGCGACGACCCTCTCGTCTATAAAATCGCTGTAACGGAAGCCGCGCTTGCCAATCAGGCGATTCATACGCTGCTTGCGCATGAGGTCCCGGTCGACTACTTTTCCTTGGACGAACCGAGTCTGGACGAAGTGTTTCTCACTTTGACCGAGATCCCGCCGAAGGAGGCCGTTTCATGATTGCAAGTCCGAACATTTTCTCATCGACAAGAACATTTATGTGGAGAACATGGCAAAGCATGAAGCATAATTCGTTTGGTTTTGTCGTGGATGTTGTCATTGCTCCCGTTTTGATGCTGCTTGTTTTTACTTATTTGTTTGGCGGAGCGATTGCCGGTTCTGCTGCGGCATATCTTCCATTTTTTTTGCCAGGCATGCTTCTGCTAACGGTCGTCCCCATGACGGTCTATAGCGGAACCGCGATATGTATGGATATTTCAAAGGGGGTATACCATCGGTTTCGAACGATGCCCTTCTGGCAGCCGGCCTCTGTTATTGGGCCTTTAATCACCGACGGATTACGATATACGGTTGCCCTGCTAGTCGTATGCGGCGCAGGGATGCTCTTGGGATTTCGTCCGGAGGGAGGGACGATCGGAGTCGTTACGGCCATCTTATATATGATTCTATTCTCGTTTAGCGTAAGCTGGATCTTTTCCTTCATCGGCGTGCTGGCCAAACGGCCTGAAACGGTATCCGGAACGAGCATGATTTTCGTTTATCCTCTTCTTTTTGCCAGCAATATTCTGGTGGATTCCGCAACGATGCCGAAATGGGTCGGTCTGGTCGTAGAATTCAATCCGATCAGTATCGCGGCCTCTACCGTAAGAGGTCTGATGAGCGGCACGGCCGACGCTGCCGTCATTGCGGCGGGAATCGGCGTATGCCTGCTATTGCTCGTCATCTTCGCTCCGCTCGCTTTATATTTCTATATGACAAAAAATAATCGTTAAGCGCCTTGGATGGCAAGCAGACCAATGGCGTTGCATTGAGAAATGGCTATCCGGACCGTACGACCGTTATTTTGCGTCAAAACCGCTAATTCGCTGTTTCGGTGGACATTGGTTCCGTTATCCGTTCATCGCAGGGCTTATTTTTACGCTTTTGCCGCGAATAAAGGATCGTCTGTCCGGAAACTGGCCGCAATCGGGTCGTTTGTCACAATTAGCGTCTCCTGTGTCCGCGAACTTGGGGAGCAGGGCGGTAGAAGTTAATGCAACGACAGTGCAAGCAGACAAACAAGCTGACATGAATTCATGGCAGCTTGTTTTCATTTTAAATGGTATAATATAAAATTTTAGTAGAAAAAAGGTAAGGATTCGGTGCGTTCAAAATACGTTCAGTAATGGTAGTCATAATTAATTTTCGAAGTAATGAGGCAATTTGATATAATGAAACTAATCTAGTTATTGATGAATGGAGAAATCGCGATGAAGAAAAAATGGGATCAATTATAACCGGTTTGCAGCGCCTGCAGCTCGCATAACGCTCGCGGCCCGCCTCCTGGATAGACGTCCTTGCCCTTTATATGAAAACGAATAAGGAGGCTCCCGATATGAGAAGCGAGCAAGAAATGATGGAACTTATTCTAAACGCCGCCAGGACGGATGAGCGAATCCGCGCCGTCATCATGAACGGTTCCCGGGCCAACCCGAACGCGGAGAAAGATTGTTTCCAAGATTACGATATCGTGTATGTCGTGAACGATATCGCGTCCTTTACTTCGGATCACCGCTTCATTGATCGTTTCGGCGAATTGATGATGATGCAAATGCCTGAAAGAATGAGCCTTATTCCTCCGGATGATGACGGGAAGTTCATTTACCTGATGCAGTTTGCGGACGGGAACCGCATCGACCTTACGTTGGTTCCGCTAGATCGGGCGGACGAACTCGTAAGCCGCGACAGCTTGAGCATACTTCTGCTCGACAAAGACGGGATCATCGAGCCGTTTCCGCCTGCGAGCGATTCGGATTATTGGATCGAACCGCCGTCCGCCAAGCAATTTGCGGATTGCTGCAATGAATTTTGGTGGGTAAGCACCTACGCGGCCAAAGCGCTTTGGAGAGAAGAGCTTCCATATGCCAAAGCGATGCTGGAAGGGCCGATCAGAAACATGTTGATTCAAATGTTGGAATGGCATATCGGAGTCGAGACGGCATTTACGGTTAGCGCGGGCAAACATGCCAAATATTTCGAGAAATACCTTGAGGAACGGCTTTGGAAGCAATATGTCGGCACTTATTCGGACGCGAATTACGACCGTATGTGGCGATCTCTCTATGCGATGGGCGATTTGTTTCGAACCGTCGCCGTTCCGATCGCCGAGCGATTCGGTTATTCGTATCCGATCGGCGATGACGAAAGAGTAACCGAACATCTAAGGCATGTCCGCGCGTTGCCGAAGGATGCGAAGGAAATCTATGGGACCGAAGGTTATAAAGAGGTGATTCCGACGGCCGAACCGCAAGCTTGGCCCGATTGCGATGAAGATATTAAACGTTTCGTTGAAAAACTGATAGAACGGTTGAAACATGCGCTCGACGACCGGTTAGCAGGTATATATCTTCACGGCTCGTTAGCGATGGGCAGCTACTATCGGCCCAAAAGCGACATCGACTTGATCGTGGTCGTCAAGGACCAATTGGAAGCCGAATTGGCCGGGACGGTTGCGGCCGCCATCGCAAACGAATCGGTTCACAGACCTACGGTCGGCAACGTTGAGCTAAGCGTCATTACGGCGGAAACGGCCGGACATATCCCCGTTCCCACCCCATTTGAAGTGCATTACAGTTCAAGTTGGCACGACAGGATTTTGCAGAATGAAGTAGACTACGGCAGCGAGCGGACCGACAGCGATATACTATGCCATGTAACGTATGTGGTGCAGCGCGGCATTTGCCTATACGGCCAACCGATCCCCGCCGTATTCGGTCAGGTGGAATGGCATGATTTCATGAAAGCCGTTCTCGACGATCTGGAATGGATCCTGGAGGACGAGCACATTCTGGAAACGCCGTACTACAGCGTGCTGAACATTTGTCGCGTATTTCAATTAATTAGCGAGAACAGTCAGCAAGTGCATAGTAAAGATGAGGGCGGGGAATGGGGACTCAAGCATTTTCCGAATGAGTATCGTCAATTGATTCGGCAAGCGCTCGATATTTATCGTTCTTCGGAGGAAGTAACGGAGGAACTAAGAAAAACGGGAGGGAAAGAGTGGGATCGGGAGAAGCTGCTTTCCTTCCGCAATTACGCCCGATCCCTGTTGCAAGATTCATAGGTCCGTTCATCGCTCATCGCGTGCCGGCGCCGTTAAGAAACCGGTGCAACCCCTTCGTTGTATGGTTCTCGCGCATTCAGCAAGTGGGGGAAGGTTGGGCAGAGTAATGCCCGCGTATGATGGGAGATGATATGAGCCGGATCAAATTCGCAAGGTCGCAAGTTGCATAAAGTACAGCATATAACGGGGTTGAAAGGCAAATCGGAATGACATGTTGTACGATATACAACATTTCCGCGAATGAAAGGCTACATTCCCTTGGTTTGACCCTAAAATGTTGTATTTTTTGCAATATAGATTTAAAAATTGGATGGAAACGGACTCCAATGTTGTATTTTGTACAACATAGGTACCACTGTCCTCAACAGTCCGAAGCAGCTTCCGCACGGGAAGCTGCTTTTTGGCATTGAGGGAGGAGAAAAGCGAAACCGGTCGGCTCGAACGAACATTCGTGAAAAAATAGCAATCGTTAAGAAATCGGCGGTTCATTCATTTGGTACAATGGAAAAATCAATCGAAACGTTTAATATGACAATAGATGGCATGAATGATCGTTATACTGAACATGTTCGATCGATATTAGATCGGTTACGCGATGTCGGCACGGTATTTTCTTTCCAAGAAAAAACTTGACATCGAAAGAAATAATTGTCTATAATAGCAAACATACGTTTGTAGGAGGCGATGAAGAAACTATACGCGATGAAGGAAAGCCCGATTTGTACGGGCGACAAGGAGCGAATGTCGGACAGTCACATAATTTCGTTATAGTTAGGATGGAGAGACATGAATACTGCAACGATCGCTCAGAATTCACAAGCGAACGATCTGGGCAATATCAAAAAATTGCCGATCTTGATTTCGCTTATTATCGGCGCCTTTTTTTCGATTTTAAACGAAACGTTATTAAATATCGCATTGCCGCAGTTGGAGATCGCGTTGAAAGTTCCCGCATCTACATTGCAGTGGCTGGCTACCGGTTATATGCTGGTCGTCGGCGTGCTGATCCCCGTCTCGGCATTGCTCGTGCAATGGTTTACGACAAGACAAATGTTTTTGGGAGCAATGATATTGTTCGCGGCAGGCACGTTGGTTTGCGGCATTGCCCCGAGCTTCCCCGTATTATTGATCGGGCGTTTGCTTCAAGCGGGCGGCGCGGGTTTGATGCTGCCGGTCATGATGAACACGATTCTGGTTCTTTATCCGCCGGAGAAACGCGGCGCGGCGATGGGCAGCATCGGGCTTGTCATTATGTTTGCGCCGGCTGTCGGTCCGACCTTGTCGGGTATGATTCTCCAGGTGGCGGAGTGGCGCTGGCTGTTTTATCTCGTACTTCCTTTCGCCGTTTTTTCGATCATTTTCTCTTATATGTTCTTGAAAAACGTAACTCCGGTCACAAAACCGAAGGTAGACGTCCTGTCCATTATTTTGTCGACAATCGGATTTGGCGGCATCGTATTCGGATTCAGCAACAAAGGGGAGGGCGAAGCGACATGGGCCAGCCCGCAAGTGTACTTGCCGCTGCTTATCGGCGGTATTTCGCTTCTGATCTTCGTTATTAAACAGATCAAATCGAAAGAACCGATGCTCGATATGCGCGTCTTCCGTTTTCCGATGTTCTCGTTAACGACGGTGCTGCTCATCATTGCGATGATGACGATGTTCTCCACGATGCTGCTGCTCCCGTTTCTAATGCAAGGGGCCTTTTTGATGACCACGTTCGCGGCAGGGCTTGTACTGCTTCCGGGCGGATTGCTGAACGGTCTCATCTCGCCGATTACCGGCCGATTGTTCGATAAGTTCGGTCCGCGCGCGCTGGTCATACCGGGAACGGTGCTGCTCATCGTCATTACATGGCTGTTTACCCGAATTTCGATGGAAACGACGACGATTACGCTGATCGTCTTGCATGTGCTGCTGATGATCGCAATCGCCATGATCATGATGCCGGCACAGACCAACGGATTGAACCAACTGCCGCCGCATTTGTACCCGCATGGAACGGCTGTGCTGAACACGTTGCAGCAAGTTTCCGGCGCGATCGGCGTCGCATTGTTCATCAGCATTATGTCTACCGGCCAACAGGCCTATATCGGGCGGCTGACTGCCGAACCGACCCCTGCGCAATTGGCGGAATCCTTGCTGGCGGGCATTCACAATTCGTTTATGGTCGGCCTCGGTTTTGCCGTGTTCGCCATGCTGCTGTCGCTGTTTATTAAGCGAACGCAAGCGCCGCAAGGGGAGAACGCTCACGCTTCCCAGCATTAATTGCGATCGATGGGAAACATGAATCGTACGCAAGGGACTGTACCCGTAATCTTATCGATTGCGAGTACAGTCCCTTTTCGTGTGTTATTTCTTCAATATATATACGGCAGGTTGGATCCCCTTAAGACTGAGACGCAACGTTTCCGCACAGGATAAGAAGTATCGTTCCGCAGCGCGGGAGAGCAGCGCTCCGTCCTCGGCAAGGAGAATGGCGCGGCCGCCTGGCTGAAGCACCCGGGACATTTCCCGCATCAGCTCGCGGTAAAGTCCGTCCAATTCGTTGCGGTCGCCGATTTGCCGTCCGAACGGAACATTGCTGACGACAATATTGACCGCGCCGCGATCCAACGGGAGATGCCGGGCGTCCCATTGCTCGATTGCGGCCGGTACCGATGCTTTGGCGACTTGCACGGCTTCCGGCGAGAGATCGCCGCCCCGGATAGATGCGGCGGGATAGGCGAGCCGTTCGCCGACAATCGAGCCGGAACCGCAGCACGGGTCGATGAACCGGTCGCCGGCGGCTGGGGAAGAGAGCCACACTAACGCATGGGCAACCGTTGGACGGAGCGCCGCAGGCGAGAACAAGCGATCTTTGCCGCGGAATCGAAAGGCAGAATCCGTTAAACGAAAAGAGAAAAGAGCTTGCTCCCCTTCCAGGTCGAGCCGGAATTCGAACGTGTGATATTCGGGAGACCCTTTCCGCCAGCGCGGATATTGTTTGGCAATTCCCCGCATGGCCGCATCCGCGGCTTCAAAGCGGCTGAACGTATGCTTGCCTTTGCGGCTTGCGTTGACGATAAAGTTGTCCGGGGCGGAATGCAGTCTTTCAACAAATGAAAGATCGGCCGCGGCACAGCTTGCTTCTAAATTCAACAGGCCCGAGCGGTGTAATCCTGCGCGAAATTGGCCGATAACCCGGTATAAATTGTCTGCCGTCCGCAAGCTCAACAATTGTTCGATGGGTAGATTGGAAACGAACAACACTTTGCCGCGCGTCATTGTTATTCGATGCGCATCTGCGATTTTACGGCGAATTTCATTCGCCAACACTTCTTCCAGACCCGGAAGCGATGTAGCCATATATTGAATACCGTTCATTTGGTTTTCCTCCAATTCAGTAAGCGGAAAACCGGTTGACGCAAAAAAAGCCATAGACGAACTAACGTTCATCTACGGCTTGCGACGCAGGAGCAGCGGGCATATGAAATAGACTGCTCTATCGTCAGGAAGCAACCGATTGACCGTATTGTGTTCATGACAGAATCGAATCCACAAATCAAGCCATGCGAATATAGACCCGGCTTATCGCCGAATCTGCTCGGGAGCGCGGATTGCGATATTTAGTTCGTTTACGATCGAACTACTGTCAAGAATACGGCCATCATCATCATTGCCTGCGTTCCTCCTATAGCTTTTCATTAAACTGATGATAAATGAAATCGGTTCAGGATGTCAAGTTCACATCCATCCGACCGGATGCCATGTTCTAAACCCGGATGGATCCGAAGACGCGAACGGTTTATCCGCTTCTCCGGCAGGATATATTAATGAAAAAAGGGAGCGATGATAAACATGAATCGTATGCCGGAGCAACGCATTCAACTGCACGGGTTTAACAATCTCACCAAATCGTTAAGCTTTAATATGTACGACATTTGCTATACGAAGACAAAAGAAGAGCGGAAAGCGTATATCGAATATATCGACGAGCAGTATAATGCCGAGAGGTTGACGAACATATTGACGAACGTATCGGAGATGATCGGGGCCCATATCGTTAATGTTGCCAAACAAGACTATATCCCGCAAGGAGCGAGCGTAACGGTGCTTGTCTCGGAAGGTCCCGTCGTCGAAGTTCCGGCCGATTCTTCGGCGCCGATGCCGGAAGCGGTCGTCATGCAATTGGATAAAAGCCATATTACGGTGCATACGTATCCGGAATACCATCCGAGCGAAGGAATCAGCACGTTTCGCGCCGATATCGACGTGTCCACTTGCGGAGAAATATCGCCGCTCAAAGCGTTGCATTATTTGATCCGGTCGTTCGATACGGATATTATGACGATGGATTATCGGGTTCGGGGATTTACGAGGGATATTAGCGGCCGTAAATTGTTCGTCGATCACGAGATCGCGTCGATCCAAAATTATATCCCCGAAGACATTATCTCCCAATTCGATATGATCGATGTCAATATTTATCAGGAACATATATTCCATACCAAGTGCAAGCTTAGAGAATTCGAACTGGACAATTATTTGTTCGGATATACGAAGGATACGTTAACGGAGGAAGAGCAGAAGGAAATGACCGAAAAGTTGATGACGGAGATGGATGAAATATTTTATGGAAAGATGCTCGATACGTAGTGGGAAAAGGGAGGCGAGTAAACGCGTTTAAACGTATTCGCCTCTTGGTTGCGGCTGCTTGCCCTTATTGATCGGAAGCTTTCGGCGTTCGAATCATGAAGGCGAAAATACTGATGAGTGCGGTAAACACGATCAGCAAATTAAATCCGTTGCCGATCCCGAAAGCTTCGGACACTTGTCCGATGACGATGCCGACGACGGCTCCGCCAAGTCCCGATGCGACATAGATTAAGCCTTGCAAAGAGCCGGCTTGCTTCGTCAATTTGGACGCAATGCCTTGCGCCGTCGGGAACAAGACGGACATGGCGAGACCGAACAACATCATGACATAACTGAAGTCGGTCACGAAGATCCGGCCGGCGATTAATGAAAGCAAGGCAAACAGGGAGAAAGCGATCAGGGTGCGTCTTTCGCCAAGCTTATAGATGATCAATCCGCCTACGAAACGGCCGATCGTGAACAAGAAAGCGAAACTTGCAATGATATATCCGGCCGTCGCCGCTTTATGAGCGGCATCCATTCCTGCAATGTCAAGCGAAGTATAGAAAATCGGGAAGAAATTCAAAAACCCGGCCTCCGCTGCGACATAGAACAGAATGAATAAAATAACGAGTAAAATTTGCCTGTTTTGAAACAATTGCAGGACCGATTTTACGGTAACCTTATCTTGCGCTTGAGCGGAGGACGGTTTATCGGGCTTAAAGGACAACAGCGCGAATAGAATGATCGCGATAATCACCGAAACCCCGAGATAGAAAAAGCGCCAGCTTATATTTTGAGCGAAAATGGCATTTAAGATCAGCGGGGTTACGATCATCCCTACGCCGAACAACGCATTGGCCAAATTAAAGATGACCCCCGCCCGTTCTTTGAAATAGGTGGGAATGAGGGTAGCGACCGATACGGTCATCGACCCGATGCCAAGCCCGACGATGAGATAAAATCCGAGAAAGAAAGCGACCGTATACGCGGCGCCTGTCCCGATCAAGCCGATGATCATCAGGACGGTGCCGATTCCCATGGCGAATTTGATGCCTTTGCGGTCCGCCAAAATGCCGGCGATCAGACTGGCAAGCAAAAATCCGATTTGGAACACGGAAACCATGACACCGACTTGGCTAATATCCAATTGGATATCGTTTTGCACTTTTTCCAATATAATGCCTTTCGTGTTTTGAATGCCGCCCAGCACGAACATGGTGGCGAAAATCAAAAAGAAGATGATAGGGCGTTGAATTTTTTGCATGGTTAGTTCGTTCCTTTCTCTCGATGTCGTTGGATAGCGTCGAACAGCTCGTCTGCGGCCCAGCCGTAGCAATAATAAAGAAGGTCGTCCGCGGCGCTGTTCTCGCCGGCTTTCACCGCTTCGATCAAATTGTCGGGAGTCAGATTCCACATTTGAATGCCGCTGAAAATACGCGTCCGGGAATCGGACAACTCGCGGACGAGATTGTTCTGGTCGGCGACGAACCGGATTGGAAATCCTTCGGCCTTAAAGGTTTCATACGATACATCGTACGGCAGGCTAAAGAACGTTTTGAACGCCCGAAAAGCCGCTTCCCGTTCTTCTTCCGTATGGGCTACATATTCGATCAGGCCTTGCACGTCGGCGCCTCCGCCCAGCTTGTGATAAGGAAAATGCTTCAAAGCGGGGGAGAGCTTCGTAATGCTTGCATAATTTTGCCCCAGCATCCAACTGTACGCCGGAGGCCATAGATCCAGCCATATCGCAAAGGCGTCGTTCACTTTTCTAACCCGAGCGATCAGACGTTCTACGAAACCGGATACGCTTTCTTGGCGAAAAGCGATCCAGGACCGGATGTGGGTATTTTGTCCGAAATAAGCGACAGCGTCGTCGAAATGTTTATCTTTCAATTGGGCGGCGAAGGTTCGGAGCGACTCTTTTATCGCTTTAACGTCTAAGCCTTGCCCGGTCATTTTGCTTTGGCAATGGGAGCAGAAGCAAGTCAACAATCCTTTCGGATTGACTTCCTGGCCCGCCCAATCCGGATACCGGATCCGATCGATCATATAGGTAGCGAATCCGTAACGCTGGTATAAGTCTACGAACGCTTTCTCCCAGAAATCGATCACATCGGGCGCATTCGGGCACAGCCAGTGGGGGATGACATTGCCGTCCACATCCGTGACCAAATTATTCGCTAGCAACGGCCCTTCAAAATGTCCGTTCAATATATTCAACCAAGGGATGACCTCGAACGGTTCGTCCCGCATGGCGTCCTTGATGATCATGAGCGGGTCGCGATCGGCCGACAGGCCGGGTTCTCTGCGTTGATCGAGCCCCGCATTTTCGTAAGAGGGCAAAATCGCATGCATTGTGCCTGTGCCGTAGACGACCTCGTGTACGGGGTTCCGCGGCAATATTCCGACGGGATAAGGGTTTCTCTCGAAAATCGTATTCACTTCGGGAAAAACGTAGCGTACGTCTTGCAGCTTTTTCATGTACGAAATAATTTGCGGCATACCTTCATCGACGATATCGTGAGGATGCAATTGAATGCCTGGCATGTTGCTACACGCTCCTTCTTAGTATATTTGCTTGTCTTTCATAAATTGCAACGAAGGAAAAGCTTGATTCAACCCTAAAATCGCAATGCCTTGCAAGGCGGAATGATGCTGCATGTTTGAAATTTCGATGGAGAGGGCGGTTACTCCGGACGTATGAAGACCGACTTTTTCCTTGATCCTGTCGAGCGATATCGATTTCGTCACTCCGCCCATCAGTACAATTTTTTCCGGATTCAATACCGCGACAATATTTAGGATTCCCATGGCCAGATGATCTTCGAATCGATCAATGACGTATTTTGCCTGCAAGTTGCCTTGAGCCGCCAGAATAAATAATTCCTTTGCCGAAATTTTTCGTTGAAATAATGAATAAGCGGCGGCTTCCAGGCCGGACCCCGAACAGATCGTTTCAAAATGTCCTTTGGCGGACGGATCGTACAATTGATTCGTTTGAAACAACATGTAACCGATTTCGCCGGCGGCGTTGTTGGCGCCTCGTATGACTTTGCCGTCAATCAGCACGGCGGAACCTAATCCCGTCCCGATCCCGATCAATACCGCGGAGTTTAAGTGCCGGAGCGCTCCCGCATACATTTCGCCGATCAGCGAAGCCCGCACGTCGTTCTCGATCGCAACGGGTACATGGAACTTATCGGTGAAAAATTGCGCCAATCCGATATTGTTCCAGCCGGGCAAGTTGGGGGAGCCTTCGATGACGACGCCCGATGCGGGATCGACGATGCCGGGAGTAGCGATGCTAATAAAGGATAGACGCTGCGGATCCAGCCCCGACCCGCGAATAAAGGCTTCCATATCGGCCGCCATTTGCTCCAGAAAAGCTTGGCTTGATTCAAGATCATACGTTGCAACCGTTCGTTCGGCCAAGCATTCGCCCGCTAGATTAAACTGCCCGAAATGAATCGTCGTTCCGCCTAAGTCGACCGCAATGCCATAAGCCGCGTTTTTGGAAAAATGAAGCTTGGTTCCGCGTTTGCTGACGTCCGCGTCTTCCTTCTCGTCAAAGATAAGCTTTTCCTCGATGAGCGATTTGACGATATCGGAGACGGTTGCTTTCGTGATTCCGGAATGCTTGGCGATTTCCGTACGCGATATGGGGCCCATATCTTTAATGATATTCAGTACAATTTCCTTGTTCATTTTGCGGATTGTACTGGGCAGATGTACTTCCATTGCCTGTAATCACACTTCTTTCTGTCGTAATTCCACCTCTTAAGTTTATAAACTATACTTAAAACAGGGATAAAAAGAAAAAATAAAACAAGATATGCGTTGTAAACGGTTTAATATCTTGATTTAAGTTTATAAAACATCCTTATTTACTTATCGTCAATTCCTTTTTTTAGGTTCGGGTTCCGCATCACGGCGAATCATTTTCACGTATTCGCGCGGAAGAAAAGGCTGCAAGCCTTCGATTCCCTCCTGTTGGCGATAGGATCGGACCGTAATGCTTTCATCCCCCGGCGTAAGCGAGGAAGGCGCAACATAGCGAATACGGACGTTTCGGTCCAACACCGCTCCTCCGATCACAATCAGCAGGAAAACGACTATGCAAACCGTTATTTTTCGCGATAACATGGCAGGCGAACGCTCCTTTCCCTTTAGAGTAATCCCTGGGCGCACGCTTTTTATACGCGATCTGTTCCGAAGCATAATCTTTGGGTATTTTAGGAAGAACTAAGGGATACGAAAAGATTAGTAAGGAGGGGCGGATTTGTCATTGCTTCATGCCGCGATCATAACGCCTTTCGCGCTTGCTCTATTGGCGCCGCTGCTGTATCGGCGGATGAGGCGCATCCATGCGGGCTGGTTCGTATTGCCCGGACCGATCGTATTGTTTGCTTTCTTCCTGAGCCGAATCCCCGCCGTCGCCGCGGGCGGAAATAGGGCCGCAACCGTTCCATGGATTCCTTCGCTCGGGATCGACCTGACGGTTTATCTCGACGGGCTTGGCTTGTTGTTCGCCTTGCTCATAACCGGAATCGGTTCGCTGGTTGTGTTGTATTCGATTTATTATTTGGATCAAACCAAAGAAGCGCTGGCGCCGTTCTATGTCTATTTGCTTTTGTTCATGGGCGCGATGCTCGGCGTCGTCTTATCGGATAATTTGATGGTTTTATACGGCTTTTGGGAATTGACGAGCATCGCTTCGTTTTTGCTGATCGCATTTTGGCATCAAAGAGCGAAGTCGAAATACGGTGCGCAAAAATCGATGCTCATTACCGTTTTCGGCGGTTTCGCCATGTTCGCCGGATTCCTTCTTTTATACATGATGACGGGCACGTTCAGCTTGAGGGAAATTGCCGGGCAACTAGAAGGCATAGCAAGCCATAAGCTGTTCCTTCCCGCGATGCTGCTGATGCTGCTCGGGGCGTTTACGAAATCGGCCCAATTTCCGTTTCATATTTGGCTCCCGGACGCGATGGAAGCCCCGACTCCGGTCAGCGCCTATTTGCACTCGGCGACGATGGTGAAAGCGGGCCTCTATCTGGTTGCCAGGTTCAGCCCGATATTCGCCGGACGGGCGGAATGGTTCTGGATCGTCTCGGGTCTGGGATTGGTCACCTTATTGTACGGATCTTACCGGGCGTTTCAACAGAAGGATTTGAAGGCGATGCTGGCTTTCTCTACGATTAGCCAACTGGGGCTCATTATGTGCTTGCTCGGCCTCGGTTCCGCGTCCGCCTATCACTTGCAAGCGGGAACGAATCCGCTGATCTATGCCAAAGCGACGATGGCAGCCGTTTTCCATCTGATCAATCATGCTGTGTTCAAAGGAACTTTGTTCATGGTTGCCGGCATTGTCGATCACGAGACGGGGACCCGGGATATCCGCAAGCTGGGAGGGCTGATGGCCGTCATGCCGGTCACGTTCTCCGCCGCCCTGGCCGGAACGTTCGCGATGGCGGGCCTTAACGGTTTTTTGAGCAAGGAGATGTTTTTTACCGCGGCGTTGAATGCGCTGCGGATGGACTTCTGGAATATGCGAACCTGGAGTTTGGCCTTTCCGGCAATCGCTTGGATCGCCAGCGTGTTTACGTTTTTGTACAGCATGATTTTGCTGTTCCGAACGTTTACGGGCCGATTGCAAGCCGCGAAGCTGAAGCGGGAGCCGCATGAAGCTCCGTTAGGGATGCTGATTCCTCCGGTCGTTCTCGCTTCGCTTGCCGTCACGTTCGGCCTGTTCCCGAATCTGTTGTCATATTCGCTCATCGAGCCGGCGATGTCGTCGATTCTTCCCGGCTTGCCGGGGCAGGGGGAGCGATATCTCGTCTCGATCGATTTATGGCACGGCTTTACGCCCGAGCTGAGGATGACGATCGGAGTCGTCGCAGTCGGGACCGTCTTGTACCGATTGTACGGCCGGCTGGATGCGATCCATCGCCTTCAAGCGAGCCCCGGTGCGCTGAATCGGATGTACGATCGCGGGCTTCGGGCGCTGGAGAGTGCGGCGCATCGGCTGACGGGCGCCTATATGACAGGATCCGTCCGCCGTTATTTGCTGTACATCTTTACGTTTATGATTGCCGCCTTGGCTTTGGCGATGCTCGGCTCGGGCCGGATGATCCGCTACGCGATGTCGGAGCTCGCCCCGGTTTCGTTGTATGAGACGGTCATCGTCGCTGTTATGATCGTTGCGGCCATGGCCGTGCCGCTTGCGCGAACGCGGCTTGCGGCGATTATCTTCACCGGTGCGATCGGATATATGGTCACACTGCTGTTCGTTTTATTCCGGGCGCCGGATTTGGCTTTGACCCAAATGATTGTCGAGACGGTATCGGTCACGCTGTTTCTGCTTTGTTTTTTTCATCTGCCCAAATTAAGCAAAGAAATGACGGCATTACGGTTCAAACTGGCCAATGCGGTCATTGCGGTCGGCGTGGGAGCCGTTGTAACGTTTCTTGCTTTAGGGGCCGCAGGCGAGCGGAAGTTTCCGTCCATCTCCGATTTTTTTCTTGCAGAAAGCTACCGGTCGGCCGGCGGCAAAAATGTGGTCAACGTCATTCTCGTCGACTTTCGCGGCTTTGATACGATGCTCGAAATTGTGGTGCTCGGCATCGCTTCGTTGGGAATTTACGCGATGATCAAGCTGCAGATGGATTCGCACGCGATGGGACTTCGCGCTCCGGCAAGGAACTTCCGTTATCCGAGAAGCAATGATGTCATTTTGCGGACCATTTCCAAAGTAGCGATTTTCATCATTTTAACTTTTTCATTCTATTTGTTCTTCGCCGGGCATAACGAACCGGGAGGCGGATTTATCGGCGCGCTCATGACGGCGGCGGCTTTCGTGCTGTTGTCCATCGCCTTCGGCATGAATATGTTCCATCTCGTCGTTCCGGTCGACTTCCGCAAAGCGATGGCGTTCGGACTGCTTACGGCGTTTCTGACAGGGATCGGCTCTTTCGTATTCGGCGCGCCGTTCCTCAGCCATACGTTCGGGCATTTTCACTTGCCGCTATTGGGTGAAACGGAGCTGGCTACGGCGACATTGTTTGATTTCGGCGTTTATTTGGCCGTCGTCGGCGTGGCGATGAGCATTATCTTTACGATCGGGAGGGACATCTAGTTATGGAACTGCTCATGTCGCTTGCCATCGGCCTCGTCTTCGCCGTCGGCGTATACCTCATTTTGTCCCAAAGCTTGCTTCGCATCATTCTGGGGACATCGCTGCTTACGCACGGCGTCCATTTGCTGCTGCTGACGATGTCGGGCTTGAAGGCAGGCGCCGCGCCGCTGCTCGGGCAAGCGCCGGCGCCGTATGCCGACCCGCTGCCGCAAGCGTTAATATTGACGTCGATCGTCATTAGCTTCGGCGTAACGTCGTTCTTCTTCGTGCTTGCCTATCGGGGATATCAAACTTTGGGCACAGACAATATGGAAGAACTGAAGGGGGAAGAAGATGAATAACTGGATCGTGCTGCCGCTGCTCATCCCTCTGTGCGCCGCTGTCGTGCTCGTATTGTTGAAAGAGAATATCGCCATGCAACGCTTGATTAGCGCGATCGCGGCGGTGCCGAATATCGCCGCGGCCTGCTTGCTTGTATGCCAAGTCCGGACCGGCGGCATCCAGACGCTCCGTATGGGCGGATGGATCCCGCCTTACGGCATCGTGTTCGTCGCGGATATGTTCGCCGCTTTGCTGGTGTTTACGACTGCGGTCGTTGGCGCCGCTTGTTTGGTCTATTCGTTTCGCAGCATCGGCCGGCGCAGGGAGAAGCATTATTTTTATCCGTTCTTTCATTTTTTGCTTGCAGGGGTGACCGGTTCGTTTCTGACCGGGGATCTGTTCAATTTGTTCGTCTGCTTCGAGGTGATGCTGATCGCTTCGTATGCGCTGATCGTTCTGGGAGGAACGAGGCGGCAATTGAGGGAAACGTTGAAATATATTTTGATCAATATCGTTTCATCCACGCTGTTCGTCACTGCGATCGCTTATTTGTACTCAGTTGCCGGAACGCTGAATATCGCCCATTTATCCGTTCGGATCGCCGAAGCGGGGCAGGGCGGCATTGTAAACGTCATCGCCGTATTGTTTTTAATCGTATTTTCATTGAAGGCGGGCTTGTTTCTGTTTTTTTGGCTGCCGGGCTCTTACGGAGCTCCGCCTGCGGCGGTAACGGCCTTGTTCGGCGCCTTGTTGACGAAAGTCGGATTATACGCTTTGATCCGCGTATTTACCCTTATTTTTTATCACGACCCCAATATGACGCACCGATGGATCGGCTGGATGGCGGCGGCGACGATGATCTTGGGGGGATTGGGCGCCGTGGCGTATACCGATATAAGACGCATTCTTAATTACAATGTGATCGTGAGCGTCGGATTTATCGCTTTCGGACTGGCGGTTGCCGCCAAAGACTCGCTGCAAGGCGTCGTTTTTTATTTGCTGCACGATATGGTTGCCAAAGCGCTCGTCTTTTTCCTGGGCGGCATGATCGCCGCAAGAGCCGGCACCGACGACGTGAAGGAAATGGGCGGGCTCATCGGGCGTTATCCCTTGCTGGGCTGGATGTTTTTCGTGACGGCGCTGGCGATGGTCGGCGTGCCGCCGCTGAGCGGGTTCCCCGGGAAAGCGCTGATGATCCGGGGCGGATTGGGCGAAGGGTTCTACTGGTTTTCCGCCGTCGCGCTGCTGTCCAGCTTGATCGTGCTGTACTCTATGATGAACATCTTTATGCACGCGTTCTGGGGGCGGGAGAAATCCGGTCCGGCGAAACGGAGAAGGAGCGGGCAATGGATGCAGCACGCGGCGCTCGGCCTGTTCGTCGTGATGCTCCTGTTTGGAATCGGAGCCGACTGGGCGTATTCGTTCGTGGCGCAAGCAGGAGAGGGACTGGCGCACCCGGAGCATTATATCGAATCAGTACTGAAGGGAGAAGGGCAAAATGGCATTGCAACTGTTGCTGAACCTTTGCATCGCTTTCATATGGATGTTTCTGCACAATGACCGGTCGGTTGCCGGATTTGCGGCCGGATTCGTCATCGGGATGCTGCTGATCGGCGGGTTAAGGCGATTTTGGCCGCATGCTTTCTATGTGAAAAAATGTTGGGCCGTCGCCGCTTTGCTGCTCCTGTTTCTGAAGGAATTGCTAATTTCCGGCTTCGAGGTCGTTCGGCAATTGATTCGGCCGAAGCTTGCCGTCCGACCGGGCATATTCGCGCATTCGACGGATCTTGCATCCGATTGGGAAGTGACGCTCTTGTCCTGCCTGATCTGTTTGACGCCGGGCACGCTCACTTTGGAAGTGTCGCGCGATGCGCGCACTTTATATATTCACGCTATGGATTTGGACGATGCGACATTGCTGTCCGAGCAAATTAAAGGAACATTCGAAAAAGCGATTATGGAGGTGACCCGGTCATGATATCCGCTATGCTGCTTGCATCTCTAGGTATGATATCGTTGGCCGTGGTCGGCTGCCTATATCGGCTGCTCGCAGGGCCGTCCATGGCCGACCGGATGATCGCTTTGGACGCGATCGGAATTCATCTGCTGGCGATGGTGGCGGTCATATGCATGATGCAGCAAACCGGAGTCTATATCGATATTATTTTGTTGATCGGAATTCTTACCTTTATCGGAACGACGGCATTTGCCAAATATATCGAAAGGGGCGTTGTCATTGAACGGGGAGATGGCGAAGACGATCGTTGAGCATGCCGTCGCATTGCTCGTTGTAATCGGCGCTTTGCTCAGCTTATTAAGCGCATTCGGGCTCATTCGGCTGCCTGACGTTTATTTGCGGTCGCATGCCGCGACCAAAAGCGCGACGCTCGGCGTGCTATGCGTGTTGGCCGGGGCGTTCCTGTATTTCTTGATCCATCTGGAACAAGTCAACGCGAAGCTCCTTCTCGGCATCGTCTTCGTCTTCATTACTTCGCCGGTAGCCGGGCATTTAACCGGACGGGCCGCATATCGGTCAGGAGTTCCATTATGGGGGCGAAGCGTACGGGACGATCTCAAAGCGGCGATGGAGCGGGACAGCGGGGAGGATCGATCGTAATCTCGCCGGAGCACGGCATTTGCGTTGTCCTCGCGATGATCGCAACGTATCGGTTTGATAAATACATTTAGACAACTTACAATAGACGTAAAGATGGAAGCGAGAAGGGGAGGGGAACTCGATGAATCGCAAAGTCATCTATCCGGTCCGCGCCATATGCGGGGATTCCGTGCTATGGCCGGCTGCCGTCTGGATTCGGGACGGACTGATCGAGAAGGTCGAAACGGGACCGATATTTCCTGCTCAAGCTCAAGACTGCGAGATGATCGACGGCAAAGGGCTCATGCTCATTCCCGGGATGATCGACGTTCATATTCACGGAGCGAACGGCTACGACATGATGGACGGCACGGAACAGAGCATCCAGCAAGTATCGCGGGCATGCGCGGCAAGCGGCTGCACGTCGTTTCTGGCGACTTCGGTGAGCTCGACGATCGAAGATTTGCTCGGCATGATTCGCAGCGTCAAGCGGACCGCCGGCAAGGAAGAGGGAGCCGTCATTGCGGGGATTCATTTGGAAGGCCCGTACTTGAACCGGAAACGGAAAGGGATGCAGAACGAGCAATTTCTCCGCCATCCCGATGTCGATGAAATGAAACGAATTTTCACGGAAGCGGGTTCATCGATTAAAATGGTGACGATCGCCCCCGAATTGCCCGGCGGGATGGAGATGATTTCCTATTTGCAGGAGCGTGGCGTTATCGTTGCGGTTGCCCATTCCGACGCTACTTACGAAGAGGCGAAGCGGGCGTTTGCCGAAGGAGCCAGCCATGTAACGCATTGCTTCAATGGCATGCGGCCGATTCACCATCGCGATCCCGGCCTGATCGTCGCCGCTTTCGAGGAAGAGCATGTGAGCCTTCAAGCGATTGTGGATAACGTCCACCTGCATCCTGCGATCGTACGCATGATGCATCGCATGAAAGGAGCGCAGAAGATGGTATTGATTACGGACGCGCTGCAAGCGATGGGATTGGGCGACGGCATTTATACGTTCGGAGGTCATCAAGTCGAGGTTGTCGGCGGGATCGCCCGTTTGAAAGACGGAACGCTGGCATCGAGCACCATTACGATGAATCAATCGCTGCAATTGGCGGTCGAGCTCGGCATTCCTTTGACCGATGCCGTGCAAATGGCTTCGACCACGCCGGCGGACATTCTTGGAAACCCGCGCACGGGCCGGATCGCTCCCGGTTGCCAAGCCGATCTCGCATTGCTCGACGAGCGGTTTGACGTGCAATGGACGATGGTGCAAGGGCGAATCGTACATTCCGGATAAAGGGGAGGGATCGCATTTGTACGAATTGAAAACAAAGCAAACAGAGAACAGCGTCATCGAGTTTATCGAAAGCGTCGAAAATGTCAAAAAACGCGAGGACGCTTATCGGCTGCTCGATATTTTCACGGAAACGACAGGGTATGAAGCGAAAATGTGGGGACCGAGCATAATCGGGTTCGGCTCCTATCATTATAAATACGATTCCGGCCACGAAGGCGATGCGCCGCTGGTCGGCTTCTCGCCCCGCAAAAGCAAAATCAGCTTGTACTTTGCGACGGGCGACACGAAACGGGAACAATTATTGCAGAGACTCGGAAAACATACGGCGGGGAAGGCTTGCGTTTATATTAATAAAATCGCGGATATCGATGTCGATGTGTTGCGGGCGTTAATTACACAATCCGTCGCGTTTCTTCGGGCAAGCTATCCGAATCCATAATCTGCTCTGCCTTCAAGCGCTTCTTTATTCGTTATTCCAATTTCATCGAACCCGTACCGGTTCGTCATAAGTTCACAACATGTTGCTGGTAAAATGATGATATGTTGAGCGAGTGACGCTTCGATAAGGGAACTCGTTGCAACGAATGACGGATAAGGAGTGGATATGGAATGGCATATTCATATCGTGAATCAACGAAATCGTTCGGGGAAGCAAAGCGGCAATGGCCGCTCATTGCGGGGCTCGGCGCCTTGGCCTTATTGCGGCCGGTCATGAGCATGCTGGGCTGGCTGGAGGCGATCGGACAGCCCTTCGCCAGCATTGCGGCAACGATCGTCATTACCGCCGTTTGGATCGCTGCCGTTGTATTCGCACGTGTAACGCAACCTCTACTTACTTTGCTGCTGGTCGGGATTTCCTACGGCGTATTCGCCATCGTCGTGAGCGCCGTTCTATCGCCGATCCTTACCGGTCAGCTGCAAGGACCTTTGACCAACCCGTTCGGAATCGTCGGCGTTCTCGTCACCAATGCGATTTGGGGCCTTGCGGCGGGAATGTTGGCGACGGCGCTCATGCGTATGCGGCAGCGATCTTAGTAAAAAAGACTATCCGTTCGCTTCCCTTTTGACGCCTATCGTTCTTCGTCGGGAGAAATCTCTTGATAGAACAGAATTCGGTTCCCGAACGGATCGATGACACAAAGTTCCAACGTATCCCATGGCGTCGTTTCGATCCCGGGGCGAGCGAACGGATACTCTCGGGAAATCATTGTTCGATGCAATTCCTCGATATTGTCGACCTGAATTCGAATGGCGGAACCGGGACAGCAATCCCCATGATGCTCTGAAAGATGCAAGATACAGTCTTGAAAGGAGATTTGCATATATAACGGCAAGTTTGCCTCGAATCGATGCTCCCAATCCAACGTAAACGGTAAAAATCGCAAGTAAAATTCCTTTGCCTTTCCTTCATCGAATATACGCAGGATCGGGATGACGGAACTCATTTTTATTTCAGATGCACTCATAGTTTCTCCTTTCACTACAGATCAATGATCCATGATCGTTTTCAGTTCTTGCGTTAAATAATTTACGGTTACCTTTCTTTCTTCCGCATTTTGACTGTCAAACAGCAGTTGCTCCAGCCATTCCCATATATCTTCCAATTTTCGTCTCCATTGATAAAACTGCAGGGCATCGGGATTGATCGCATAGCTTTTATGATATTTCCGGTAGACGCTCATAAATTCATCATAGTACGGCTCTTCAACGAAAAACATCATATCCGCTTCAACAGGCGCCAATTTCAAACCTTCCCAATCGATCAGCAGCAGCCGCCGCCCGGATTGCATCAAATTCCAAGGATGAATATCGGTGTGGCAGAGAGTCATTTTTACATTGCTGTTCCTCAAACGAACAGACAGACGATCAACGGTATCGGCCAACTCTATGAATCGATCCGTATAAGGGGTTATCAATAATTGTATATCGTTAGGAATATGATGAAACTCATTACTCAACGCGTTCCTAAGCTGCCGCAAGAACGGCACTTCGAAATGTTCCTTGATCGCATCCGTGTCGAGAGGGATGTCTTCCCCGTAACGATGAAGCTCTGCGACGATGCGCGCGAGTTCTTCAACTTGCTCCGCGGTTAGGGCGCGGTCGCCGATCGTCTCCCCCTCGATATAGTCATAAAGCAAATAAATGCCATCGTCGTCTTCACATTTATATTGGCCGGAATTTGTCGGCAATGGTACGGGAATTTTGCCCTTTAAGCCGCTATGGCGGAAAAGCCAAATCAAGATCGGCACATATTGGTCGATTAATGCCGTCCATTTCGGGGTGGAGGCTCTGCTTTTTTCATATACCTTTAAGAAGCAGGCATGCCCGTTGCCTGTCACTTTATAGGCGAGCGCCGACCAGCCGCCTTGCTGCGGCGAAACGTCTATCGCATCGATGTCATAATGATGTTTCAGGACGGTGGTTATTTTGTTCATTGTTATGGCCTCCTGGGGAGCGTCTGTATGATTCATCCCAAATTATAACATACGGAATAAGACTGCGATCAGATCAATTTCATAATTCGCCACCGTTATAGTTTCGTGACACCAGCAACAAGGCGATTTACAGGCGATTAGCGTATATACGTTTCGTTAGCAGCCCGACGGGTCGTCAGCCCTCCGCTTGGGAGGAAAGCCTGCAATCGTACATGTATTCCCGGCGATCTACGGCTGTATCGCCGACTCCCGCCGAATCCTTACGCTTTCCACGCCTAGGAAGCCGGGCTGCCGGGAGGCAAGCTGCTCCATTTTGTCGGCCATCGCACTGTAACCGCGATCTCCCGGAGTTCGTTTGCTTGTAAAAATAACCGCATAATACATCCGTTCGTTCCTTTTGCAATTTCGTCCAAAGCGGCGTTCTCCTTCCATGATCCAATAGGTTGCACAGATCCAGTATACTTATTTTTTATTTAAAATATAAATAGCGCCTCCGTAGCCTGCTATACACCATAGAAGCAAATTGATATAGTTGCCCGTACTGGCCGTGAAGGCAGAGGCGGCCAAAGAGGATCGCATCACTTCCGCCATAGAGTAGATCGGCAACACTTGATGCAATGCTTGAAGCCATTCCGGCAATCGCTCCATCGGGAAATTGACCGGTGAAAACATAAGCGCGCCAAACACGATCACCTGGGAAATCGCAAGCGAATTTTCCGGGGATAGGAGGTAGGACAGGCCGTATCCGACGCCAATCGAAGTTAATGCAATCATAAGAAGGGCTGGAATGACGGTCCAAGATACATCGTATCCGGGTTGAAACATCAAATGCGCGACGACGGAAGAAACGGCGATTGCCGGAATCGTAATGCATAGCCATAACGTCGTATCCGCTCCAAGAATGATCCCGCGATGGATCGGCCACGTCCGCATAAACTCCATGAATCCGTCCGATTTCGCCGTACCGATTTGCTGCGGCAAAATAACCATTCCGGTCACGATCAAAATGAGCGTAGGCGCACCGGTCGCCAGAAACAGGATGCTGTCCGGACTCGGGTCGGGAATGATATAAGTAAGCCCGATGACAATTCCGATCGCCAGCAAAATTTGAATGAGAGCAAAGAAAAACAAATATCCCGAATTTCTAAGAAACTGCATTTGAAACACGTATTTATACTGATTGAACAGATGGCTCATTGGACTTCTCCTTTCCGACAGTCAATTCGATATATACATCTTCCATCGTCGTGGGGGATAAGGAATAATCCAGAATAAAGCCTTGATCGACTTGTTCCGCCGCCCAACGAATCGCAAGCGGCGCCAAAGAAGGTTGAAGGGAGCATAGCATCTGATTGCCGTTGCGATAAGTGATGCGTGCCCAATCCGGCATATCGGAATCGGCCAACTCTTTATTCCATCGAATCTCCAGCCGCATTCGATCGCTGACGGCGCTTTTGATTTCGGAAGGCGTCCCTTGCGCGAGAAACTTTCCTTTATCCAAGATCGCAATTCGATCGACTGCCTTCTCGGCTTCAACGACATTATGCGTTACTAAAATGACGGAAGTTCCATCGCGGGTTATTTCCCGAATCGCTTGCCATAGATAACGTCTGCGAACGGGATCGACATCGTTGGTCGGCTCGTCAAGGATGACCAATTTGCCAGGGGTGATGACCGCCATGCAAAAAGCCGTCAACCTGCGGATGCCGCCCGACAGTTTTTGGCCTTCTTTGTTTGCCCATTCGCCCATATCCAACATGTCGAACAATCTGTTCATCCGCTTCGGATCAAATTTGGATCCCGCCCGCATTTTTCCCATAAGCGTAACGGCCTGCGTCGGCGTAAGGAATCCTAATGACACTTGCGATTGAGGCTGTACTGAACAGATCGCTCTTGCGTGCATTGGCGATGTGATAACCGATTTACCCATTAAAGTGATTTCACCGTCGTCAGGAGTTAATAAACCTAAAATTTGATTGACGATCGTCGTTTTTCCGGCCCCGTTATGCCCTAACAATCCAAAAATTTCTCCTTCCCCGATCTGAAAGGTAAGCCGGTCGTTGGCGACAACTTGCGTCCGGTTCGGTCCGGGGAATATTTTCGTTAACCCGTTCACGTCAAGGATCATCGCTCCACCTCCGCCTGCGCTTCGTTACGCTGCTCCTTAATCGCCATCGCACGTTCGATGAAATGAACGACTTCCGCATTCAACGGGTAGAAAGGGATGCCGTCCTTCCGGTCTTTGACAACCTCCCACATTTTATCCAGGCGGGATTCATCCGTTCCGAACATGCTCCGTACTTGGTCCAGCCATTTATCGGCCAAGGCCTGGGCTAGATCCGAGCCGGGGTCCTCATGGAGATGGGCTTGAATGTCCTGAATAATATGAAACCATCCGCGCAGTTCTTCTTTCGTCAATCGATCGTTCAAACGAAGTATTTCCTCGGTCTCTTCGCAGGGAAAATATTTGTTTAACATACGGAAGGCGATCTCCGGGTCATGATGAAACAAGCGGATCGTTTCAAAAACGATCGGCCACTTCACTTCACCCTCGAATTCTATCGAGTAGAGGACGCCTTCCAAAGCTCTTTCAAGCGCCTGCAGCCGGATTTGCTGCTGTTTCACCATTCCTAATTGCTGAGCGATCGATTGCTGCCACGATACGGTAGACTCTTTTAAAATCTTCTTGATTTGCCGCAAGGGAAAGCCCATATACTTCAGAGCCAAAACCTGTTCCAATCGTAAAACGTCGTTCTCGCTATATAAGCGATGGCCTCCGTCTGTGGAGGAGGAAGGAACGACCAGGCCGATCTCGTCGTAATAGTCGAGCGTTCTGACCGTGACCCCCGTTTTTTTGGACAATTGACCGATTGAGTACATTTTTTCACCCCTTTATTCATCTAATCCAAGTATAAAACAACACGTTACGTGCGATTCAAGGGGGAATTGGAAAAAGTTTCAACAAAATGCGTTGACACCGTATTTATATCATTCGAACAGAAGTCCCGCTGCTCTGTCATCGCAGCTTAATTGATATACTATAAGTTATGAATAGATGTATAAATATATATTATTAATTATTTAAAAACCGTTATAAAATGATTCCGAGGACACATGATTGAGGGGGAAATTCCATGTTGAAAATCGGAATCATAATCGGGAGTACGCGTCAAGGTCGAAACGGTGCAGCTGTGGCACAATGGATGTATGATTTTGCGGTGCAACGAAACGATGATGTCGCTTATGAACTTGTGGATCTTGTTGAATACCCATTGCCGTTTTTGGGTGCAGCCGTACCTGAAGCGATGCAAATCGATGCCAATGCGGCGATGACAGCCTGGTCGGATAAAATGGCTTCCTTTGACGGTTATATTTTCGTATCGCCGGAATATAATCACGCCACATCGGGAGTATTGAAAAATGCGCTCGATTACTTGCATTCGGAAGCATACAACAAGGCAGCCGGCTTTGTCGCTTACGGCGGCCTGGGCGGTGCGCGCGCGATCGAAAATCTTCGTCTTATTCTGGGAGAGCTTCAAATTGCAGATGTACGCACGGCGGTAACTTTCTCGCTTATGACGGATTTCGACAATATGAAATCCTTCAAACCGGCCCATTACCATGCCAATAATGCCAATCAAATGCTTGATCAACTAATCGCTTGGAGCGGTGCGTTAAAGACAGTAAGAAGAAACGGAAAACAATGAAAATAGAAAACGAAAGGGGATGTCTCAAACATCATCCAAGATGACAGAGACAACCCCTTAAGAAAGTTCTATTTCTGATAATGCAATCCGACGACGCCGTTCTTATATATTTTGCTGCCGCTTAGATTCATGGAAAATGGCTTGTCGGCCAAAGCGAACAGTTTCTCTCCGTCAGAAGCCACCACAGGATGAACGAGCAGCCAAAGCTCGTCGAAAAGATCCTGCCGGATCAATCGCTGCCACGTTCCAACCCCGCTCTCGACGGAAATTTTTCCGGCCCTTTGTTTCAGTTTGCCGATTTCACGAGCGACGGATTCATCGTCAATGGCTAAGATCTGCTCCGAATTTCTCCATACTAGGTCCAATTGCGAGCGGGAAATGACAACTTTGGGAAGCGCGTTCATTCGTTCGGCTATAGCTCGTTCGAGCGGGGAATGGGACGATTGCTCCGCATTTTGCCAATAGTGCGCCATAGAGGAATAGGAATGGCCCCCGATGATGATCGCCTCCAACGACTGGTAATACTCCAAATAATCTTCAAAAATCTCTTCGCTTAACGTCATCCACCGATCTTCATTTGACACAACGCCGTCGATCGACATTTGCATCGTCAATACGATTTTGCCCATGTAAAAGCCCTCCAAAATTTTTACTTTGATAATGATAGTAATGTATCATAAATTGCTTTGATAATCAAACTGAAATATGGTAAACTTGATGTATGAAAAGAGAAGATCATAAATCCAATTGTCCCATTAACCATACCGTAGAAATATTCGGCGACACCTGGTCGCTGCTGATCGTGCGCGACATGATTGCGCTCGGCAAAAAAACGTTCGGCGAATTTCTGGATTCGGAGGAGCGGATCGGGCCTAGCGTGTTGGCGGACCGGCTTGCGCATTTGGAGAGAAAAGGCATTATTGTCAAATCGCCCAGCGAAACGGATAAAAGAAAATATATTTATTCGTTGACGGAGAAGGGAATGGATGTTATTCCGATTGTTTATGAGATGGCAGTATGGGGTTCGCGGCATTCCCCGCATCCGGAAGCGCCCGACGCCTGGTTCAAATCGCTGCGGTACGATCGGGAAGTCGTATTAAAGCTATATCGGGAAGCCGTCGAATCGGGCAGTTCTTTCATGAACGGTCCTAACAGCGTTGTGAAAAGATTGAATTTATAGGCTCCGAGCGATAAAAGAACCGTCCATGATGTGAACGGTTCTTTCCGCGATAATCATTTCGATTCCATCCGCTGCATATATTCGCGCGGCGATATTCCTTCCACCTTCTTGAACACTTTGCTGAAATAAAAGGCGCTGTCGTAGCCGAGCTTTTGCGATATTTCGTATATTCGGCCTTCTCCGCGGGACATCATTTCCTTGGCGGCCGCCATCTTCGTCTCCGTTACATATTCCACGAAATTGACCTTGGCCGTTTTCGAGAACAAGTGGCTCAAATAATTCGGGCTGAAGTTGAACATCGTGGCGACCTGATTTAACGACAGTTTGCTGTCCAAGTTCCTTTTAATATAGTCTTGCACGTTCTTAACGATCTGCTCCTTGTAGCTTTGCCTTCTGGAAGACAGAATCTCGCAGCAGCCGTCCCGGAACCGAATCAGCCAGTCTATGACGCCCTCGATCGTATGCTTCTTGTAAATGGCGCGGTACCCTTCCGGTTCGTGTTCGAAAATCTGCTCGACCATATTCTCGCCGTCCGCAAGCAGCGAAGCGGCCATATACAATACGTTGCAGGCGGCGTCCGTAGCAGGCACCAGCAAATCCGGCCTGCCTTCGAACACTTCGATCATATTCGTAATGATCGCATGCAGGGCGCCGGTATCGATCTCTTCAAAGGCGCGGCGGATTTCGAGCCGCGATTTGGCATAGTCGAACAATGGCGGTTCGAGTTCCACTCGTCGCCCCTGGGCGAAGAAAACGAAAGCTTGCTTCTCAATCGCCGTCGGCAGCGCTCTTCGGGCGGCCAGATAGCTCTCGTGCAGCAAATAAGGGTCTTCCACCGCATAGCCGACGGCGCCGATAACGCTGACGTTAAAATAATTGCGCAGTACCGTAGCCATCTCGTTCAGCAGTTGTTCGACCTCGGCCTTCCAGCCTTCCGGATCCGTTCCGGAAACGGGCAGCGTAATGGCGAAATTGCGCAAATCCAGACTTGTCACATAACAAGGCCTGACCGAAGCTAGCGTATCTTTCGCCATTTGCACCGTGCTTGAGCATAGGGCGACGAGCTTATCCCCGCGCGGCGGCACGCTGTCCGGGCCCGAGATGCGGCAAATGCAGACAACATAGGCCGGGGAAGATAAATCCAGTTCGAGATCTTCCTTTTGCAGCAAGTACTGATTTTTATTTTCGAATAAATGGTTGAACAGGCGGATAAAAAATTTATCGCGCAGCGCATGCAAATTGCTGCGATGGAGCCAGTTCGGATAGCTTTCCTTGGCATTGTGTTCCTCCAGCATGGCAACCGCCTTTTTGACGGATTCCCCCAATGTCTGCGCGTTCAACTCCAGCTTGATCAAATAGTCCACCGCCTGAACTTCGATCGCGCTGCGGGCATATTCAAACTCTTCATAGCTGGTCAAAATCATGAAAAGCGGGATGCGACCGTACTTTTTGCGAACGGACTCGGCCACCTGCAGGCCGGTTTTGACCGGCATCTTGATGTCGGTAATGACGAGATCGGGGCGCAGCGCGTCGATCATCTCTTCGGCCTCGGCGCCGTTATGGGCGACGCCGACAATTTCGATTCCATACGCTTCCCATTTCAACATCGACTGGAGGCCGATACAGACAAGGGCTTCGTCATCGGCGATCAGCAATTTGAACAATACTATCACTTCCTCGCTAAATTTGCGGATTGATTCGTAGATGATTCCATTGTTTGGTACGGCAACAAAATATTCATTTTCGTGTAGCGATCCCGTTCGCTTTCTATGGAAAGGCCGTATTGATCTCCGAAAGTGAGCCGCAAACGTTCATGAACGCTGCGAAGTCCGACATTCGCGAATAAACCGTCCGATTCGGAGTCCGAAGCGGAGAGAATGCGTGCAATTTGCTCTTCCTCCATACCGACGCCGTTATCTTCGATCGTCACGAGAATAGCGGATTCGCCGCTTTTTTCCACGGATATGACGATATGCCCGCGGCCCTTGGGCTCGATGCCATGGAAGATCGCGTTTTCGACGAGCGGCTGCAAGGAGAACCGGGGAATCGGACAGGAGAGCAGCGCTTCGTCTTCAACCTAAATTTCGAAAGCCCGTAATATCAAACACTGAATATAGTGGATCTGCCTCGCGGACTGTAAAAAAGTGGAGGTTTCCCAGTTCGTTCGGTTCAAGTCAACATTATGTGGATACACTTTCCCC
>NZ_CAKKLI010000024.1:0-75324 GCF_918697855.1 Paenibacillus sp. CECT 9249 | reverse complement strand
GGAAAGTGTATCCACATAATGTTGACTTGAACCGAACGAACTGGGAAACCTCCACTTTTTTACAGTCCGCGAGGCAGATCCACTATATTCAGTGTTTGATATTACGGGCTTTCGAAATTTAGGTTAAATAACTTGGAGATAAATATACATGCTCCGCAATGTCTTGCAGGCCGATATCCCGGCTGTAATGACGATCGATATATTTCATCACTTCACCGATGACTTTGCGGTTCTCTTCCCCGTTCGATTCCTTCTGCTCGATAAGCGCCTCGATTATCGTATTGATCAAACGGTGCAGGTCGGTCAGGTGCTCGATCTTGGCAATTTGATCCGACATTCGATTCATGCTGATCGGATATTGATCGCGGTGTTCCTCGCCAATTTTGCGCAATATGCCGGTAAAGACCGTTTTGGTATATAGCGGGCTGTAATGTCCTGCATTCTTCAGCCTGCCGATAAGAATGTTAATATGATTGGGAAGCTCATGAAAGTCAGCGCTTTCAATTTGCTTATATATTTCATGAATCGTTTGCTCAACGTCGTCCGTCGATTGCTCCTTCATAACCAGGCTCTTGTCCTTGTCCCAAATTATGCTGCCTTCAAGGTAGAATCGATAATCCAATTGTTGTTCCATCCGATCATACTCCGCATGCAAATCCTGAGGATCATGCACGGCGCTTCCGATCACAATAAAGCAGCGCATTCCATATTGCTCGGTAATCCATCTTTTCATCTCATTCGCATAATTCCTGACTTTCGATTGCCTGTCGGCGCCGTATGGATACATAAAAATAAGAATGCCTTGACGTTCGTTCAGATTAAGATAGAAGTACGAATCGGTGATCAATTGGGCCAACCGGGATTCGAACGCATAATTATGCAAATCGAAAAACCGGTCTTGCAAATCGACGAGAAGCATTTGAAACGAAGTATCTTGAAGCGAAATCCCGGCAAATTTTATTTTTTCTTGAAAATATTCGTCCCACTCATATCCGTGAAGCAAAGCATGGAACAAGTTTCCCCGTTCATATTGGACCGCCCTCTCGTATCCTTGTATCAATCGCTCCTTATTTTCGTTTTTTTGGCGATCCAGGTCGCATAAATCGATGACCTGATTCATAATTTCGAGAAACTGCTCTACTACAATCGGTTTTAAAATATAATGGGCCACGCCGATTTGTATCGCTTTTCTAGCATAATCGAATTCTCCGAAAGCGCTGTAAATAATCACTTTTAAATCGGGACGCATTTCTTTAGCGCGACTCGCGAGTTCCAATCCGTCTATAAACGGCATTTTAATATCTGTAAACAAAATATCGAAATGCTGATTCTTTATTTGCGCCAAAGCGTCTTCGCCATGAAATGCTTGCGACACGATGAGAGGAAGATGATGTTTCCGAAGCAGCCATGTGATCGTTTCCACTTCTACCTTCTGATCGTCGACAACGAGTATACGATACATTGTTATTCACCCTTTGAATCTGTTCTATGATCTCCAACTGGAGCAAAATATCGAATTACTTTACTCTTCGGCGGCGGATATATTTATCATAAGAAACTTGAGAGCGCTTTGCATACGATAAACCCAGTGCAGCACCCGAGTTTACTTCCCTTTTTAGTTGATTCCTCTGTTCAATATCACGGCCGCTCCGGCATTCCACGAATCGGGATCGACCTCCGCGAACAATCGAACCGTTATCCAAAGTAATATCGACGATTCTCGGAAGCCGGAATCGCACCTGCTCCTCCTCTGCGCCGTATTCAACCTCAATATCGTTCGTCGGATCCGCGAAAACGATATTTGCTATGGCAGGAACGCCGACTTTAATCATTTTGTCTGTTTGGATTGTCCGGTCACTTGCCAAGATCTCCGTCATTGGACTTCCAGCGCGTATTGGCGTTGCCGTCGGTACTATTTTCAGCCGCGAATTGCGGTTCGGTCTTCGAAATGGATGACAACTGGACAGGCTTGTTTAACGCAAGATTGAGACTCTTTTCCCACCGCGCGCAGCTCCCGGCACGGTGTTTCGCTGCATGTCCGCGATCGGTCGACCACATCGTATGCAGTATCGTCTTCTGCGGCGGCATATGCCGGCAGCAACCCCGCGACCGAAGCCAGCAATGCAATGATCGCGACTATCTTGCTTCCTTTTCTTATGTTGCAACCTCCCTTTGCTACTCCGTTATCCTTTATTCACTCGAATATAAACCGCTTTCAAAAAAAGCAAAATATAAGATTCTTTAGATAAATATGAGAATCTGCTTTTTTCATAGTAAGCCTTATCAAATGAAAAGAGGGCATCCTTTTCGATATCGCAACCTGACGGTATGTCGAAGATAGGAAACACCCTCGTCTCCGCTGGCGCCGCCGTATTGCCGCGGCAAAAATATCCGATGAAACTGCAGCCTGATGGGACGAATCGGGTCTGTCGACGTACTGGAGTCGGGTCTGTCGACGTACTGGAAGCTGACGCGTTCGCGGCTAACGGAACTACAGGACTCTATTTGAGCAAAATTGAGACTTTTTAAAATGTAACGGAACTACGGGACCTTATTTGCGGTTATTCGTCCATTTCCCGCCAGGAAAACAACGAATAAGAGCACTGGCTTCCGTTAGAAATCGAATAACCTGCTTTTTTCCACATTAAGGTCTTCTATTTCCGTTACAAAAAAAGCATTGGATCAATTCCAATGCCCGTGGGTCTTCTTCAACCGCGTCGCTCGGACCGCCCCATGCTGTCCCGGAAAAAGCGGCGGTCCGCATCGTCTCGAGAGCTCGCAAATCCGCATGGACGAACGTATCTCATCATCGCATCGGAATCGCTCCTAAATCCGCCTGCTTACGAAAATCCCCCGGGGCTATCCTGTACAAAATACAACATTTTGCATCTTTTTCATGCGGCCAAGATGCCTATGCTGTAGTTTTTACAACATTTCGGGGTCAAAACGGGCCATACAGCCGTTCTACTAACGAAATTGTTGTAAATTGTACAACATAGCGGCCCATTTCGCCTTCTGCCCCGTCATCATGTTGTATTCCGTACAACTTGGACAGCACTGTGCCGGGAACGAAATTTCTCCGGTTTGAGCGCGCTCCAGGTCGCCGATCATTGCTTCGGGATCGACATCGTCCTTCAATCCCAAGTAGACGATCGCATCATCCTTAGCATCGAGCATGTAATAGCTTTCGTCCTGAGTGTAATGCATACCGAATTGCTCGTAAATATATTCGTTCAACGGATGAACCTGAAGGCTCAAATTTTGTCCGCCCATCGTATCGAGGAAGTCGAACCGGATCGGAAAATTCGGCGCCGAATCGCGTGTACAGATTCGACATAAATCCGAAGACGCGATCGTCGGTTGAACATGGAAAAGCGGCAATTCACAGAAACTGCCGTTACTTGCTTGGTACCGTATGAACTTCAACGCCCGCATTGACGATTTGCTCGACGATATCCGCCGGAGCGGCATCGTCCGTAATGACGGCGTCGACTTCCTTCAACTGGAACGAAGTTAAGGAAGAGCATACGCCGAACTTGGTCGAATCGATCATCATGACCGTCCGTTTCGCGGAAGCTTTCATCGCCCGCTTGACTTAGCTTTCCATCAATTGGACACGATCTTCTTCAACGCGGAGGCGGTGTACAGGCCGTTCGTCACAATCAGCAAATCCCGGTATTGCCCGAGAAAGCCGGCCATGCCCGTTACGGTTGTGCCTCCCTCCAGGAAAATGACGCTGTCGTCGCGAACGAAATGATTGGCGGCATATTCGGCAATCCGCTCTTTCAAATCCAAATGCGCCCCTCGTTTCTCGTCAAAGGGCGGCTCCGGGTTCGGCGTTTGCACGAATACGGCTCCGCCATGCGTGCGCCGTACGATGCCTTCCTTCTCCAATTCCTTCAAATCCCGGCGAACGGTCATTTCCGACACGTTCAGCAATTCGCTCATATTCGTAATCGTGCCCGCCCTTGTTCGTTTTTGTTAATTTTCGAGATCCGGAAGCTGCTTCACATAACTGTCCGATATATGCAGCAGTTGCAGCGCCCGTTCATATTCGTCCCGGTACCGCTCCAATTGCTCGGCCAATCTTTGCTTTCCGAGCTCTTCATCCGTCTTCGCGCCGTCCCGATCGCCGGCTCCCGCCAGAACGCGGTCCCGGATTAAATGCAAGTCACCGTCCTCCACGCCTTCGCCGGGAATGAACACTCCTTCATCGTTAATAAACGAGCCCGAGGGCAAATAATAGCGCTCCGGCAAAATGTTATGCTTATTATTCAGCAAATTTTGCCCGAAGAACGTTCGCCCTTCCATCGGCATTCCCGCCAAATGAGCGACCGTCGGCATAATATCGACTTGTCCCCCTACTTGGTCGAACGCTTGCGGCGGCGGCCCGTCCGGAACGGAAACGATGAGCGGAATATTCAACATATCGGTATAAGAATAATCTCTTCCCAACATTTGCCGAAGCATCGCCAATTCCGGCTCGTTGAGCGAGTACATCGGAAGCCCCAAATGATCTCCGTAGATGACGATCATGCTATTTTCCCAAATATGGCTTTGCTTCAATTCTTCGATAAATTGGCCCAGCGCGGCGTCGGCATAACTTTGGGCACGAAGATAGTTGCCGACGAGCGTGTCCTTCATCTCATCCGGAATCGGCACGGCGTATTTGTCTTCCGGCAAATCGTACGGGTGATGCGCCGACATTGAGATGACATGCGCGTAAAATTTCTGCCCTTCTTCTTGATACTTGGCAAGCTCCGCCGCCGTTTTGGCATATAACACTTCGTCCGAAGCGCCGAAAGCGAGCTGATCTTCCTCGCCGAAAAACGCCCGGTCGTAATATCGGGTGAATCCCAGCGCCGGGTACATTCGGTTCCGGTTCCAGAAGGTCACGTCATTCGTATGGAACGTAAACGCTTTGTATTCATGCTCGCGCACCAGCTTCGGCAAGCTGGGCAAATCTTTGCCCGTATAGATATCCGCGGCGGCGCCGTTCGGCGGAATATAGAACGACGTATTCGTAATGAACTCGGCATCGGACGTATTGCCTTGTCCGGCTTGTTGATACATATGAGGAAAATAATAAGCTTCCTTCGCCAACCGATTTAGTACCGGCGTCACTTCATGCCCGTCCACCGTCAATCCGATCAGGAAGTTTTGAAACGATTCGAGTTGTATGATAACAATATTTTTATCTTTGGCCGCACTCCAATAAGGCCCTTGATCCTCGTTCCCGGACGCGATGCCTTTCAGCGTTCTGATTTCATCCCGGTCGATCGTATCGGGCGGGTCCAGCTCTTCTTTTTTCATATCCGCGAGTACGGTATAGACTTGATAATTAAGTATGCCCATCTGCTCGGCCTGCTTTATTTCGTTGACAATTCCGCGATTCATCCAAATGGTGGCGAGACAGAACAACAACGAAGCGGCGAGCATGATCGGAACGATGCGGCGCCCGGAACGTTCGAGCTCTTTGCCCCACCCGCGAATGTTCTTCGAGAACAGGAACATGACGAGCAGAACGACCACATCGAGATAGATGAGCAAATAGTAGGGATGCATTAAATCGAATACGCTGCTCTTGACTTGGACGACTTGTTTCGCTTGCTGCAGCGCGCGGTAATTGACAATGACGCCATAATATTTGTAATACATAATTGCCGCAAAATAAACCGACGTCATCGCGAAATTCGCAATCATATAAAATAAAATTTTACGTTTCTTAGCGAGCAATTCGATCAAGCCGAACACAACCCAAACGGACGGTACGCTGACAAGAAGAGCGGTTCCCGTATCCTTTGCGCCGAATATGACTAGCCAGGACAAGTTGATTTTCAGTACCATGAATACCGTAAAAACGAAGAACGGCCGGCTCATCCACCGTAATATCCCTTGCAAAACGATTCCCTCCCCTTTCGCGTTCAACAGTATATCACGTGAACATGAAATGCAGCTTAAAACGTCACAAACTATATTTTACTACAAAACGATTGCAGAAGGTAATGGGCATGTTTTGTCGAATTAATGGTAAGACATTCTACCTAAACAATGCGAGTTCAAAAGTCAAAATGAGGACTTTTTGAACTACCTCTATTAAGGGACGGTGACATCATGTATTTCATCTTCGACCTCGACGGGACCATTTGCTACAAGGGGCTGCCCGTATCCCCGCAATTGACGAACGTTTTGCTTCGTCTCGAATCGCTTGGGCATCGGATCGGGTTCGCTTCGGCCAGACATTGCCGCGACATGTTGCCCGTATTGGACGACAGGCTTCACGGCAAGCTGCTCATCGGCGCGGGGGGAGCGATGACCCGCTTCCGCGGCGAAACGGTGCGCATCGAAGCGTTTCCGCAGCCTGTGGCGGAATCCGTTCTCGCTCTTCTGCGCGATTGCCGCGCCACGGCACTAATCGACGGCGATTGGAATTATGCTTGCCTCGGCGACTCCGGCCATCCGTTTATACAACAGATCGATCCGCTGGGCTTGGCGGACAAGACGGAAATCGAACGGTTGGAACGAATCGTGAAAATATTGGTCCTCGACTGCGACGACGTGCCGAAACTTCATGCAAAGCTCGAAAGCGCCGGCGTCTCCATTCATTCCCATGCCGGGGAAAATGTAGTGGACATGACTTGCCGCGGCGTTAATAAAATGACCGCATTGGAACATTTCGGCATACAGGAAGGGGAGTTCGTATGCTTCGGCAACGATATGAACGATATCCCGATGTTCGAGAAGGCGCGCCATTCCGTTGCGATCGGGGACCACGCGGAACTGAACGCGATCGCCAAAGAGCGCATTCCGCTTGACGGGCATGTCGAGGAACGAATAATAGCGAAGCTGGAGGAGCTTGCAAAAGCGGGTACTAGCGTATAAAATCCGGGGACTGAAGCCCCGGATTTTTTTTCGGCTTCAAGCGGCGCCCCCGGAAATGGTTGCGATGCAAAATCCGGCGTAGCGGTTGAAGCGCCGCGGGATCATTTCTGTTATTATGGAAGGATAAGCTTTTTCCGAAACGCCACATTTCCATAAAAGAAAGGAACCAGCTATGGGCATTCAGATGACGGAACGACTCATCGCGTTATTATGCGGTCAAATTTCATATAAAAAAGGAAAAGCCTTTAACAAGGCGGGGAAGGTGTCTTTTACCAAATTTGACGCCGAATCGCAAGTTTATGAAGCCGATGTTAAAGAAAGCTCCGTCTCCCGCGTGTCCGTCCACGTCGAGCAGAGCGGACGCGTGCATGCGGAATGCACTTGTCCCTCCCTTTCTTCTTACGATAAATACTGTTCGCATATCGCCGCCGTGCTGCTCGCCATCCGGGATCGCAAGCATGCCGGAACGGCGCCGGTTCGTTCGGGAGCTTCCCGGGCGTCCGCGGACGATTTGCGGCTTACGGACGACGTGCTGGAATTGTTCGACTACAAACCGATGCGCCCAAGCGGCGCGGGAATCGTCTACGATACCAGGCAACCGCTGAAAGTATCTTTTACATGCAAATGCCTGCCCCTTCGAGACGGAAAGCAGTTCTTCGCCATCGAAATCAAGGTTGGGCCGAAGCGGCTATATACGGTTCGCCGGATCGCCGATTTTCTCGATCGGGTTCAGCGGCGGGAAACCTGCGCCTTATCCAAATCATTCACCTATGATCCGGAGGTGTACTGCTTTCAGAAAGAAGACGACGCGGTCATTCGGCAGTTAATCCGGATTTCGCAGCATGACCGGATGTATCGCGACCATTCGGAGCCTTATCCCGTCCATGCCGGACTTGCGGGAGGCGAAAGCGCCCTGCCTGTCCCCCCGGTGTCATGGGAAAGCCTCCTTCCTTTGCTCGTTCAGGCTCCCAGCACCCAACTCGAACATGCAGGCGGCTGCTTTGACGGAATCCGCATATCCGACGAAGCGATCCCGGTTCGCTTCGAGCTCGGCCAAGCGCCGACCGAAGAGGCCCCCGAATATCAAATGGACGTGCAAGGATTGGAGAACATTACGGTGATGGAATCGTATGAAGCCGTCCTGACGGAAGGAAATCTGATTCGGCTGCCGTCCGATCCGTGCAGGCGGCTCTCCCGGCTGAAACGGATGCTGGAAGCTTCCCGTACGCATCGCATCCGGATTCCGCCGGAGCGGATGGAGCCGGTGATGGAACAGGTCGTGCCCGGCTTAATGAAACTGGGCAGCGTTCGCATCGCCCAATCGGTTTCCGATCGCATGCTGCAAACGCAGCTGCAAGCCAGGCTGTATTTGGACCGGGTGAAGGACCGGCTGCTTGCCGCGCTGGAATTCCAATACGGGGACATTGTGATCAATCCGTTGGAGAGTGAAGCCGGCAGACGCAACGGGCCCATCCTAATGCGGGACGGCAATCGGGAAGGACGGATTCTGGAACTGATGGAGCAGAGCTCCTTCGCTCGGACGGAATCCGGTTATTTCATGGAGGACGAAGAGGCGGAATTCGAATTTTTGTATCGCATCGTGCCGCAATTGGAGAAGCTGCTTCAAGTCTACGCGACCTCCGCCGTCAAGATCAGGCTTCATACCGGATACGTTCCGCCGAAGGTAACGGTGGATACGGACGAACGAACCGACTGGCTGGAAGTTCGTTTCGACATTGACGGCATTCCCCCGTCGGAAATCCGCGAGTTGCTTCGCTCTCTCGAGGAGAAGCGCACCTATTACCGGTTAAGAAACGGTACGCTGCTGCCGCTGGAAAGCGCCGAATTCCAGGAAATCGCCCGCTTTATTAACGAAACCGGCATGGCCCGAGGAGATGTGCATGGAAATGAATTTCGCCTCCCCATCGTGCGCGGGCTCCGTTTGATCGACGACCCGCAACAAGGAAGGGCCGTCAAGCTGGGCAAATCGTTTCGCCGGCTGCTGGAAAGCATGCGTAATCCCGATCATTCCGATTTCCCTGTCCCGCAAGGCCTTGCTTCGGTGCTCAGGGAATATCAGAACGAAGGATACCAATGGATGAAGACGCTTGCCCTTTACCGTTTCGGCGGCATTCTGGCGGATGAAATGGGGCTTGGCAAAACGGTGCAGAGCATCGCCTTTATCGCTTCCGTGCTGCCGGAGATCAGAAGCCAAGGCCAGCCGGCGCTCGTCGTTGCGCCCGCTTCGCTCGTATACAACTGGTTGAATGAACTGAAGAAGTTCGCTCCGGACATCCGGGCGGTGATTCCGAGCGGCGGCAGTACGGAACGGAACCGGATGTTGACGAATGCCGTCCGGACGAACAGCGCCGACGTCGTCATTACCTCCTATCCGCTGCTGCGCAAAGATATGAAACGCTATGCCGAGCATTCGTTTCACACGCTTATTTTGGACGAAGCGCAATTTTTCAAAAACAGGACGACGCAGACGGCGCAAGCGGTCAAGCGAATTCAGGCCAAGTATCGATTTGCCCTTACCGGCACGCCTGTAGAGAACGCATTGGAAGAATTATGGTCCATCTTCGACGCCGTGTTCCCGGAATTATTCCCGGATCGGCAGGCTTTCATCGAATTGCCCCGGGAAACTGTGGCCAAGCGGATCCGTCCGTTTCTGATGCGCCGCTTGAAGAGCGAGGTGCTGAAGGAATTGCCGGACAAGATCGAATCCGTGCAAGCCTCGGAGCTGCTTCCGGAGCAGAAGAAGCTATATGCGGCTTATTTGGCCAAGCTGCAAAAAGAAACGTTGCGGCATCTGAACGAGGACAGTTTCGACAAAAACCGGATTAAAATTTTGGCCGGGCTGACAAGACTGCGCCAGTTATGCTGCCATCCCGCCTTATTCGTCGAAGGATATGCCGGCGGTTCGGCCAAGCTGGAGCAATTGTTGGACATTATCGAGGAATGTTTGAGCGCGGGAAAACGCATGCTGATCTTCTCGCAATTCACCGAAATGCTCGGCATCATCCGGCGGGAACTCGGGTATCGGGGCGTTCAGCATTTCTACCTGGACGGCCAAACTCCCGCTTCCGAGCGCGTTGCGTTATGCAACAGGTTTAACGGGGGCGAACGCGAGTTGTTCCTTATCTCCTTAAAAGCCGGCGGAACCGGGCTCAACTTGACCGGGGCCGATACCGTCGTTCTCTACGATCTCTGGTGGAACCCGGCCGTAGAGCAGCAAGCGGCGGACCGCGCCCACCGGATCGGGCAGAAGAGCGTCGTGCAAGTGATTCGCCTCGTCGCCCAAGGAACCGTGGAGGACAAAATGTACGAACTGCAGCAGAAAAAGAAGAACCTGGTCGACGAAGTGATCCGGCCGGGCCAGGAAGCGTTATCCTCGCTGACGGAGCAAGAGCTGCGCGACATTTTAATGATCTGACCGGACGGTCCCTCCTCCATTAAGGCCAAGCGGGATTCACTAATAAAGTGCTGTGCCAGCAATTACTGATGCATATTTTGTGCGAATTACGGAAAGGCGGCGAGAAGAAACCGACGGAGACCCGAAGCAATCAAAAGACCGTGTCGAAAATGATCCTAGTCAAAAATTATCTTGTCGATCATTATCACGAGAAAATCAACATGAAGGATATCGAGGAAATTTCCGGCTTGAGTAAGCGGATTGAAAAAGCGAAAGAACTCGCCATGCAGACCGATTTGTCTTTCGGCGAAATCGCGGAAAAGGTCGGTTATTCGGACATTCATACGTCCAGTAGAATTTTCAAGCGGAAGACCGGCAGCAGTCTGAGCCAATTTGCTCTTCCGTGACGACGGCCCGGGATCTTTAATCGGTCGAGGATAGCACCGACTTCCTATATTTCTCCGGAGACAAACCTGTTTGCTGTTTGAACACGCGGCTGAAATGAGCGAGATGCTTGAAACCGAGCTTGAAGCAGACCTCAGTCACCGACGCCTTCGGATCGAGCATAAACTCGATTTTCGCCTGGTTGATGCGCCGCCGGTACACGAATTCAAAGATGGTCACGCCGGTAATTTCTTTGAATATTTTCGCCAAATAATATTTGCTCAAGTGCAAATGCCGTTGAAGATGCTCCAGATGTAAGTCTTCCATGTAGCTGCGCTCCAGCAAAGAAATGATCCGCTGCACCGTTTTTTCTTTCTCCGAGAGAAGCTCCCCTTTGTCTTGCAACGGCTTGCGGCAATGTTCGTAAATGAAATACAGCAAGTCCACAAAAGCAAGCTGGCATCGGTTCATGCCGATGCGGTCGCCGCGCTTGTATAACACATGCAAATAATCGAGCATTCGCTCCATCTCCGCTTTGTCTTCGCCCCGCAGGCCGATTCTGACATTGCCCAATTCCTGAAAGGGCTGAAGGACGTTTAACGAATGATGAGGCTCAAGATACGGGCGCAATCCAGCCGGTTCGAAATGAATGATGGAACGGACGTATTTGACGTTCGGATCGATTTTCGGACAATGCAGCGTCATGCCGTTCATCAAGATGAGATCGCCGGGGGATAGAAAATAAATTTTGTCGCCGATGAGGTAATTGCACTTTCCCTCGACAAAATAGTAAATTTCGTAATGGGAATGGGAATGAAAAACAGGATCGATCGGGCTGTCGTTGCGATAGATAAAATCGATAATGCTCGGATGCGCGGCAGTTAGGGCGGACATTCGCTCTCCTCCTTCGTAGCTCGTTGTTCAAAGCATACCACGATCCTTCGAAAGAGTGAACCTGTCCCCTCCTCTTCCTTTTGTGGCGGATAGCGTGCGTTCCTTTTCGCGTTGTGTTATGCCGGACCACGATATCTGCTTTTTTCCGCCTTCGATTTCGAGTGATGCCAGACCATGGCGGTATCTGTTTTTTCCGCCTTCTGTCGAAATCCCGCTCGCTCAGGTCAGAAGTATCTGTCATGAATCTCTAGTGAAGTTAAAAAGTACTCTCACGGGCTCGAAGCTAAAAAATGTATTTCGAATGAAGTTGAAAAGAGAAACGAACGCACCTGAAAAGTGGTGCAAATCATACGATAATGCAAGTTAAATGAAAAAAACATTACCCTATCACAAACGTAACTAGAACGATGCATTTAGGACGCGATTTTATAATGAGTCATACCCGATTCGGCAGCACTGCCGACAAGCTCCCGATAGGTAATCGTTCGTGACTGCACACAGCTATTAAACAGCGGTTTGAGCAGAGACTCTCGGAAATGATTAAACATATAGCAAAATTGATTTAGATAAGCTTGCAAATGTTTGCTGCCAATGCCTCCAAACACAGCAGCCAACCACTTCTCAGCTTCCCACGCAAGTGAGATCAATCTGAGGTTGCGCCTGCGCCCCGTACAGCGCGTTACAACTGCATGGGCTGCCGCTTTCCTTTCCACATGACGATCGATAAAACCTTCAACCGAAAAAGGCGTATAGGGGTCTTTGATTTTTTCTTTCTTTTGCTTCTCTATTTTCAACTTGAGGATGGTTCCGTTGTCGTCCGTCGAGACACCGACCAAAAGAGGTTGTTCCGGCACATGCCATGACCAAAAGGGCCGCGTAAACCTTCTCGCGTAGATGGCTTCCGAAATGCGAACCAGCCCCGACAACAGCTCCGCTGATTCGATTTGAGACATGGCATGCCGCAGCTTATGGCAGATCAGCCAAGCTGTTTTGTAAGTAACCTCAATGATCCGGGCTAATTGGACAGCGTTGACGCTCTCCGGCCTGGCATGTAGATAGATCGCCTGAAACCATTTGCGCAACGAAGTGCGGCTGCCTTCCATGACCGTCCCCGCAATGAGCGAGGTCTGCGCCCTGCAGCTTTGACACTCATATAAAGGAAGCCTGCGGGTCTTGATAATGTAAGCGTTAGGATGCTGACACCGGGGGCAGCGAAAGCCGTCCGGCCATCTCATATCGAACCATGCTTGTACACACGTCTCTTCCTTCTCATAGTAAGTGGAGAACGCTTCAAAGGATAACAACTCGGACATGGCAATACCTCCCGAATCACCAAAAACAAGAACCTATGTTTGCATTTATTTTACCAAACATATGTTCCTATTTCAAGTATCATTTTTATTTTTTTGAAAAGTATAAAGCCTTTTTCCGTTCGAATCTGCAATCGTCCCTGAAGGAAGTGAATTTTTGGCATATACCTCTTACCTCTGGAAATAAACCTTGCTTCTGAACAAGGGGGATTTCGACAGAAGGTTTGAAAAAAAAGATGTTGGTAAAAGGATCTGAATCAAAGGGATTCTGACAGAAGTCTGAAAGAAGGGGATATCGACAGAAGGGCTGAACGAGAGGGATATCGGCAGAAAGATAGGAACAGCAATGGTGCCACAATGAATAGCGCTGCAACGGCTGCCATCCATTATAAGAGAGGCTCCTTCGGAGCCTCTCTCGAAAGTAGGTCACCTTTGAGGTCCGATAAAACTATAACAGGCTGCGCAAATAAGCTGAGAACCGCATAAGCATGTCTCTCGACGCATATTCGCCGCTGAAGTCCTCCACGCCCAAATATCCGTCGTAGCCGACCGCCTTCAAGTCCTCGATCACTTGACTCCAAGGGACGATTCCCCGCTGTATCGGCTGCCAGGAGACTCTCCAGGCCGCGCTCGCGTCGGACGCTTCCCCGTCAGGTTGCCATACGGCGTTCTTCACATGAACATGAGCCAAATACGGTCCCAGCAATTCCATACCCATGCGGTAGTTTTCGTAGCCTTCATGGACCATGTTGCCGGGATCGTACAGCACTCCGACCGTATCCGGGTCGAATTCCTCCACCAAGCGCAATGCCGCGCTGGCACTGGCCGCAATCGTACCGTGATGCGTTTCGAGCAAACCTTTGACGCCGTACCGTTTGCATAGCGGCGCCGCCTGCCGCAAATAGGCCAGCTCCTGCTCCATCAGTTCGCGCACATGCTTCGTCCGGTCGTAGCCAGGGACGGCAAGGCGGATGAAACTCGCTTCAAGCCGGCTCGCGGCCTGCAAGACGCGTTCCGTTCCTTCCACGTCGCCTACCGTCAAATACGGGGTTACGCTGACGGATACACGTCCTTGCGCGGCGGCGGCCTGTCGGAATCGCTGCAGCAGTTCGTCGTCCGCGCGCGTAGCAATCGAGCAGCGGTTGTTGCGCCAATAGGATGGCGCTTCGTCCTTCGCGTCTTCCGGCACGTCTTGAAATCGCCATTCAATGCCTTCTATGCCCGCCTCTTTGGCCGCCAACGCCAATTCTTCCGGCGTCAAATCGGGGGTGGAAACGGTGAATACGGATAGTTTCATTACGCCTAACCCTCCAATGCTTATTCCGCGCGAATCGCCTGCTTCTGCGCCAGCAAGCATAACTCCGCCGCCTTGAACGCATGCTCCTGCGTCATCGCGATTTCCGTGCGGTTGATACAGTCGAGAATCAGTTCGCCGAAATACGGATAACCGACTTGGCCGCTTAATTCGTAATGGCGTTCGCCCGATCCGTTGACCAAGTAGAGGTGGTCTCCTCCGGGATCGCGGGCGATATCGATATATTTGCGCAATTCGATGTAGCCTTCCGTGCCGAGAATGACGGTCCGCCCGTCGCCCCATGTGCCCAATCCGTCCGGCGTCAGCCAGTCTACGCGGAAGTAATGGGTCGCCCCGTTATCGCCCAGCAGTGTTGCGTCGCCGTAATCCTCCAGCTCCGGATATTCCTTGGAGCGGTAGTTGGCCACTTTGCTATGAAGCACCTTGGCGTCCTTGCATCCGCTGTAATACAGGAACTGCTCGATTTGATGGCTGCCGATATCGCATAATATGCCGCCGTACTTGTCGCGCTCGAAAAACCACTTCGGCCGCGAAGCTGCGCTGAGACGATGCGGTCCGAGGCCAAGCACTTGGACGACGCGTCCGATCGCGCCTTCCCGAATGAGCGTGCCTGCGAACACCGCGCTCTCCACATGAAGGCGCTCGCTGTAATAGACCGCGTATTTCCGCCCGGTGGAGGCGACAGCCGCCTTCGCTTCTTCCAATTGCTCGAGCGTGGTGAACGGCGCCTTATCCGTAAAATAATCTTTACCGTGCCGCATCACTTCCACGCCGAGCGGTCCGCGTTCCACGGGAACGGCTGCCGCCGCGACAAGGCTTACCTCGGGATCCTGCAATATTTGTTGTGCCGATGTCGCCGCCTTAACTCCCGGATAGACGTTGCAAAAATTTCGGACTTTGTCCGGATCCGGGTCGAATACCCATTTCAACGTCGCCCCCGCTTCTACAAGCCCGTTGCACATCCCGTAAATATGCCCGTGATCGAGCGCCATTGCCGCAAAGACGAATTCTCCGCGGCTCACGACCGGCTGCGGCTTTCCTTTTGGGGCATAATTCATTCCGTCTTGTTTTTGCATGTCCTTTCCCCCCTTAGTATGTGCCGCCGACATCCAGCGTTTTGTATTCGCCGGATTGGCCGGACGAGGCGGAAGTGCGTATTTTTTCCTGCAAATGTTGATAGAACAAATCTTCGTCGATCGGCAGATCGACCCAATCGTCCGTCCAAGTGGAGAGAAGCATCGCATTGGACAGCATCAATCCTTTGATGCCCTCTTCGCCCGGAGCGAGCAAAGGGGTACCGTGCAAGATCGCATTCGTCCAATTTTGCGTGATGCCTTGATGTTGCGGGTTATCCCCTTCCACCGGCACTTCGCATTTCCAATGCTCGGGCTCGCCGAATCCGCCCTGGAATGTTCGATTGAATTCCGGCTCGGAAACCCGCAAACGCCAAAACGTCAAACGTCCGTCTTCAATGACGACCTTGCCCCGTTCGCCGGTAACCTCGAACCGGTTCGTTCCCGGAGCTTCGCAGGTCGATGTCACGAATACGCCTGTCGCTCCGTTGTCATACTCCGCATAGGCGGTCACTTCATTCTCGACCTCAATGTTGCGATGCTTGCCGAACGAGCAGAACGCCCGAATCCGCTTTGGCATCAGACCTGTCGTCCATTGCCACAGATCAAGCTGATGCGGATCTTGATTGATAAGCACGCCTCCGCCCTCCCCAGCCCACGTCGCCCGCCAGCCGCCGGAATCGTAGTAGCTTTGCGAGCGGTACCAGTTCGTAATAATCCAATTCGTTCGCCGAACCTCGCCAAGCTCTCGGGAGGAGATGAGATCTTTCAATTTCGTGTAAAGCGGATTTGTCCGTTGATTGTACATAATGCCGAATACTTTGCCGGACTTCGCCGCCGCCTCGTTCATTTCCCGGACTTGCTTCGTATAGACTCCGGCCGGTTTCTCGACGAGCACGTGCAGGCCGCGCCGCAAAGCTTGAACGGCTTGTTCGGGATGATCGTAATGCGGCGTCGTAATCAACACCCCGTCGACCCGTCCGGAGTCCAGAAGATCTTCCGCGCGCATATACCGTTCGACCCGTTCGCCCAGATTCGCTTCCGCCCACCGCAGCCGTTCCGGCCGACTATCGCAAACGGCGGCAAGCTCCGCGCCCTTCACTCCGTTCTCAATCAAATATTTCGCATGTGCCGTACCCATATTTCCTAGCCCGACGATGCCGATGCGTACTTTTTCCATAGCGTTAAATTCCTTTCATAAGCAGTTATTTTAACGTGTTTCGCTATGTTCATCGTAGCATGGCGCGGGCGCGATCTCTTCACTCACATTAATCAATGTCTCTTGAAAATTTAACTCTGGTTGTCATTTTACTGTTACTGATCCAAAATCGTATCGGGCAAGCTAAGAAATACGTCGACGTAATATTTGTCGAATTGCGTACCGCTATTGTTCCGCAGTTCATCCTTCGCCTGGCTTAACGACAGCCGTTTGCGGTAAGGACGATCCGAACGCATGCTCTCGAAAGAGTCGATAATGGCGCAAATCCGGGCGAACATCGGAATATCCGCTCCTTTTAAGCCGTAGGGATAGCCATGTCCGTCCCATCGTTCGTGATGGAATTCAACAATGTCGATAATATCCTGATCCACATTCGATCGTTTTCGCAACAGTTCGGCTCCAAGCGAAGGATGGCTTTTCATCGTCTCCCACTCGCTCGGCTCGAGTTCTTCTTGATTGCGCAATATGGTATCCGGAACAAACAACTTTCCGATATCATGCAAACAACAGCCGTTGTAAAGCAGACGCGTTCGCTTCTGGTCCAAATTCAAGTGAAACGCCATACTTAGCGCGAGTTTGCCTACTTTAAGGCTGTGGCGGTATGTATCGATATCTTTTTCCTTTAACAAGTCCAACTCTTCGAAGGTTACAATACTTTGCATATGACCCCTCTTTCGTCGCGTTTATGGCGACATTCCTATCAGACGAACAGGTAAAAAACAAGAAAATCCTCCGAAAAAACAGAAGGATTTCCTCTTCATTTCGGTAACTGGCTAGCATAACGTTTCCATGCGGACAACGCCTTAACCCCTATAGCTTTGCGACCCTATCTTTCGATAAGTGTGCCTTTTCGGTTATGCGATTTAATTAGGATGATCTTTTTCCCGTTTATAGTATTCCATAATTAAGCCGTCTAATTGAACGCTAACGTCGTAAACGCCAGAGTCCGACAGCGTACCCCCCCGCCGCTCCGCCAAATGAAGCTTTTGCCTCGTTTTCTCGATTTTTTTACGCAAATTGCGACGATTCCGGTCGGTATTTTTTTCCTCCTTCCCCTTCATCTCCAAACCCCCTCTTTTTTGAATTTCTCGTGGTAAAATATAGTTCGTACAATTTGCGTTGTTCGACAATTAACGATAAAATACTCTTTATTTCTACAACTTATTACCAATTTGTATTATAGTAAAAATGGACCAAATTAACAACTCTTTCCTCGAGGAGATCTAGGAACTAGTGCCTAGATCTTTCCCTTTAAGCAATCTTCGACATAGTCGGGAGCTGCTTTTTGAATTTGTTGTACCGTGTGAAGATAACGTTGTGTAGTGTTGATATGCGTATGGCCTAGCGATTCTTGGACTTGCTGCAACGACGCTCCGCGCAACAGGGCCAATGTGGCGTTTGTATGCCTAAGCCAGTGAGGGGTTACTTTTTTGCCTAGACCGCTGCGGTCGCGCGCTTTCTGGATGATTTTCTCTATTAACCGAACGGAATAGGGAAACAATCTTTGATTCGAACCTTTCCCGTATATTGGATCCTCCGTTGCCGAATACTGACCTAGTAAGTCCCATAACATCTGCGGTACTTTTACCTCGCGCTGCTTGTCCCCCTTGCCGTGTACCGTCAGCCAAATCGAAGTTTCCTCCGGATCGGCATGGAAATCTTCCCATTTTATAGCCGTCAGTTCGGAAACTCTGAGCCCCAGGAGAACGAGGGTTAGTCCGATAATATAATCCCGAAATCCTTGTTTTTTCAAATGCTCGAACAGTATAACGACTTCACGAACCGTTAAATAATGATTTTTGCTGGTCACCTTAATTTTCGGCGTACGAACGCAAGTTGTCGGATTGTGACTGAATATGCCGATGTTCGGATCGCTCCCCCAACTATACAGCGAACGCAAAGGAGCTATATGTATAGCTATAGTCGCAGGAGATTGAGGCTTGTTGTCTTTACTGAGATACCCTTCCATTAAACTAATCTTGTAAACCTCAATTTCCCTCCATGTCACATCTCTTAATCTTTTATTCGCGATAAACATGCGAAATTTATTAATGGCGTTACGATAATTTCGAATCGTATATTTGGAACGATTACCCGTGGAGATAAACATATTCACGATCTGGTCGTCGGAATACGACTCGCTGTTCGTCGTGTGATTAGGGAGATGAGGTAAGATTGCTTGAAGTTGCATGAGTAGTTCTGCCTCCTTTATTATTTCGAACAACGCAAATTGTACGAACACCATTATTTGCATTTTCAGGATGAAACAACCTTCGGTTATGTAACCGCTTATACATTCAGGACATCATATTCCCATTATTCCCATCCACTCTACCTCCGTCGGTTGCTTTTCGCTCTAACAGCTACCATTATACGTTAAAAAATGACCCAAAGTAACTCTATTTCCGATAAACTATGCCTTCGGTAGTAACCTTTCCCCAACTTAAGGCCAGTATGAAAAACCGCCCGGGGTCGGTTTCAAGAAAATCTCTCCGGCTCTACAATAAAGACATAAGAAAACAACAACAACGTTTAACGATAAATGAGAAGGAGACGATTCGAATGAACAAACTATATCGTTCAAGAATGGACAGCAAGCTGACGGGGCTGTGCGGAGGCGTTGCGGAATGGCTCGGCGTCGGTTCCGGCATCGTAAGGCTTCTTGTAATTATATCCGCGCTCTTCAGTTTCGGAACGGTCGCGCTGATCTACATCGTTGCCAGCTTGATTGTCCCGAAAGCGCCGTATGGGGAACCGTTCTATACGAATGATTACAGATACTATTAATTTCAAGCCCATTGTAAATATAAATGAATAAAAGGAGTGGAACAACATGGGAGTATTGAATAGATTGGTGGATTTGACGAAAGCGACGGCGCACGAGGTGCTTGGCAAGCTTGAAAATCCTGTCATCATGATGAACCAGTATCTTCGCGATATGAAAGGCGATATCGACGAGCTCAAACAATCGCTTCTGCAGCAGCAAGCGACGGAGAGAGCGATGGAGCAAAGAATCGTAGAATTGTCCCGGCTTGCGGAACATAGCGAATTAAAGGCCATGGAGGCTCTCCAAGGAGGTCAAGAGGCGGAAGCGCGGCTTGCGCTGGAAGCGAAAATGAATTATTCGGAAAAAATAACGGAATATACGGCTCGCCGCGAGGACGCCAAAGTGCAATCCGTAATGCTTGCCGAGCAGTTGGAAGCGGCAGAGACGGAATATGCCAAGCTGCAGGAGAAACGGACGGAATTGGCCGCGCGCCTGCAAAAAGCCGAAGCGCAAACGGCTGTGTCCAGTTTTTCGCGAGGGCTCGAAGGCGGAACGGCCGCGCGCGGTTTCGAACGAATCGAAGAGAAAATTATGCAGTTGGAAGCTCAGCATGAGCTAAGCAAGTATGCATCCGCGCATGCGGGAATCGCGCCGATTCCGGCTGCCGGTTCCGGCGAGCAGACGGAAGCTGCCGCGAAACGGGAAGCTTACATCGAAGAGCAACTGGCGCGGCTGCGCAACAAACTGCCGCAAGCGGAGTAATATACGGAAGGCTGCCTGACCCGTCAAGGTCGGCAGCCTTCTTGTATTCGATCATGTTCTTTTGCGCCCGTAATCAATTCATGATAAAATAAAGTCCCGCTAAAACGATACCGAATACTGCGGTAAATATTAGTGCGTTTCTTACATCGCGCACCATGATCATTTGCGCCTTATCCCATTCCGCCTGTTCGTCGTGATGCCTCCCGCGTTCGGTTACACCCTTTTTAACCGTCGGTTCACTATGCAGACTCACAACTTTTCATCCTCTCATATTATGATTCGATCCTTTTCTTACAGGTTTATCCCACTTAAACACTTTGTTCAGCAATTTATAGACCATTTTCGATTCCTTGGTGAGGAGCGGCCCTAATATAGCCAGAATCAAGACGTACAATGCCGCAAATGGCTGTAAAATTTCGAGCAGTCCGCCCGCTTTGCCCAAATTGGCGACAATAATGGAAAATTCGCCGCGGGATACGATGGTGAGCCCGATATTGGAAGACGCTTTGCCGGATAATTTGGCGCTTCGTCCGGCCAGCATCCCTGCCACGAAGTTCCCGACCAGCGTCAACGCTACCGCACCCAACGTCATCCATACGGCGCCGCCAAGTTCCAGCGGATTAATGGTAAGTCCGAAACTGAAGAAGAAGACCGCCCCGAAAAAGTCGCGAAACGGTAAAATAAGATGCTCGATCCTTTTCATATGTTCCGTCTCCGCCAGCACCAAACCGACAAGCAGCGCGCCGATCGCTTCCGCGACGTGGATCGTCTCGGAGAAGCCCGCCACGACGAACAACAGTCCGAAAATAACGAGCATAAAGACTTCGTTCGATCGTATATTAAGCGCACGGTTCAAAAGAGGAACTGCTTTGCGGCCAATAATGAGGAAAGCGAGCATAAATCCGAGCGCGATTCCGGCGGACAACAAAACCCCGCCTAAAGAAGAAGAACCGCTCAATACGAGGCCGGACAATATCGAAATATAAACGGCCAGGAAGACATCTTCAAACATGATAATGCCGAGAATCATCTCGGTTTCGGGATTCGCCGTCCGCTTCAGGTCGACCAACACTTTGGCCACGATCGCGCTTGATGAAATCGTCGTAATCCCGGCGATGACCAACGTCTCGCTTAAAGGAAAACCTAACGCCCACCCGAATATCAATCCCAATGTGAAGTTAATTGCGATATAGATCGTTCCGCCCACCGCGATGGAACGGCCCGATTTGATCAGGCGGCCTACCGAAAATTCCAGCCCCAAGTAAAAAAGCAAGAACAGGACGCCAAGTCTGCCCATAAATTCGATGAACGGCGCGCTTTCGATAAACCGAAGGTCGAATGAGCCGAATTTGGGGGCGTGGGGACCTACAGCCATGCCGATCAATATATAAAACGGTATGATGGAAAACCGTAGTTTAGCCGAAATAAGCCCGCCGATCGCGATAAGAATAATCGCAAGCCCGATCTCTAGTACGATGTGGTCCAATATCAATCACTCCCATACAGTATAATGTGCTTCAATGCTTTCAGTTGCTGCCTCTCACCTGCGACAATGAGTGTGGAGTCCGCATTTAGCCTGTAATCGGGCCCCGGGCTAATATATTTTTTGTGGTCTTTTTCCACGACGGCAATGACGGTCGAGCCTGTCTTTTGGCGGATATTCAATTCGCCGATCGTCTTGCCGACGCATTTGGCGTTTGCATCGACACGGTACCATTCCACGATCAAATCGTTCAGTTCGATTTCAATCGTCTCCAAAGCCTTCGGCTTATAGCTCATTCCGCCGACAATAGCGGCAACCGTCCTGGCTTCATCGTCTTCAAGCGTGATCGAGGAAATGCATTCTTCCGCATCGTCGTGAAAGAAATGATATAATTCTCTTCTTCCGTCATCATGAATAACAATGACTAACTTATCTCCGCCGCGGGTTTCAACCAGAAATTTCCGGCCAATGCCCGGCAAGTCGGATTCGCGAATATTAATCATACGCTGAACCTCCCAAATGAAATTTTACGCGCTCCGCGAACGTGAAATAATCGCGTTGCCTTACAACAACACATTCCAAATAATAACAGTATAGGGCATTCGCATCATTTGCATACAGTTTTTGTCATGGTATACCCGCAAACGAACTGAATATTATAGTTTTCAGCTTGTATAACTTGGATTTAAAAACGACTTTGTCGTACGAATAAAATATTGATTTTTGTAGTTAATGGTACTGGTTTTAGGAAAAATCATAGAGAAGGGTCGGTTTATCGGGCATGCGAAAACATCCCCCGAGCAAACCGGCTGTTAAGCGGTGCGGACGATATAGTAAGATGAGGTAAATTGTAAAGGGCGCAGCAAAAGTTGCCTAAGCAGTATAGGAACGAATACGGCAAGACGAAATCTTGGTATCCTGATTCTAGACAAGCTCATTAAACAATAAAGGCTGAAGAGCAGAACGAATTGCGCCATGGCGTGCAGTTTCGCGATTTGATGATGAGTAGCCCCTACAGAATGATGGACTGTGGGCTCTTTTTTCACGGAGAGCATTTCGTTCAGCAATGCCGTATTGTCGAATTCCAGGACGGGCACTAAGGAGGAAACGAGCAAAGCAATCATCGTTACAACCAGCAGCAGCACCCGATTCATGGTGCGTCTTTCGTACATTCCTTTCCCCCCTTTCAAAGTAGAACATTCTATTGCAGAATAACATAAATTTGTCCATGCTAGCAAACATAACATGAAGGCAAAACCTGCCTGCAGCGGCAGCTAAACGGAACCGTCCGCTTGACTGCTCTTCGCGGCATGGAGCAGCGAATCGAACAAATCGTCGTCCTGTTCGAGCATGTCCTCGATCGCAACGATATCCTCTTCTTTTCCCGATTCTTTGCCGAAGCTTAAACTATACCCCCAATCTTTCCCTTTCTGGCTATAGAACGTAATTTCATAGTCGGTCGGCTGTCCCGCAAGTTGAAATAGAACCCGGCCGACAAATCCGCTTTCTTGGTTATGCGTCATGCTTGCTTCGATCACTTTCAGTTTCATTTTCCACAACTCCTCGTATGTATTGACTAATAGAATCCTTTTATGTAATCGGCATCCGCCATATCAACGAACCGTTCTGCCTGCGGCGGGACAGGCAAGCCGTCGGTTTTCGAATAACAATCTCGAACGATTCGCCCGAAAGTGCGCGCGAAATGAATCGTCAATTCCGTTTGTTCGTTTACGCCAAGTTCCGGAACAACTCTGCGAACCATCGTCGCAAACCCCGCCAAAAACGATTCAGGCTTACATTGATGCGTGATCATAAGCTGTCCCCGGTCGGTCGCGCTATTGACAATTCCGAACATAAACGCAGGCTTTTCAAGGATAAAACATCCCGTAAATAACGTATACGAAGTTTCGTCGTTGGCGGCAAACGAAACGGTATCGATCGCTTCCGCCAGTAACGCCGGCGAAACTCTTATTTCCCGGATATGCGCTTCGATAAAGTCCCGATTTCCCTTTAGCATGTCGCTTCAGCCCCTCCCGCTTGGCCTTCCTAGCATGGCCCCCTTATCTTTTCATTATAACATATGATGGATGGGAAAAAGTTCATGCGCAAGTAGAGCGGAGCACGCCGGTCTCTCCAAATATAGATAAAAAACCGCGGCCGATCCATCAATCGGCCACGGTTCTCCAAGGTATCATTTATCGCTGCCATTTACGCTTCGATCGGTTGTCCGCCTCGCTCCGCGTAAACGGTCGTATCCAGTTCTTTCACCGCTTTGCTCGTAAGAACGCCCGCCGTCATGCTTCCGCTGACGTTAAGCGCCGTACGGCCCATATCGATCAACGGCTCGACGGAGATGAGCAGCCCCGCCAAGGCAACAGGCAAGTTCATCGAGGACAGTACGAGCAGCGCCGCGAATGTCGCGCCTCCGCCGACGCCCGCTACACCGAACGAACTGATGGCCACGATCACGATCAATTGCGCGATGAATGAAAACGACAGCGGATCGATGCCTACCGTCGGCGCAATCATAACGGCAAGCATGGCCGGGTAAATGCCCGCGCAGCCGTTCTGTCCGATGGAAAGGCCGAGCGACCCGGAGAAATTCGCGATTCCGTCCGGCACGCCCAATTTATCGGTTTGCGTCTTCACGTTGAGCGGCAGCGCCCCCGCACTGGTACGGGACGTAAACGCAAATACGAGAACCGGGAAAATTTTGCGCACATACGTGATCGGGTTCAGACCCGAAAAGGCCAACAAAAGCATATGAACGATGAACATAATTGCTAAAGCCACATACGAAGCGACGACGAATTTGCCTAGTTTCAAAATGCCTTCATAGTCGCTCGTTGCCGTCACTTTCGTCATCAAGGCAAGAACGCCGTATGGCGTTATCCTTAGCACGATCGTAACGACGCGCATAATGATGGTGTAGAACATTTCAACGAATTTTTCAAACAAATCCGCTTGTTCCGGCTTTTTCCGTTTGACGCCCAAGAAGGCAAAGCCGAGAAATGCCGCGAAAATAACGACCGCGATTGTTGATGTGGCGCGAGCGCCGGTCAAATCCGCGAACGGGTTGCTCGGCAAGAGTTCGACGATCTTCTGCGGCATCGTCATGTGTTGGATATCGCCGAGCCGTTGCTCGAGCGCCTCCCCGCGCGACGTTTCCAGATCGCCCGCCTCGATTTGGATCGCCTCCAGCTTGAATGTTGCCGTCGTGGCAATTCCGATTGCCGCGGCCACAGCGGTCGTGCCGATTAAGATCGCAATAACAAGAACGCCGATTTTCCCGAAGTTTTTGCTAAGCTTCATTTTCGTGAATGCCGATAAGATCGAGACGAATACGAGCGGCATAACGATCATTTGCAAAAACTTGACATAACCGTTGCCGACGATGCCGAACCAGTCCAAAGACGTTTTCAATACTTCCGATTTGGCTCCGTAAATGTATTGCAGCGCCAACCCGAATAAGACTCCCACTCCCAATGCAGTAAAAACGCGTTTCGAGAACGAGATATGTTTTTTCTGCATATAAAATAAGCCGGCGATGAATATTAGCATAATAACAATATTAATAATCGTCTGAAGCACCACCGTTACCTCACTCCTTAACTTAATGTTTAATCTTAGGATAGCCAAACTTGAAATTTACAATGTAATCTATTTATAGTTCAACAATCCCTATCTGTCAAGTAGGAATTAATTATCGCTTTCTTCGTCCTGAAAAATTTTGCTATTTACAGCGATCTTTAAATTCGATAGTATAGAGCATTATAGTTGTATACAAGTATACTTGTATGATGAATATGAGAAGAAAAGGAGATGCTTTGACTTGAAGCTAGGTATGATAGGCCTTGGCAAAATGGGGTTTCATTTGGCTGAAAATATGCTGCGCCATCGCCATGAAGTCGTTGCATACGACGTTCATCCCGAGCCTGCTCAAGAACTGTCGGAACAAGGGGCCGTTGCCTCCAGTTCGATCGAAGAACTGGTCGCCGCATTGGAAGCGCCTCGAACCGTGTGGATCATGGTTCCGTCGGGCCCGGTCGTGGACTCGGTGATTGACTCGCTTATCCCGTTGCTCGGCCAAGGGGATACGATTATCGACGGCGGCAATTCCCATTATCAAGATTCCATCCTGCGGGCCGGCAAATTAAAGTCCCGCGGGATCCATTTTCTCGACGTAGGCACGTCCGGCGGAATCGAAGGGGCGCATCGCGGCGGCTGTTTCATGATCGGCGGAGAACGGCGCAGTTTCACGCTTGTCGAACCGCTGTTCCGGGATATCGCCGTGGATCGAGGGTATTTATACGCGGGCGAATCCGGCAGCGGACACTTTCTGAAAATGATTCATAACGGGATCGAATACGGGATGATGCAGTCGATTGCCGAAGGCTTCGAATTGTTGGAAAAAAGCAGCTTTCCATTCAACTTTGAAGAAGTGGCCCGCGTGTGGGCGAACGGTTCCGTCATTCGCGGCTGGCTTATGGAACTGACGGAGAGAGCGTTCTCGAAAGATCCGAAATTGGCCGGCATCCAAGGGGTGATGCAATCGTCGGGCGAAGGCAAATGGACGGTCGAAACGGCTCTTGACCTGCAAGCAAGCACTCCGGTGATCGCCATGTCCCTGCTGATGCGCTACCGGTCGCTCGAAACCGACGCCTTTCACGGCAAAGTCGTCGCCGCGCTGCGGAACGAATTCGGCGGCCACGCGGTTGGCAAATCCCAATGAGCCAAGCTTTCGGGGATGGAATTGCGGGAGGCATGTATGCTAAAATCGATGTATCGTCTTGGACGAAACGAAGTTCGATAGGAGCGTTATATTGGTATGCAATATCCATCCGCTTGGCTGCAAGGCTCATCGCTCGGCGAATCCATCGCCTGCGAATTAAGATTGCGAATTGTGAACGGAAGCGTGAAACCGGGAGAGGTCTTGTCCGAGAATCGGATTGCCTCCGATTTCGGGACGAGCAGATCGCCGGTGCGGGAAGCTTTAAAAACGTTGTCCGGCGAAGGCTTGATCCGTTTGGAGCGGATGGGCGCCGTCGTGATAGGCTTGAACCGGAAAGACGTCGAAGAATTATACGATGTCCGTTACCTGATCGAAGGCTTTGTCCAGCAGCGAATCGTCAGCATGCCCCAGGCCACGAATCCGGACGCCTTGCTGCAACAGTTGCAACAAATCGTCGACAAAATGGAGCTTGCGGCGAAACACGGCAATGCGGTCGATTTCTCATATCATGACATGTCATTCCACGAAGCGATCGTTTTGCGGGCCGGGCATACGCGAATGATTCACCTCTGGAACAGCATCCGCCATCTCGTCATGGCCGTTATGCTGGTTACCACGGAAAACGTTTTCTCGCAGGGAACCCGCAAAATAAGCGACGTCATCGAGAAACATCGCAAAATCATGCAAAGCATGGAATCGAATGACATCGAGCTCATTCAAAAAGGGGCTCGCGACTATTTTGCCGATTCTCTTGCCACCCTTCACCGCAGTTTTCCGTCTGGTTAAAGAAAGCTGCCGGATTGCGGCGCCTAAAGCTGTCGACAAGTATACACGAAACATGCATGTGATAGCTGCCGGATGAATGACAAATACTAAGGCATGCTATGAAAACATTATGTAAGCGTTGCAAACGTAAAAAAACAGCTCTGTTCAGTCTGAGCCCATCTTAGGAGGTTAGACAGCATGAATTCGCTTTTCGGGCTTAGTCATAACGTTACTTTATTAATGTGGACGCTCGTTGCCATCGTCTTTCTCATTGTGCTTATCTCGAAATACAAGTGGAACCCTTTCGTTACCTTGTTGATTTCGTCTATGCTGCTCGGGCTGCTTGCGGGGTCGCTACCGGTTCGGCTACGGTGGCTATGACTACGGCCGTCGGCATCGTCGCTCCCGTGATTGCCCTCAATCCGGGAACGAATATCGAGTTGGTCGTGCTGGCCACGGGCGCGGGGTCGCTTGTACTCTCGCATGTAAACGATGCCGGCTTCTGGATGGTGAAGGAATTTTTCAATATGTCCGTGCCGCAAACGTTGAAATCATGGACGGTTATGGAGACATTGCTGTCCGTAATCGGATTGATTTTTATTCTTGCGCTCGACGTTATTATATAAGCGCGATAAGCGCGAATTTTGCAGGCTTGTTGTTTTGGAAAGGAGAATTGCCGTTGAATCCAAAAACGTATATGATCGGTATCGACATCGGAACGACCAGCACCAAAGCCGTATTGTTCGAAGAGGGCGGAAGCATTGCGGCGAAGGCGGACGAGGAATATCCTTTGTTGACTCCGACGGCGTCCGCGGCGGAACAGGATCCGGATCAAATTTTTGCGGCCGTGCTTCATACCGTCCAAGCAATCATGCGCACCGGGAAGATCCGCCCCGAACAAGTCATGTTCGTGTCGTTCAGTTCGGCAATGCATAGCGTGATCGCCGTCGACGCGGACGGAAAGCCGCTGACCGGATGCATCACCTGGGCCGACAACCGCAGCGAAGAATGGGCCGCCCGTTTAAAACGGGAAATGAACGGCCACGAACTCTACTTGCGAACGGGAACGCCGATCCATCCGATGTCCCCCGTTACCAAATTGATATGGATGAGGCATGAGCTGCAGGACGTTTTTGCCCGGACCTATAAATTTATCTCGATTAAAGAATATGTCATTGCTAAACTGTTCGGCCAATATGTTGTCGACTACTCTATCGCCTCCGCTACCGGAATGATGAATCTGGAGCGGTTGGCATGGGACGAAGAGGCGCTGCGCCTTGCCGGCATTACGGAAGGGCAGCTGTCCCTGCTCGTGCCGACGACCCACGCCATGCATGGCTTGCGCCCGGAATACGCCCGGGAGATGGGGCTTGCGGCGTCGACCCCTTTTATCGTCGGGGCCAGCGACGGGGTGCTGTCCAATCTGGGGGTTAATGCAATCGCCCCCGGCGTCGTAGCGGCTACAATCGGTACGAGCGGAGCCATTCGCACGGTCGTCGATAAGCCCGCGACCGACCCGAAGGGGAGAATTTTCTGCTACGCGTTGACCGACAAGCAATGGGTGATCGGGGGACCGGTTAACAACGGCGGCATGATTTTTCGCTGGGTGCGGGACGAATTCGCGGCCGCGGAGATGGAAACGGCGAAGCGCCTCGGCATCAATCCGTACGATGTGTTGACGAAGATCACCGAACGGGTTCCTCCCGGAGCGGACGGATTGATCTTTCATCCGTATTTAACCGGCGAACGGGCGCCGTTATGGAACTCCCACGCGCGTGGCTCGTTCTTCGGATTGACCATCCGCCACAAAAAAGAACATATGATTCGCGCCGTCTTAGAAGGAATCATTATCAATATGTATACCGTGCTGCTGGCGATGAAAGAGCAAATCGGGCAGCCCCGCAAAATCCACGCGACCGGGGGGTTCGCCCGTTCGGCGGTTTGGCGGCAAATGATGGCCGATATTTTCGACCAGGAAGTGGTCGTCCCCGAAAGTTTCGAAAGCTCCTGTTTAGGGGCTGTCGTCCTTGGGCTGTATGCGCTCGGGAAAACCGATTCCTTGGATATCGTCGCCGATATGGTAGGAGTGACGCATTCGCATACTCCGATTCCGCAGAACGTGCAAATCTATCAAGAATTGGCTCCGATCTATATAAGCATCTCGCGCAAACTGCAGGAAGAATACGAGGCTATCGCCAGGTTTCAGCGACGCGACGCGGAACGCCGGCAATGATCGAAGGCCGTGGGATATCTGAATCCCGCGGCCTTTTGCTTGGGCGCTTGCCATGCCCGCGGGCCCGGTGATATGTTAGGTATACGGAAAGATCGATCTGAAAAAGATAAGAGAGATCGGCCAGAGACCATTTTCCCGGGAGGCAAAAAAAAGCGATGTCGACAACCGTGATCATTGTTGTTTCCGTAATAGCAATCATCGTTATTGCGCTTATCGCCGCAAGCCTGTTCTTCTATAAGCTTGCCATCAAACGAGCGAACAAAGATTTTTTGGCGGGAAATCCCGATTTGAAAGTAAACGAAGGGGCGGACGTATCGGTGTACGAATCCAAATGGGTCGATTCGCAAACGTTCGAGACACTGACTATTACATCCGATGACGGCTTGGCGCTGCGCGGCTGCTATCTAAAGGCGAAAAAACCGACGCTGCAAACCGTTATTTTGGCGCATGGATATTCGGGCAGAGGCAAAGATATGGCTTCACTGGCGGAACTGTATCATGAAACGATGGGGTTCAATGTCTTGATGCCGGATAACAGAGGCCATGGGGATAGCGAAGGGGACTATATCGGATTCGGTTGGCACGACCGCAAGGATTACATAAAATGGATTGATGAGATCGTTCGCCGGGACGGCAAAGACGCCCGAATTGTGCTTCACGGCATTTCCATGGGCGGAGCGACCGTGCTCATGACCAGCGGCGAACGGCTGCCCGAGCAAGTCAAATGCATCGTCGCGGATTGCGCCTATAGTTCGGTGAAAGACATCCTATCTTATCAACTAAAAAGAATGTACAAGCTGCCCCCTTTCCCGTTCATTCCCCTCACCAGCCTCGTCTGCAGGCTGAGAGCCGGGTACTTCTTCGGCGAAGCGTCGGCGATGGATCAAGTAGCCAGAAACGAAAAGCCGATCCTGTTCATTCACGGGGAAGAGGATACGTTCGTACCGACGGAAATGGTTCATCGGCTGTATGAAAAATCGAAAGGATACAAGGAGATTTTCCTTGTGCCGCAGGCCGGGCACGGGACGGCCTACGCCACGGACAAGACGGGCTACGCCCGCAAAGTGAAGCAGTTCGTCCAAAGATTCGTAGGGGCGGGCGAGAAGGAAACTTTTGCGTAGGCAGCCTGCCCCTCCAATGTATTCACGTTCGTGCATCCTACGCATTGCGGGATGCTTGTGTGCGTACGGTGCAACGCTAATGCCGCGCGATGTGGACAGAGATCCCTTATAGTCTCACAGATTGAACGCTCGTTCGAGCTCGGCAATTTGGGGCCGATCGATCGGTATAATTTCGCCGAGGCATTTGGAGGAAATAACGGCCTTGGCGCTATATTCCGCCACTTCCAACCGGTCGAAGGCGTTGAGCAGCCCGCTGCCGGTCACGATGACGCAATCGTTCTCCACCATAGCGATCGGCGTGTCGGGACGGAAGACGTCCGCGACGGCCTGCGGCTGTAGAAACGGCGCTCCGAACGGAAGCTTCGGAATATTCCGCAGCAAAATATAGCTCTCCGGTATCGTTCGCGAATCGAACGGTTCTTTCGTCGCGGCAAAAGCCATAATGTTGGGCGGATGCGCGATCACAATCGACTCGATATGCGGATGCTTCTCGTAAATCGATTGATGCAACAGCACCGATCGGCTTGGTATTTTGCCGGCTTCCTTCCTGCCGTCGTCGATACGGACGATATCGTCCGCCTCCAAATATTTGCGGTCCTTATCGTACGGAGTAATAAGAAACGACCGGCCTTCAAGCCGCTGCGAGAACGTTCCTTGCGTGCTCGTAAACAGTTTCTGGTCATAGGCGCGGTGAATGAGCGCGCACATCTCTCTCCTCGCTTCTCTTTCCCTGCTGCCGAACCGCGACGGTGCGAATTCCTCCATATCCGGGTGCTTCTTGCAGCCCGACTGCTCGATTTGCTCCTTCGTCAACGTGACAGGCTCGCCGATCCGGTTCGCTTTAATTTGCAGCCGCGCGCAAAATTCCAGCGTCTCGAACGCCATAAACGCTTTAAAGAGGTTTTCCCCTCCGACGACAATGCCGTGATTTTCCAGCATTACGGTATTGAATCCCCGCTCAAAGACGGAAGCGATACGCTCTCCGAGCTGCGCGCTCCCCGGCAGTCCGTATTCGGCCATCCCTACTTCTCCGCAAATTTGCTTGACGCCCGGCAGCAGGTATATATTCGGCGTTTGGCGCACGATGCTGAATGCTACGAGGGCAGGCGGATGCGCGTGCAGCACGGCCTTAATATCTTTTCTGCTCCGGTAGATCAGTTCATGGAACGGAAATTCGCTCGACGGTTTGTAGTTTCCGACGACCGTGCCGTCAGGTTGAACGCAGACGATATCTTTTCGCGACAGCGATCCTTTATCCACCCCTGCCGGCGTAATCCAAATCGCGCCGTTGTCGTCGAGAATGGACAGGTTCCCGCCGGATGTCGTCGTCATTCCATATCCGTATATGCGCTCCATAATCATCATAATTTGGTCGGCTGGATGCAGCATGGCGAAGTTCATGGTTTGTCTCTCCCTCTTTTTTGAATTTGTCTGTTTGAATTTGTTTGTTTTTATTATACAACGTTCACACCCGTTTTTGTGTGATTTATATAACTTGATCGTGCAAAAAAACACATGAATGGCATGTCCAGCGGGAATGATATCAAATATGATTCAGGAGGTGTCTTCATTTGGATCGATTCAAAGAGGAAGAGAAAGAACCGTATACCGATTTGGCGACTGTGGAATCGCAGCGCAACGATTTGACGGCGGAAGAGTTTCCCGAGGGGCCGTACGGGTCGAGTTTGGAGGTGGAGTCGCTCGGCAAAAGCTCGCCATGGCGCGAGGATCAGCGTCCTCCCAATACGTTTGCTTACGAAAATCGGGAACTGCACGAAGGATTGGAACGCGGCTATCCCGGCGATCATCCGACGCATGACGAAGACGCCGATAAGGAGTGACGCTTTCGACAACCGGCGGTGGCTGCGGTTTGCCATTCGCCGGAAGGTTGTCGTACCCGCACGACGAAACCCGCTATTGAAGTCAATTTCATCATACCGCTGGCGGATGACGACCCGCCGGGCGGGCTAACGAAACTAGAACACGCTAATTGCCTGTAAATTACCTTATTGCTGATTATGAAATTGACTCATTTGCTGGAATTTCGCCCCAAACCGTCCCCTCCCCCATCGAAGCCATTAGCGTTGCATAGGCTTTTTCGTACCTTTCGTGCAGATCAAGCTTTTTTTTCGACCCTTTGTGGAAATCCCCCTCGTTCAGAAGTGAAGCCTCATGGGAATATCGCATCCTAAATACCGTATGAGACTGGAGTTATTGTGCCGGACATCCCGTTTCAGTCTGCTGAGCGAAGGGGATTTCGACAAAAGGGGGTTACGGTATCCCTAGATCTGCGAACGAATCGCTTGAACCTGTCCGCAAATGACTTGTCGCGAGAAGCGCGGTAAACCGCTCAATGCAACGCTACCCCATCGAAGCGAGAAAAAAAGGGCATTTTCGCAGCAATTTCGCAGGCTTTGCCTGGCCGATCGGAAACATCAACGACTTTTGCAGGTTTGGCGGTTCGCGGCTAGACGTATGCGGCGCTTCGGTCGGAAGTACGGTTTGCGAACCGTTATCCCTTCAACCCGCCCAAGCTGATCCCCGACGTAATTTGCCGCTGCAGTATCGCGTACAGCACCATCGTCGGAATCATCACCGTCACGAGCCCTGCGAACAATGCGCCCCAATCGGTAGCGTACCGCTGCACTTCCATCAAATAAGCGAGCCCGAGCGTGAGCGTTCTTTTGCTTTCCGTAGAAATGAAAGACAGCGCCATAATATATTCGTTCCAGAACGCCATAAAATTAAAAATGGTGATCGTGACGACCCCAGCCTTCGCCATAGGCGCGATAACACGCAACAAAATGCCGAAGTGCGAGCACCCGTCAATCATCGCCGCCTCTTCATACTCCTTCGGAATCGTCACCAGAAATCCGGTCAACAAATAAATCGTGAACGGAATGGCATGCGCGGCATAGGCGATGCCGAGCCCGGCCAGATTGTCGAGCAGATGCAGCTTGTTAAGCAGCATAAATAACGGCACGATGCTGAATGCGATCGGGAAAAACAACGCCGACATAAACATCCGTCTCAGAAATCCGGAGAACGGAAAACGGAAACGAGTAATCGCGTAAGCGGCGGCAAACGAAATCGAATTGCAAATGAGCAGCGCTACAATCGTAACAACGGCCGAATTGATGAAATAATGGCCGATTTGCGCCTCCGTAAACGCTTTGACATAGTTTTCGAAATAGAATTGCTTCGGCAGCGCCCAGGGGCTGTCGTAAAATTCGTTTGTCGTTTTGAACGAAGTATACATCGTCCAGATGAGCGGATACAAAACGACAATGCTGTACAGCATCAAAATCATTCTTGTCGGCAACAGCGATAAGAACGGGTCCGACTTTCGTTCCGTCTTCATAGGCATACTCCTTAATATTCGACGGATTCTTTGTCCGTCAATTTTTCGCTAAGCCAAGCGAGCGTTATGGTCACGATTAAGGTAAAAACGCCGATCGCGGCGCCGTATCCGAAATTGCCGTTTTGCATCGCTTGTTTGTACAGATAGGTCATCAACACGGACGATTCGTTGTCGGGTCCGCTGTTGGTCATCACTTGAACATACGTAAAGCTGTTGTTAAACACGCCGATCAGGAAAAAGACGATCGTAATCCGCACAACGCTCCAAATAAGCGGAAACGTAATATGCAGAAATTGCTGCATTTCCGTCGCCCCCTCCAGCACGGCCGATTCGTACAAATGAGCAGGAACCCCCTCCATCGCCGCAATATAGATGATCATATAATAGCCGACCGCCTGCCACACCATCGGAAACACAAGGGCCCACAGTACCGTGCCGCTCTCCCCGAGCCAGGCATGCGTCAAGCTTTGGAGCCCGATCGCTTCCATAAAGGAATTTAAAATGCCGAACGTCGGATGGTAGATGAAAGACCATAAGATCGAAATGACGACGAGCGCAAGCACGTTCGGAAAGAAAAAGACGGTACGGTAAAACGGCCGTTCCCGAAACCTTTTGCGCGTCAGCAATACGGCGAACAGCAAAGACAGCGCCTTCGTGACGACCGGGACGACGAGAAGCAGGAAAATATTGTTGCGCAGCGATTTCCAAACGATCGGATCCTGTGCCAGCGTGCGGAAATTGTCCAAACCGATAAACTCGCTCTCGGCCGAAATGCCGCTCCAACTGTAAAAGGCCATCGTAATGGCCCGGAGAAACGGATACAGCGAAAAAATGCCGAAGACGATCACGGCGGGAAGGACGCAAACCGCAATAAAAACGTTTTTGCTACGGTTGGTCATGAATTTACCCCCTGGAAGCGATGTCCGGGCGAAGGCGGAGCTTCGCCGGACGGATAGGAAGAATACTTGCCTGAATACCTGCTTTTACTGGGAAGACTTCGCCATTAAATCGCGCAGTTTGGCCGAAGCTTTCTCCACGCGGTCCATCCACTCGTCAACGGTCGATTTCTTGTTCATAATATTGTTCAGCGGATTGTACAATTCGTCATTGATAATAATTTCCGTCTTCGGCGTGACCGTCCATTGGAACAGAACCGGTTTGACGCCGTTATCGAATACCTTAACGGAATTGTACATCGATTCCGAAATATACGGTTTCGCCAGTTCGGCCCCGTTCTTCACCGCCAGAACCCCCATCGACTTCTCGGCGTTCGACTTCACGCTCTCTTCCGTATATTGATATTTCAAAAATTCTTTCGCCAGCTCCGGATTTTTCGCTTTGAGCGGAATGTACAGACCTTCAAAGCTCGTTTGCGCATAGCGCTGATCTCCCGCATTTTTGACCGGAGGAGCCATAAATCCGAATTTGAAACCTTCCTCGCGCGGAGCGTCCTTCATCTCCCCTTCGAACCAGTTGCCGTTCGGAATGAACAGCGCCTTGCCTTTCAGAAACTCGGTTTGCGCCTGCGTATGGTTCAAGGCGACCGTTCCCGGCATTAAGTACCCTTTTTGCGCAATTTGATTGTAAATTTCGAACGCCTGCTTTACCGCATCCGATTTAAACGCGTTTTCTTCGTAATTTTCGATTTTGGCAATCGCTTCGATGCCGCCGAACGAAGCGATCGTAGGCACGACTACGCTTTCGTTATAGGACGGATAGATGCCCTGATAAGTGAAAAGAGATCGCCCTTCCTGCTTGGCCGTTTCGCCCAGAGCGAAAAATTCGTCCCAAGTTTCGGGAGCTTTCCAACCTTTTTGCTCGAATAACGTCTGGTTGTACCACAAGCCCAACGTCGAAACGTAGAACGGGGCGTAATAAATTTTGCCGTCTTTATAAGGCTGGGCATACTCCAACATGCCGTCCGTGATGACATCTTTAAGCGGGACATCCTGATCGAGCGTTTTGCTGTCGAACACATCGTTCAGTTCCAGAAACGCCTTTTCCTTGATCATCGCCTGGATCGTATGCGTATTCTCGGTTAAAGGGGCGTAGATGAAATCGGGCGGATTGCCCGCTACCAATTGCGGTTTGATGACATCCATAATTTTCGGATTGGACGTCAAGTTGACTTTGACCCCTGGGTAATCGGCTTCGAACCGTTTAATGACTTCTTCCCAATAAGCTTTGCCGTAGCCGCCCTCAAATACGGCGACGTTCAGCTCCTTGTTGGCAAATTCCTTTTTCTCTTCCGTCGGCGCAGGCTCTTCGCTCTTCGGCGCTTCCTCCTGCTTCGCCTCCTCTTGCTGGGCGGCCGGCTGCTGCGGTTGTTCCGGCGGCGCCGCCTGATTGCCTCCGCATGCCGATACGAAAATGACGATCAGCGCCAGCATGGATAAAAGTACTGCGTGTCTCAACAGATTATCTTTCATCTAGAACCCTCCGTTTTTCGAATCTTGCGTTCCCGGTTCCATCGTAATATAGATAAGAGGGACTTGGTATCAATTGTATTTACCTAAACATCAACTATTTTGACTATCGGGGAAAAGAACTTTTTTCTTAAACTCGCTCGGGCTTTGCCCGTAATATTTGCGGAACATGCGATTGAAGTAAAACTGATTCTCGATGCCGATGGAAGCCGCGACTTCGCGAACGTTCAGGTCGGGATTGGTCAGCAGCTTACGCGCCCGCTCCATCCGGTAATCGTTCAAATAATTGATAATGTTCTTGCCGGTCTCGTTCTTGAACAAACGGCATAAATAACTTTCATTCATGCTCACTTGTTGGGCGACCATTTCCAACGTTATTTTTTGACAGTGATGCTAAATCGATGATCGCGTTCACTTCTTTGCGGTATTTGCGCCGTCTCAGCTCGTTCGCTTCCGCTCGGCTTTTTGCCAGCGATTCGTACGCCGGCCTCATTCGCTCCAAACCGTTGAAAGGTTCGCTAAACGCCGCGCTGACCGTCAAATTCAGGTACATTTGCAGCATGGCGGGAATTTTGCGCAATAGATGCCGCTTGCGCCGTTCCGTATCGGCATCGCCGCCCGCCGCCGGCATGAGCACGACGTATCCCTTGCTGTGCAAATCCACCACTTCGATCGGCTCGAAATCGCTTAATACGTCGCGAACGATGTTCCCGACCGAGAAGCCGAGCAGTTCCTTATCCTTGATTTTCCCTGTCGATAAAGCGCTCTCAAAACGCTCGATCTCGATCCGCAGCAGGCAACTGTCGCCCGGGCCGGCTGCGATGCCGAGTTCCTTCGCTTTCCGCTCGATATAGGCCGGAGGATAGGACCCGTCATGCAGCAGATCGTATAGAAACTGCCTTTTCAAGAGCAATTGATTTTCCTTCAAGGCGAAATGCACTTGCAAATGAAGTTGTTTCTGCTTTCTGTCCTCCGCGATTCGTTCCGCCGCTTTCCTCAGCAATTCCAACAATTCATCCGGTTTCAACGTAATTTTGAGCAAATAATCGAACGCCCCGAGCTTCATCGCCTTTCTCACCAATTCGTACTCCCCGTAATTGCTAAGCACGATCGTTTTCCCGGGAAAGCGGTTTTCCTGCAGCTTGGCGATGAGGCCCAACCCGTCCAGCTTCGGCATTTTCAAGTCGGTAATCACGATATCGGGCTGTTCCCGCTCAATCAGCTTTAACGCCGCGAGCCCGTCCGACGCCCCTCCGATCAGTTGAAACCCATAGTCTTCCCATGCCACCATCGTCTTCAGCGCGATTCTTACAATTTTCTCGTCGTCCACGATCAATACTTTCATTGCCGACACCCGCCTTTACTGAAATATGAGGGGAAGCTTCATCGTAACCATCGTCCCGGCGCCGGGTTCGCTCTCGATCCGCAAACCGTACCTCTCGCCGAAGTTCAACCTGATCCTTTCCTGAACGTTCGATACGCCGATATTCGCCAGCCGCTGTTCGGAATCGTATTTCGCCTGCAGCAATTTGCCTAGTTGCCGCTCGTCCATCCCCTTCCCGTTATCCTGAATCACGATTTGCAAATCGCCGCCCTCCTTCGAGCAGGCGATGACGATTTCCCCTTCGTAGTCGATCTCCTCCAAACCGTGAATGATCGCATTCTCAACGATCGGCTGCAAAATGAACTTCAACACTTTACATTGCCATAGATCTTCCTCCGCCTCGATCGTAACCTTGAATGCATTAGCGTACCTCATCTTCTGGATCACGATATAGTTTTCGACGTTGCTCATTTCCTCGCGCAGGCCGATCATTTCTTTTTGATTCACAATCGTACTCCGCAACAGTTCGGCGAGCGCGCCCAAACCTTCGCTCACGCTGTGGGCCTGGCTTAAATGAGCCGTCCATTTTAAAGAATTCAACGTATTGAACAAAAAATGGGGATTGATTTGCGCTTGCAGCATTTGCAGCTCCCTTTCCCTGATCATTCTTTGCTTTTCTTCCGATTCTCCCATCAAACCGCGGATTCGTTCGATCATCTCGTTGAATTTCCGGGTCAAATAGCCGATTTCGTCTTTGCTGTCGTCTTGCAAATGTACGTTGAAATTGCCGGCCCTAATTTGATTCATGCGGCGAATCAGCCGTTTCAGCGGGGTGGATATGCTGGATGAAATGAATAACGTCATGACGATGCATAACAGCAGGCAAATCCCGGAAACGAGCAAAATCCCCTCTTCGATCCGGGAAGTTTCTTCATTCAGATAGGCAAAAGGAATCGCCGCCACCAAATACCAATCGTAGTTGATGTCGTATGAATACACCGCCAGTACGTCGTTTCCCTGCATCGTCGTGCGGAAGGAGCGCTTGTTCTCCAATTGATTGGCGTTCAGCGCGTCGATGAAAGCTTGTTCGGCATACCGCGTGCCGATTGGGACTTGCGGATTCTCGCTCGACAGGACAAGCCCGTCGGATGTCACGATCATAAACGCGGCATCCTCGCCCAATTCCACATCCCGATAAAAGGCCTGATGAATAAAATGTTCTTCCATGGCGACAAAAACGTATCCGAGCTTTTGCGTCCAATCCGTCCGCGAAAAAATGCGTTTGCCCGACATGATCGTATGCGTCCCGCCATTCGTCAACGCATACGTCCATAGGTCCCTGCCTTCCTCTTCCCTTAAACGCTTCATCAGGCCTTTCATGGCCGATTCCTTTAACGAATCGTATCCTAGATCGAAAAAGATCTCTCCGTCTTCGGTTAAAATTTGGAAAGCTTTAATATGGTTCAACAATTCGAATTTATCGCCGAGCAGCTTAAAGATATGCATTTGTATTTCCCAGCGTTCGCCGCTGTCAAGCGAATCGAAGTTCGCCAACTGGGCTTGGACGGTTTTGTCCATCATAATTTGGTTGCCGAGCGCTTCGATGCTTCTCATTTCGCTGCCTATGTTTTTGCGCAACTGGTCGATCAACGCCACGGAGTAAGTGCTCGTTTTGTTGCGGATCGCTTCGCGCGACTTGTGATAGGAGAAAATGCCGACGCTTAGCAGCGGAAGAATCGATAGAACGAGAAACGAAACGATCAAGCGATTTTTAATCGTGGAGTGGCGCAATAATTTCCTCTCTCCCCGTGATATCATTCGATCTTCTCCCCCGGCACGATCTGTATGTATTCCGAAATATCCCGTTATGCCCATCATACGTGCCGAAGGCCGGATATCGATATGAAAAATATTGATCTATGTATTCACAATTTTTACTTTTGGTACAATATAGCTATTATAATATAAAAATTGGAAACGAAGGAGAAGCGGATTTATGATTCGATCGATTGCAACGGTGGCGGTGTATGTGGAGGATCAACAAAAGGCGAAGGAATTTTGGACGAAACGGGCGGGATTCGATGTCGTGGCGGAGTTCCCGATGGGACCGAATGCCGTCTGGTTGGAGGTCGCGCCGAAAGGAGCGCAATCCCGGCTCGTCATCTATCCGAAATCGATGATGAAGGATTGGAACCAACGAAAGGCGTCGATCGTGTTCGAATGCGACGACGTCGGCCAAGCTTATGAAACGATGAAAGCCGCCGGAGTCGAATTTGCGGACGAACCGAAGCAAATGCAATGGGGTACGTACGCTACGTTCAAAGATTCCGACGGCAATGAATTTTTACTGAAAGGTTAACTTTTTCATGTCCGCTTGAACTTGATTTTTACGCATCGTGATGGTGTACGATCAATGATTGGCGCCATCACGCATGTTCTGCTTTTTTTGTTTCAGTGTTATGATTGCCACCAAGATGCCAAGCAGCGCGATCGCAGCGCAAATGACGAAAGCCGTGCGGATCGCTCCTGTCAGCCGTATAGGATCCATGGTTCCTAAAGTCGCGCTTGTACCTAAACCGGAGGAGATCATCGCCAGGATGACAGCCAATCCAAGTGCAGTGCCAATTTGTTGGCCGGTATTGACGATCGCGGACGCGACTCCCTGCTCTTTCATATCAATGCCGTAACCGGCCGCAATGTACATGCCCGTAAATACAAACGATTGACCAACGCCAATCATAAGCATGCCGGGGATCATTTCCCAAACTGCCCCCGCTGCGGATAACCGGGCGAATAACATAAAGCCGGCTGCGCCAAGTCCCATTCCAATTGCTACTGTACCGGCTAAGCCGAAAACCGCGATCAATTTGTTGACGAATCTTGTGGCAAGCAAAGAACTGAACGTCAGGGGCATAAAGATCAATCCCGATTGGACGACAGAATAATGCAATACCTCTTGTGTATATAAAGTCATAAAATAGTATAAAGCGCCAAACGACCCCGAACATAAAACAGCAGTTAGCGTAGCACCCGTTAAGTTGCGAATACGAAACAATCGGAAGGGAACCAATGGTTCTCGCGTACGAAGCTCAATCGCTGTAAATAACAAAAGTAAGCCAACCCCTGCCAAGCCTGGTATAAAAGTTGTTAGGGCAAACCAACCTTCAACCGGGGCCTGAATCAGATAGTACACAATGAAAAGCATTCCTGCCGTCACTGAAAAAGCTCCGGCCGCATCGTAATGGCGGCTTTTCGAAGAAAACCTGCTCTCTGAAAGAACGACAGGCGAAAGAATCATAACAAGAAGAACGATGGGTACATTCACAAAGAAAATAGCTTCCCATCCGATATAGTTCGTTAACACCCCGCCTAACAGCAATCCGAGCGACAACCCTACACCGCCCATTGCCGACCATACGGCCATTGCACGATTGCGTTCCGCCCCTTCTTCAAAATTTGACATGATGAGGGATAACGTCGCCGGAGATAGAAGAGCTCCCCCGAGACCTTGAACCACCCTCGAAAAGATAAGAAACAGTTGAGAGTGTGCCAAACCGCCGAATAGAGATCCTAAACCGAAAAGTCCCATGGCAATGATCAGCATGCGCCGTCTTCCCGCCAAATCCGATAATCTTCCCCCAATAAGCAAAAATCCGCCATAGAATAAGGAATACGCACTGACTACCCACTGAAGATGGTTGGTTGAAAAACCTAAATCTGCTCCAATGGAAGGCAAGGCAACAAACACAATCGTGTAATCAAGAGCAAGGATGAACTGGGATACTGCAAGCAGCATTAACGCAAGTCCTTTATGTTTATTCCGATTCATAACAGATAGTCCCTTCCCATTTTAGACTGTTTGGTCTAGATTAAACAAAAAAATAATCGTTATTTCCGGATTTATTGCATAGTGAGCAACCCCCCTTTTCCAGACTGAATGGTCTAAAATAAGCAAAATGATAATGAAGCGGTATCGCTTCATTACGAATCAAGCGCGGAGAGGATGATGGCAACATTATCGTCCAATACTTCGGGATCCGAGGTTAACTTGGCAATTTGGGTCAGCGAATATCGGGCATGATTCAAATATCGGGCGAGAGCATACAGGTTTTTGTGTCGGCCGCTAAGTTCGCCTTGCCCTTGGGCGCGGACTAATGCTTGATAAAAAGCTTGTTCTAAGAGCGACCTATCCTGCTCGAAAAATTTTGCAATTTCCATATCGTGCGGAACTTGATCAATAGCGCTGTGCAGAATAAAGCATTCCTTGCGCCGGTGTTCATCTTTCAGTACGGCAGCCCCTTCATGAAAAATAGCGGCAATTGCCTCTTTTACCGAACCTGGCTGTTCCAGACGTGATATGACTGATGCGGTTTTTTCTTTTTCATAATGTTTGACGGCCGAGATAAAGAGATCTTTTTTGGTTCCATACGTATCGTACAGACTTTGACGCGCTATACCTAAACCATCGAGTAAATTTTGCAACGAAGTGCCCTCATAACCGTAATGCCCGAATATCTCCATCGCTTTACGCAATACAAGTGTCGTGTCGAATTCTTTATTTCTTCCCATCCCTTGCCCTCCTCCCCCAAAAATTATATTCTTTCCGGACTGAACAGTCAAGAATTACGCAATTATTCATTTGTTACTGAAATGATTCCGATTCACTCCTATCGAAACCATTCCTTGCAATTTATATCCTTATATCGTAATATTAAGATATAACGTTATAGATAACCGAAAGGATGCTTGCCATGGACAACAATTTTAAAGCGTATGAGGAAGCGGCCGAGCTTTTGAAAGCTTTGGCGCATCCGGTGCGCCTGTGCATCGTGAAAGGCTTGCTGGAGCAAGGCGGCTGCAATGTGAGCCATATGCAGGAATGTTTAGGCTTGCCGCAATCCACCGTATCCCAGCATTTGCAGAAATTGCGCAGTATGGGGATCGTGGCGGCGGAACGCAAGGGACTTGAAATCAAGTATACGGTCGCAAACGAGCAAGTCATACAATTGATCCGAATATTATTCGAGGAGGAATCGCCATGAGCAGAAAAGTTGTCATCGTCGGCGGCGTAGCCGGCGGAGCGTCCGCGGCGGCACGGCTGCGGAGACTGGATGAGGAAGCGCATATCGTCATGTTCGAACGGGACGAATATATTTCGTTCGCCAACTGCGGACTCCCATACTATATCGGTAATTCGATCCAAGACCGCAGCAAGCTGCTCGTCCAAACGCCCGAAGCGATGCATCGGCGTTTCAATATCGACGTGCGAACGAGAAGCGAAGTGATCGCCATCGATCCGGCCGCACAAACCGTTACCGTTCGCAGCGAAGAGCGGGGCGTCTATGAGGAAAGCTACGATTCGCTCATTTTGTCCCCGGGAGCGAAGCCGATTCGCCCGAATCTTCCCGGCATGGAGAGCGACAAAATCTATACGCTGCGCAACATTCCGGACACCGATAAGATCAAAGCGAAAGTGCAAGAAGAAGGAACGCGGTCCGCGGTTGTCATCGGCGGGGGCTTTATCGGCGTCGAGATGGCCGAGAATTTGCGGGAAATCGGATTGGAGGTGACGCTGGTGGAAGCCGGGCCGCAAATATTGGCTCCGTTCGACCCCGAAATGGCCGGCGCGCTGACGAAGGAATTGGCGCATCGCGGCGTGCGAATCGTACTGTCCGACGGCGTACGCAGCTTTGAAGAAACCGGCGGCGGCATCGCGGTACGGCTCGCTAGCGGCACGACGCTGCACAGCGATATGGTCTTGCTCGCCATCGGCGTCGCGCCCGATACCGGGTTCTTGCAAGGAAGCGGCATCGAGCTCGGCCCCCGCGGCCATATCGTCGTCAACGACCGGTTGCGGACGAGCGCGGAGCATGTGTACGCGGTCGGGGATGCCGTCGAAGTCGTCGATTTCGTCAACGGGGATAAGACGGCCGTTCCGCTCGCGGGTCCGGCGAATAAGCAAGGCCGGATCGCGGCCGATAACGTCTGCGGATTGAACGCCGTCTACCGCGGATCGCAAGGCACGTCCATTATTAAAGTGTTCGGACTGACGGGGGCGGCGACGGGAAATAACGAGAAAACGCTGCGGAAGCGCGGCATTCCTTACCATACCGTATTCGTTCATCCAAGTTCCCACGCCGGTTATTACCCGGGAGCGACGCCGATCACGATCAAACTCATTTTCGGCCGCGACGGCCAAGTATTGGGCGCTCAGGCGGTCGGATACGACGGGGTCGACAAGCGGATCGACGATATCGCTGCGGTCATTCATTTCCGCGGGACCGTCGCCGATCTAACCGAGTTGGAGCTTGCGTACGCGCCGCCGTATTCTTCGGCCAAAGATCCCGTGAACATGGCCGGCTATGCGGCGGAGAACGTATTGACAGGCAAGACGGACGTGTTCCTGCCGCGCGATTTGGAGGACCGGGACGCAGCTTCTGTCGTGCTCGTCGACGTCCGAACGGAAATCGAGCATCGGAACGGCCATATCGAAGGCTCGATTCTCATCCCCGTCGATGAGTTGAGAGACAGGCTGCATGAACTCGACCCGAACAAAGAAATATGGGTTTACTGCCAGGTCGGATTGCGCGGCTATACCGCTTCGCGCATATTGCAGCAAAAAGGATTTCGGGTTAGAAACTTGACCGGCGGATATAAGACGTATCTGATGGCGCAGTATCGCCCGGAGCTCGTGGCAGACGGAGCGGCCCCGGGACCCGATGCGGGCCGAACGGATTTTGCCGGTTCGCCGGCCGGAGCAAGCGCCGAAACGGCCGCGGCCGCAAGCGAGCAGGACGGGAAAACCGCGCTAGCGGAGCCGCGCGAACCGGACTTGACCCTTGACGCCTGCGGGCTAAGCTGCCCGGGGCCGCTCATGCAGGCGAAGCAAGCGATGGATCGGCTGCTGGAGGGGCAGACGCTGCATATTACAGCTTCGGATCCGGGCTTTTATGAAGATGTGCAGGCTTGGACGCAAATGACCCGGAACCGGTTGCTCCGCGTGACGAAACGGACGGACGGCGCGATCGAGGCTCTCATCGCCAAATCGGCGGAGGGCGACCGGCCCTCGGACGCCGCGCCTCAAGAAAAAGACGAGAGCCAAGACGGCAGCACAATGGTTGTCTTCAGCGGCGATTTGGATAAGGCGATCGCATCGTTTATTATCGCGAACGGCGCGGCGGCCAGCGGCAAAAAGGTCACCCTGTTCTTTACTTTCTGGGGGCTGAACATCATTCGGAAGCATCATAAAGTTCCGGTTTCCAAAACGATGATCGGCAAAATGTTCGGCGCGATGATGCCGCGCGGAAGCCGCAAACTGTCTTTATCGAAAATGAATATGATGGGCATGGGCGCCAGAATGATCCGGGCCGTCATGCAAAATAAAAACGTCTCTTCGCTGGAAGAACTGATCGAATCCGCGATACGGCAAGGCGTTGAAATCGTCGCTTGCCAAATGTCCATGGACGTGATGGGCATCGCCGAGGAAGAATTGATCGACGGCGTCCGCGTCGGCGGCGTCGGCTATTATTTGGGCAAAGCGGATCGATCCGGAATCAATTTGTTTATATAATTTTACCGCGCCCTCGACCGAAATCGATACTTTTCTCTTTTCCGTCAAATTCAGTATAATAGGAAAAGGACATTTCAAACAGCGTCTGTACCCGCTGCCTTTCTAGGAGGAGATCATATGAGCATAAAAAAAGTATTGACGATCGCAGGTTCGGATACGAGCGGCGGCGCCGGAATACAAGCGGATTTAAAAACGTTTCAGGAACGGGACGTATACGGAATGACGGTATTGACGACCGTTGTGGCGATGGATCCCGATCAAGAGTGGAACCACCAAGTGTTCCCGATCGAACTCTCCACGATTCGTACCCAATTGAAGACGGTATTGGACGGGATCGGCATCGATGCGGCCAAAACCGGGATGCTCGGTTCGGTCGAATTGATCGAGATGATTGCGAATCAGGCGGATTCGCTCGGCGGCATGCCGTTCGTCGTCGATCCGGTCCTGGTATGCAAAGGAACGGACGAAGTGCTTCACCCGGAAACGGCGGTCGCCCTGCGCGAATTGCTCGTGCCGAAGGCGACGGTCGTAACGCCGAACTTGTTCGAAGCGTCGCAATTGGCGCAGCGTCCGCCGATTCAAACGTTGGACGATATGAAGCAAGCTGCCGAAGCGATCTTTGCCTTGGGCGCCAAGAACGTCATCATTAAAGGCGGCGCCAAGCTGAACCATGACAAAGCGGTCGATTTATTGTTCGACGGCAACGAATTCGAACTGTTCGAAGCGGAGAAAATTGCGACAACCTACGTTCACGGCGCAGGCTGCACCTATTCGGCGGCGATTGCGGCCGAACTGGCCAAAGGACATACGGTTCGCGAGGCTGCGAGCATCGCCAAAGACTTCGTCTCGGCAGCCATCCGCGGCGGGTTCCGGTTAAACCGTTTTGTCGGCCCTACTCTGCATGCGGCCCATCGCATGGCATAGCGGAAGGACGCAACTATGGATTTGGAACAGGGCTATACCGACTATCGGCCGCTGCTCTTATCCATCGCGTACAGGCTGCTCGGAACGGTGTCGGAAAGGTACGCCTACGGCTGCGAGTATGCGGAAATTGCCGATATCGTAGGGAAATCCGCGGACAACTGCCGGAAAATATTCAGCCGCGCCGGACAAAAGACGAACCGGCTTCCAAGCGAACCGGTTCCTTCCTCCGGGCACGATGCGATCGATGCTGAGCGCGGACGAAGGCGAACCCGCAGATTTAGCGCGGTTCCCGAGACGAAGGGGCTGTCCCTGCAGTCGTTGCGACTGTGGGCGCAGCCCCTTCTATGCGTTGCGGGAGCGAGGCTCCTGCATTCGCCGGTTTTCCGCCATTGGAAAATGTCCAGCAAATCATGCGGAATTGCCGATTAAAACGGGAATCCATTGGAAAACATCCGGTAGATTCCTCTCTTTTCGGCCATTCGGCCGCATTTCCGAAGATTCCATTGGAACAATTCCAATGAAAAGTCGAAGGATGGAGTGTTTATCGAAAAAACGTTGGACAATATCCAATGGACATCAGGATTCGGCAGCCTGCCCCACCGGTCGATCGCCCTGCTAACGGCTAACGGTTCGAAAGGGGGCCGCCCTGCCCCTAGTCCCTACATCTCGTAAAACGGCACGAGCAACGAATGCTGGCAGGCCGTATGCAGATCGCGCCAAATCCGATTGATCGGCGCGTCCTCCATAACAGCGCCGATGCCCATATACGGGAACACCGATTGCGCGCCTTGTAAAGCCGCTCTCGCCGTTTGATGGCATTGCCGGGAAACCAGCTGCAGTTCTTCGTCGGACAGCTCGTTCCCTGCCGCATGCCTCGACCAAGACGAATTCACCGTGTCGTAAAATTCAGCCACGCTGTGCCGCAGCCGCTCCTCATGCCGTTCGACGGTTTGCCGTACAAACTCGTATCGATCCGCGCCTTGCCACGCTTCCCGCTTCTGCCGCAGTACCTCCCGGGCTTCCTCGAAGAAATGGCGTCCGATCCCCGCGGCGACCGCGGCAAAGGTAGCTTGCGCAAACTGCAGGAACGGGTAGCGGTACACCGGATGGTCATAGTAATAATGATCGCTGAAAATGCTAAATGTCATTTCTTCCGGCACGAACGCCTCCGTTACTTCGATCGTATGGCTCTCCGTCGCTTTTAAACCGAACGCGTTCCAATCCCGCACAATATGTACTTGATCCGGCCAAAACACAAACGAACGCACCTCCGCATTCCCATCCGGCCGCGCTCCCTCTTCCTCGATGATACAATTAGCCGTAAAAACGGTCGCATGCGTCGAGCCGCTGCAAAATTTCCATCGGCCGCTCGCCACATAACCGCCTTCCACCCGTTTAGCCGTTCCGCCGGCGGTTCCGCTCCCGGCAATGACCGCGTCTCGGGGAGCAAACATCCGCTCGGATACCGGCGGCTCGATGAACGGAGCGAAGAAACCGCCCCCGGCGCCGATCGTAATCAACCAGCCGAAATTGCCGTCGATCCGCGAGGCCTCTTCGTAGATGCGCAGCGCGTCCGGCAACGAGCACATTCGTCCGCCTAGCGCTTCGGGCACGAACAGCTTAAACAAGCCTTGTTCATAAACGGTATCCAGCATTAGCCGCGTGGGTACGCCGGTTCGATCCGCTTGTATCGATTGCTCCCTGACGGCTTTTACGGTTTCATCGGTAAACAAAGTCATCATGCATCACTCTCCAGTTTGTCGTACCTTTACTATGACACTATTTGGACAGAGATTTCAACATGTTCATGACGATTCGCTCGAACCATTTCCATGGGAGCAGCGTTTTGCCGAGCAAAGAAATGCGATTGCCCTTGCCTAACGTGTACCGAAGTCTCGGGGCGGGATCCTTCGCCAGCCGGACAATGAGATCCGCTACTTCCTGCGGATCGGAAGCTTCGGAGGCGGTTTTGCGGGAATAGCGCAGAACGGCTTGCAGTACGGGGCGATACGGCGAATCGGGACGGGATCGAATCTGATCGAACCCTTTCTCCCAGATCGCGGTGTTGTAAGCGCCCGGCTCGATCAGGACGACATGAACGCCGAACGGCAGCATTTCCAGGCGCAGCGCCTCGCTGAAACCTTCCACCGCGAACTTGGACGCCGCATACGGCGCATAGCCCGGAAAACCGATCCTGCCGCTGATGCTGCCGATATTGACGATCAATCCTTTGCCCCGTTCGCGCATAGAGGGAAGGACTGACTTCGTGACGGCGATTAAGCCGAACACGTTCGTTTCCATCTGGCTTCGCCAAGCGTCCATCTCAATCTCCTCGACCACGCCGCCGACGGCGAAACCGGCGTTATTGACCAATACGTCGATGGCGCCGTATTGCTCAATGACGGAGGAGACGGCCTCAAGGGCGGCCCGGCGGTCGGTTACATCCATCTCCAGGACGCGGATCGATTCGCTTACGCCATGAGCCGACGCCTGCCGCAGCAATTCATGCCGCTTGTCCGTATCTCTCATCGTCGCCATGACGAGATAGCCGCTCCGGGCAAGCGAGACGGAAGTAAGCAGGCCGAAGCCGCTCGAGCTTCCGGTCACGAACGCGACCGGTCTCGCCGCATGATCGTCCCGATGTTTACTCATAACATCTTTCCTTTCCGTTTACAATTTATATTTCCGAATAATCGGTACGCCGATCCGCTCCAATACCGCAGCCAGCCCCCTCCAGCACCAGCGCCGCCGCAGGGGCAGGTGCCGCTCGTATACCGCGCTGTACTCGATATGGGCGACCGCGCCGCGGTTGCGTTTGAATTGGGCGGCCCCGGAGCTTTCGTGCAGCAGGCAGCCGTTCCGCCCTGCGATATCGATCAAGACGGCCGAGAGCATGCGATACAGGCCGGTTTCCTGCGGCAAATCGGTATCGTACCCGAACAACGGCGTCGTCATCTTCCCGTGGCGGACGTAATATCCGAGCACGGCATCGATTTTGCCGTTTTTGCGCAGCGCGCAAAGCTGCAAAATACCGTCCCGCCGCGCCAGTTCGATGAAGCGTTCCTGAAATTGCGGATTATGAAACGAATATTTATGCAAATATAGCGCATTGTACAGTTCCGTTATGCGCGGGACATCGGATGCCTGCAAACGGTCCGCCTCGACAATTTCGTAGCCTTGTTTTTCCAAAAGCGAATAATCCCGTTTCAGCAGCCAACGCGCCTTCGCGTTGCCATGTCCTTGCCCGTTCGGGGGCAATATATAAATTTGGCGGCTCGGCACCATCGTACAGCCGAGCGTCCGCATCGTTTCGAGCAGCGGACCGTCCGTCGCCCCGTTCAGCGAACGGAAAACGATCGCATAGTCCGGGAATTTCCCGACAAGATAAGAGACGATCGCTTCGTACAGGCCGTCGTCCATATCCGGGTATAAGTTCGTAGAGAGCAGCCAGTTGTTTACATGTACCGTCCGATTCATTTTCCCGGCTTTCAGCAGCCATCCGATTCCGCTTGCCACAGGCTCCAGAGCCTTCCGGACGAGCCGGCTTCGCAGCATGGCGAGCTCTTCTTTGGTATAACTGACATAGTGAGTATATGGGGAACAGACGTAAGAATTGCTATATTCCTCCTCGTTGACCGTAACCGGCAGCACATGTCCGCGGACAACGAGCGCGTACAGGCGCGTTCGGACATTCGCAATGTAATGTTGCGGCGTTTCCTTCATCAGCGGCAGCAAAAAACACCGGGCATAACGGCCGTCATCCGTATCGGGCCACGGCAGGCGATCGATCGTCTCGCGGTCGTATAAAACGATGCTAACGTTCAACGGCGCATCTCCTCTCCACTCTGCGCAGCTTCCGCACGCCGGGAATGAACCGGTACGCCGAGAACGCGATATCCGGCACCCGGCAATCCAACTTGCGGCATAGTTCGGCGATTCGATCCGCGACCTGCCCTTGAACCTGCGCCCGGGACCGCTCTGCGATCCGCAGCGAAATTTCGATCTTGTCCGGCGAATGCTGGACGATTTGATATTCTTCAATTTCCGCCGAGGAACCGATCACCGCTCTGGTAAGGAAATCGGGAAATACCGGAATCAACCGAGCGAGCCCGCCGCGAACCGAGGGAAAATAAAACAGGTCGTCGCATCTCCCCTCGATCGATTCGATCGCCGTCATCACCGAACCGCACGGGCACGGCTCGAGCCGCTCCGTCAGCAAATCGTTCAAGCGGTATCGCACGATCGGCTGCGTCGTCCTGGAAAAATCGGTGACGATCGGAACGAATTTGCGCAACTTCTCGTCCGCATATTCCTTTTGGATACAGACGACATCCTCGTTGAGATGAAGCGTGCCGTGAGCGCATGTTGCCGCCAGAAACCCTTCCGTACATTGATATACTTGATGAGCCGCCTGCCCGAAGGCGTCTTCGATATAACGCCGGTCGATCGGGTCGAGCACTTCGGCGACCGATATCATTTTACGCGGCGTTACGGCAAGCCGGGAATCGCGAACCGCGCCCGCCAACATGCGCAATACGGATGGCGGAGCGATCAACAGCGTCGGATCGTACTGCTGCAATCTGGCCAGATGCTCTTCGAACGGATCGAGCAAATCGAAGAAGGCGAACTCCAGTCTGCTGCTGCGTACGGTACTGTATAAATTGTTGTTTGCCCGAAGGAAGAAGGCGATTCGCTCGCGCCGCAGGAGCCCTCGCGGCAGCGTCTTGGCTAGCACGGTGCCTGCCCAGGCGAGCCGTTCGCGGCCGCTGATCAGGAAAATGCCCCGGTTGCCTGACGTTCCGGAGGAAAGACCTACGCTGACGTCGCCGATCGCCGGCGTGAAATCCCGCGTCTCCTCCGCTTTCCGCGCGATGTCAAACGCTTCGTCTTTGCCGATCCCCGCCGTATTCAACCGATCGAAATGCTCCATCATGAGCTCTTTGTCGATCGCAGGAAAATCCCTCCACTCCGAAAGGGGGCGGTTCCCCCACAGCTCGGCGTAAAAAGGCGACGCGCGGCGCACCCATTCCAAATGACGGAGAACGCGCGATTCCTGCCATGCTTCGAACGCTTCTCTGCCGCTCCAACGATGGCCGTATTTGGTTCGCATATAATGTTGTATAACGGTCCATTTGCCTTTCATGACATCCACCATTCCGCGAACGCCTCCAATCCCGCCTCGATACCGATCCGCGGACGGTAACCAAGCAGCGTTCTCGCCGCGGTAATATCGAGCGTTTGGCTGCGTCCGAGCAAGCCGACCGAGTAGCGGGTCAATTGCGGCTCGCTCCCCCCCGGCCGAAGCTTCGCCGCCGCTTCCATCGCCGCGGCAAGCAAATAGGCGGCCCGATAGGGCATCGGCCTTAGCCGCAGCGGCTCGTCAAGCATAGCGAACAGCCGCTCTACCACGTCGATAAAGCGGACCGGCTCGCCGTTCGTAATGTTAAACGTTCTGCCGAGCGCTTGCCGCGGCGCTTCGGAGCATCGAACGAGCGCCTCCACCACATTGTCGACATAGGTCAAGTCCATCTCGATGTTCCCGCCGCCGAACAGCGGCACGCCAAAGGAGCGATTCGCCCGGATGAACCGCGGCAGAATCGTGCGGTCGCCGGGACCGAATATAGCGCGGGGCCGTAGGATGATCGCGGGCAAACCCGCATCGTGCGCGCGATCCACCGCCAGTTCCGCAAGCCGTTTCGTATGAGCATAGGCATTGGCGAACACCGCGGGCAGCGGCGAGGATTCGGTCACCATGAACCGATGCGTGCCGTCATAATAGACGCTCGGCGTCGAGACATAGACCAACCGGCCGACTCCATGCCGCCGACAGCCTGCGATCACATGCTCCGTTCCCCGGACATTGCAATCGTAAAACTCGCGGTAGGGCCCCCACAGCGACGACAGCGCGCCGCAATGAAAGACGGCGTCTTGGCCGGCGCAGGCGGCGGCGATCCGTTCATCGTCCCGCAAATCCGCGCGCACAAAGCGGATCCCTTCCCGTTCCAGCGACGCGCCTGCTTCTTCGTTGCGTCCCGAAGCGCTCACGTCCCAACCCGCTTGGACAAGCCGCTTTGCCAAGCGGCTTCCCAGAAACCCGGTTCCACCGGTTACGAATGCTTTCATCGCTCACCATTCCATTCGATATCGTAAGTCGCCGCTTCGAGCAAAGACAGGCGGCGCCGTTTGCCAACGCTCCGCAGCGTCCTTAATACGTTGACCTGCTCCCAGAAAGGCAGCGGATCCGACCACCGAAAGACGACATCCTTCCCGCGGACGAACGACTTGATCCACTTCCCCCAGGCTTTGCGGGAAACGCCGCCCCGCAAGCCGAACGCAAGCATAGCGATCCCGACCATCGAACCTTCCGCCGTACGCGGGACAAGCGGCGGCCCCTCATGCGTCTCGGGCGCTAGCAGCACCCTGTCCAATTCGGGCGTCCCGCGAAACAAATGAATCCCGCTCGTCGCGCGGGGATTGCACTCGAGCGGCAGCAATGCGCCGGCGGGCGTTTCGATCAAATCGAAAGCGATTTGCCCGGTAAAGCCTTGAGCGCGGACGAAACGTTCGACCCATTGCATCGCGGCCGGATGGGACAGCGGTTCGAAATAGATGCATGCGCCCTTCCCCATCGTATATTGCGCCGCATAGGCCGCATGCGCCAGCAGCGTCCCGCGGTACGCGACGCTGTACGTACATATCGCCCGGCCTTCCACGTACTGTTGGGCGACCCAAGGCCGTTCGGGCGTCGCCGACCGCCCCGCTTCGTCCCATTCGGGCGCCTGCCGGCCCGGGGCGGCGGTTTCGCCGGGGAGCCGGATCAGCACGTTGGCCGCGGCCCGCGAATAGACCGGCTTCATGACGAGCCCGTCGCGGACGGGATATCGCTTGACCGCATCCGCCCATTGCTCCGGCGAAGCGATCAGCGAAGTTCGCGGCACGGCGAACCCGGATCGGGCGGCCGCTTCGATGAACGTCCATTTATTGTGGAGACGCAGCAATTTGTCGAACGAATCGGCCACGACCGTGCAATGCTTCGATAACCGTTCCAATCCGGCGGCGATGTAGAAAATCTCCTCACAGGTCGGAATCAGGATATCGATTCGATGCTCCCGGACGATGTCCTCCAATGCCGCGACATACGCTTCCGGATCGTCCGCCGGCTTCGGCAGCGCAAACCGTTCCGCAACGTGGCGGGACAACCGGCATAAATGATAAGGCTGGCTCTCCGCCGCGGATACCCGGTGACCCGCTTCCGCCAGCATTCTCGCCAGCTCAAGCGTCGCCGGCGCCCTCCCGCCGGTTAGCAACACGCTCAGCTTCGCCATACCGCTCTTAATAGTCAAGGATCATTCCTCCGATCGACAGCCCTGCCGACGTTCCAAGCAGCAATACCCGATCGCCGCGGTTGATGCGGCCGCGCCTTATCGCTTCATGAATTCCCATCGGAATCGAGGCGGCGATCGTATTGCCGTGATCGGCCGTAATATCCATCAACTGATCGTCATGAATCCCAAGCTTCCGGCACATTAGCCGCATCGCCATGGCGCTGCCTTGATGCGGAATGACCGCGCGGAAGTCGCCCATCCGGACGCCGGCTTCGCCGAGCAGCCGATCCACGAAGCCGGGCAGCAGCTTCGACGCAAACTTGAACATCGCCGGGCCGTTCATATCGAATAAATAATCCGCTGCGCCGGCTTGCTCGTAACGGCTCGCGTGCAAGCCGCTGCCGCCGCCGCGGATTTCCGAGAACGCCGCGCCTTGCCCGAACGTTTGCATGGAAGAATGCACGATACCGGCCGATTCCCCTTCCCCGGAGCGCTCGACAATAACCGCGGCCGCCCCGTCGCCGAACAGCGCCGCACTCTCCTTCTGCTTCCAATTCAGTCCGGCGGAGGCGATCTCGGTGGCGACAAACAATACGCGCCGGTAACGCCCCGCTTGCACCAAATAGGACATCACATCGAGTCCCACCACAAAGCTGAGGCAAGTGGAGTTGATATCGAAACACGGCACGCCGGATTGCTCCTGTCCCATCGCTTTCTGTATAAGCGCCGCCGTGCATGGGATCGGCTGCTGCATCGTTCCGCTCGCGCACACCAGGCAATCGATATCGCCAAAGGCAAGGCCGGCATTCTCCAGCGCCGCATATGCCGCTTGAGCCCCCATTTCGGACGCCGTTTCACGTTCGGCGAAATGGCGGACGCATACATTCGCTTTGCTGCGCACCCATCCCTTCGCGATGCCGAGCAAACGGTCCATTTCTTCGTCCGTCACCGTTCGTTTCGGCAAATATTTTCCCGTTCCGACAATTTTCACCTTGCGCAATTGCATGACATGATCCTCCTTGGTCGTTCAAGTTATGACTTAGTTACAATTGTAGTCGGATGTTCGGGAACCGTATAGTACCAAGTTTCTCTAGTACCGTTTCGACAAAAAACGGACCCGGAAAGCAATCTCTCCGGGCCCGAACTATGTTTCACGGATAGTAACCATCACTTGTCGTTTTCGATCGTTTGCGCCTTCCGATCCCGCTTCCTGCCGTCGTCCAATATCGGGACTTCGATAATATCCAGCAAGAACATGAAAATCGGTATGCCGAGAATCAATCCCCATACGCCGAAGAAATGCTCCCCGACGATCAACACCATAAACGTATAAAATATCGGCAAATGCGTTTTATTCGACATCAGCTTCGGATTGAGGACATAAGCTTCAAAGGCGTGCAGCAGCGCAATCATGATAAGCACGTAGACGACTTTCAGCAGCCCTCCGATTTTAAACGCAATCGCGCATAACGGGATGAGCGAGACGATGACGCCCATGACCGGAATAAGGCCGAGCAAAAAAATCATGATTCCGAGCGCGAACAAGCTTGGAAAACCCAGCATCCATAAAAACAGAACCGAGAATACGCTGTTCAGCAGCGCGATCAAAAATTGCACTTCGATCACTTTCCCGAAGGAATGAATAAATTTGCGGCCGAAAAATTCGATTTCATTATAGATGAAACCGATTTTGCTCGATTTGAATTTCGCGGTGAATGCCGTCACTTTCTCCTTCTGAAGCGAGAAGAACAGGCTCATAATGATCGCGATTAGCAAATTCAAGCCCCATTTGCCGATGTCGGATATTTTCTTCAGCAAAAAGTTCAACCCTTGGTCCACATAGCTCGCCACATCGATGTTGCGCAACGATTCCATGATATAATTGAGGATCGGATTGTCGTACGGTTCGAACGGCTTGCTGTAAAAGGTCATAATAATTTGCACGAGTTCGTTCAGTTGCTGAATCAAACGGGGCAAATACATGTACGATCCCCAGAACAGCCCCGCCACGAGAATGACATATAGAAAAATAACCGTCACTTTATTGTTGATTCTCACAACTTTGCTTACACGCCTAGTAATCGAGGAGCTCAAACGGTTCATCAAATAAGTAAGAATGAACGTAATCAAGATCATGTTCAGCATGCTATGTAAAGCATAGATGAGCAAAGCGATAATCGCTAATGCAACGAGCCTCTTAAACCCCCGGCTTTGCAAAAATTCTTTAAAAGTCATCATAGATTCGAAGCTCCTTAGTTCATAAGTTCGGCGTTATAACCATCTTAAATCAAAAAGAACCCCATCCGCAAGGGAATGGGGGCCGAACTCGCAAAAATTATATTACTTCGATCCGGATACCATGATTATTGTACCGTTTTGTTATATTGCTGAATTTTCGAGGTAATTTCTTTCGCCGCTCCGTCAAGCGCGTCCTGCGGCGATTTTTGATTGTTCAACACCTCTTCGATCGCCCCTTCCACCAATTGGCGCGCTTCGGGGAATACGCCCATCACGGCTCCTTGCGTCGCCGTGCTTAGCTCCGTCTGGTGCAACTGGTCGACCGCCGTCTGGAATTGCGGGAATTTGGCCATATTGTCTTTGACGCTTTGTTCGTCATACGCTTTCTTCGTGATCGGAAAATACCCGGTATTAATATGCCAGTATGCTTGCTCTTGCGGCGACGTAACAAACTTCACGAATTCCCAAGCCGCCTTCTGTTCGGCTTCCGGCCTGTCGTTCATCATCCATAAGCTTGCGCCGCCGACAATGACGCCGCCCCCGCTCGCATCCGCCGGTTTCGGCAGAAAGCCGGTGCCTACCTCAAACTTCCCTTCCGCGTTGTCGACGAGCCCTTTCAGCGCCGCGGTCGAATCGAGAATCATCGCGACCTGGCCGGCGGAGAACGCCTTTTTGGAATCGTCGGTTTTGCGGCCGAGGTTGATCATCGCTTTCGAGTCGATCATATTTTTCCACCAGGTCAACGTTTTGACCCCCGCTTCCGAATTTACCAACGATTCCGTTGCCAGCGCTTCGCGTCCGTTGCCGTTATTGACATAGTCCGCGCCTTGGTTCGCAAAGAACTGTTCCATAAACCAGCCGTATATCGCAAAATTCGCTCCGGTCGCTTTGCACGATTTGGTAATCGTATCTGCCGCCTGCTGCAATTCCTCGTACGTTCTCGGCGGTTTCTCCGGATCGAGACCTGCGGCTTGGAACAGATCCTTATTGTAATACAGAATCGGATTGGACGTATTGAACGGCATCGAATACAGTTGGCCTTCGAACGTGTAATAGCCGATAATGTTCGGCTCAAGCTGGGTTAAATCGTAATTGTCGGCGTCGATGAACGTCTGCATCGGCGTGATCAGCTTCGAATCGATCATGAAGCGGCTGCCGATTTCATACACTTGAACGATATGCGGAGCTTCCTTCGTCCCCATCGCCGTCTTCAATTTGCTCAGCAAATCGTCGTAGGTTCCCTGAAAGATCGCTTCGACCCGGATTTTGTCCTGGGATGCGTTAAAATTAGCGACCATCTGGTCGACCACTTTCGTATTCGCCCCTCCCATCGCATGCCAGAAGACGACTTTCGTCGCTCCCCCTGAGCTTAAACCGTTGCTTTGCGCCTCGCCTTGGCCGCCGGACTCGCCTCCGGCGTTTCCTGCGCCTCCGCCGCCCCCGCTGCATGCGGTTGCGACGAGCAGCATCGCCGCAAGCAGCAAACCGATCCACCTTTTTTTGTTCATACGTTTCCTTTGCCTCCCCCGATTACGAAATTTTATGATAAATCCGTCGCCATGCGCGCCCGCCATTCCAAAACGCTCGGAGATGAAGCCGACCGCATGATTCGGACGGGTTTACCGACATGAAAGTTTTTAATTGTTGAATGTTCAAAAAGTCAACTTTTCAGCACCGAGAAGGTTGCGAGAGAACCCGAAGAAGGAGGAGCGCAGTGTAGGCAAAACCTACATGAGCACCGGACTTCGAGGGTGAACGCAAGATTCGATGCCGAATCCGCCTCAAGATATACTTCGTGATCAAAAGGGGACTTTTTGAACTACCTCTATTACCCTTTGACGGCTCCGGCGGTTATGCCGCGAACCAACTGCTTCACGCCGAACGCAAGCAGAAGCAGCGACGGCAGCAATACGAGCGACACGCCCGCCAGAATCAAATTCCACGACATCACTTCCTCGAATTGCAGCATGGCGACGCCGATTTGCACCGTGCGCATCGTGGCGCGGTTCGTAATGAGCAGCGGCCATAAATAACTGTTCCAATGCGTCAAGAACACATATACCCCCAAGGTGGAAAGAGCGGGTTTGGACAGCGGGAGAACCATCGTAAAGAAGTTGCGCATATGGCCGCAGCCGTCGATTTTCGCCGCATCGAACAATTCATGGGGAAGCTGCATAAAAAACTGGCGCAGCAAAAAGACGCCGAAAGCGCCGGCCATAAACGGGACGACCAGCCCCTGGTAGCTGTCCATCCAGTTCAAGCTTTTGATCGTTAAATAGTTGGGGATAATCGTCACTTCCCACGGAATCATCATGGTCGACAGGAACAGCATGAACAGGGCGTTCTTCCCCCGGAAACGAAGAAACGAAAAAGCGTAGGCGGCCATGCTGGACGTCACGATCTGGCTGATCGTAATCGCCGCCGAAACGATAAAGCTGTTTAATACAAACCTCGGAACCGGTACGGTAGCGATCGCTTTTAGAAAATTGCCCATATACAATTGGCTTGGAAAGATCGGCGGCGGATAATTCGACACTTCCCGCTCGGTCATAAAGGAGGAGAAAAAAGTGAACAAGAGCGGGTATAGAACGATAAGCGCGAGCACGGTCAGCAGCAAATACAGCAGCGTATAGTTCAATCTTCTTAGCGTCACTGGTAGTGCACCTTCCTTTCCAATATTTTGAATTGGAGAGCGGTCAACAGCAGAATGATCGCGAATAACACCAGGGCCTGTGCGCTCCCCGTCCCGAAGCGGAAGTTGATGAACGCGTCTTGATAGATGGAGTAAACGACGACGTTGGTCGCCCCCGCCGGCCCGCCTTTCGTCAAGATGTGGATTTGGCCGAACGCCTGAAACGCCCCGATCACCGAAACGATTAATGCGAAAAAAATAACGGGCGACAGCAATGGCAGCACAATGCGGACGAACGTGCGCACCGGGCCGGATCCGTCGATTTTGGCGCTTTCGTAAATTTCGTCCGGCACACCCTGCAATCCGCTCAGCAGCAAAATATAAATGAACCCCATGTTCATCCAAACAGTCATCAAAGAAACGGATAACAGCGCTACGGACGGATCGATCAGCCAAGGAACCGGACCGATGCCGGCCAGACTAAGAAAATAGTTGAGCATCCCCGCCGTAGGATGAAACAGAAGCAGCCATATAATCGATCCCGTCCCTACCGAAATGACGATCGGCAAAGAGAAGATGAATTGAAACGCTTTCATGCCGCGCAATTTATTATGGGTGATGAAAGCGAGAAACAGGCACCAAACGATGCATGTCGGCACGGTAAACAAAATAAACAACAGCGTAACTTTCATGTTGGACATAAATTGGCCGGACTGAATCATCTCCACGTAATTGTCCAGTCCGACAAAGGCGGCGACTTTGCCGCGCGGGTCTGTAATCGTCAAGCTAAGGTAGACGGATCTGATCATGGGATAGAATAAAAAGAAAAAAAAGATCAGCAAGGAAGGCGCAAGAAAAGCATATCCCAACAGCCCCTCTCTCCGCTTCCTCCTCCGCAAAGCGCTCGATTGTTCCGTCGTCATCGGCTGCACTCCTTTCCGCAATTTGAAAACAAAAAAACACATGCAGCCGCCGGCCCCATATCGGGGCAACAACCCATGTGAATGTCTCCAAGTCTCTTTCACAATTGTTATAGGTTATTAACCTTTCATAGAAATTATGCCAAAAAAAAGTCCCCGCCAAAGACGAGAACAGATTGAGCGGATATGATGAACGGCGTTATTCGAACGAGCGGCGCGCCGGCCACGATCCTTGCAATTTGCGGATTTGCACGATTTGCCCCGTGTGATATGCGTCATGCCTGACGAGGCTGGCAACTTGTCTCGCTATGGGAAGCGTCGGCATAGGGCGATCGAGATCAGCTTCCGTCAAGTTCGCCAGAATATCCCGAATTTCCCGATGAGCCCGTTCGATGTTGGCGACAGTTTCCTCCCATCCTTGCGATTCGTTCAGAAACGTCTCGTCATTGGTGCTCGCATCGAAACGGGACGCGTCTTCCCCTTTCAACCTTCGCAGCAACCGCTCCTTGAAAAAGAGCAGATGACTGACGTTCTCCCGAATTGTATTGGAAGCTTCCCCTTGCGGCCTCCAATCGGCTTGCTCCGCGGTCAATCCGGCCAACGCATCCGCCAGCGGGGGATGCCAATCCTCCGTCACGTAACAATAATCCCATTCTTGCAGCAGCACATCGATTTTATTCATCGTTTCTCCTCCTCACAGAAATATGTAACCATCAAATAATAATTAGATAGTTACAACGAAAATGTACCATACCCATCTCGCTCGCGTCAAGCAGTTGGCAAAAACGATATTTCATTGTTACTATGTAACAAAGGAGTAGAATCGATATGTTATGGGTTGACTTTCTAAACAGCGAATGGCATGACTGGCGCGGCAGCGGCCGATACGAGGACCGGCTCGACCAACCTGCAGTGGTGGAACAGTTGCTGAAGGAGCACGGCTTGCCCTCGATTCCTTCGCCCGGCGCCGAGGAAATGGCGGAATTGAAGCTGCTCCGCTTCGCCATGCGCGAGATGGTGAAAGCGATCGTACGCGGACAAGAGCCGGAGTTGGAAGCGTTGGAGCTGTTAAACCGTATGATGGCGCGGGGCCCGGTCATTCGCCGCATCGTCAGGACGGACGAGCGTTTCCGGTTGGAGCAGACGGCGGAACGGGCCGATTGGGCGCATACGATGGCGGAAATTGCGGCGTCTTTCGCCCGTACGCTGGCGGAAGGAGAGACGTCCCGCATCCGCATTTGCGACAATCCGGATTGCAAATGGATTTATTATGACGACACCCGCAACCGCTCCAAGCGGTATTGCGACGATAAAGCTTGCGGCAACTTGCTGAAAGTCCGCCGTTTCCGCGCACGTCAAAAAGCGTCGAAGGAACATCCTTCGACGTAGTAACGCAACATCGGAGTCGCAGCTTATTCGCCCTTTTCTGCTTCCGGCTAATCATCGCCCCCGGCATGGGACGGGACAAGTTGTAAGAAATACAACATACTTAGGGTTGCAAAGCCGATATGGGCCATTATGCTGCACATTGTACAACATAATCGCGAACAGAATGGCGAAACCCCACGTTCCGACCCCAATATGTTGTACAAACTACAACATACTTAGGGCTACAAAGACGAAACGGGCCGATATGCTGCACTTTGTACAACATAATCGCCCCTTCAACCGAAAAAAGGACAGAAGAAACGGTTCATTTCTTCTGTCTTTCCTTATTCCTCGTAAAAAGCCGCCAATTCCGACTCGATCGTTTGCTTGATGCGTTCGACGCATTCTTCCGTCGTTTTGGCGAACACTCTCTTCCCGTTAACGATGGCATACGGCCGAAGCCGGCATAGGCCGCAAAAACTTAAACAATCCAATCTTAAGACGGAAACTTCGGGATACAACGTCTCGAGATCCTCCAGTTCCAGCGCGCTGAGCAGATTGCTGTCGCAAACTTCCACTACGACAATGCCCAGTCCCATAGCGTATCACCTCTTTGCGTCGGCCCCGATGTATTGCAATTCAACCGATTCGAAATTCAATATCTTCGCCGCCGCTGCAGTCGATCGTTATATTATTCCCTTCCAGGAACCATATATCATGCCGTTCCATATAAAATGTAATCTTTCCGGCTTCCGTCGTCAACAAAGGATCGCGCGGTTCGTCGCGGCCGATTCCGAGCGCGAACGGTTCGCCTCCCCCGCCGCTGTATCTAACGAAAACCCGAACATGATCGCCTTCCTGAAAGTCCCACTCGTTGACAAGGCAATCGACTGCCGACGGGGTAACATTGATTTGCATACAAGCACCTCATTTTTATTAGAATCATCTATCAATGCGAAACATTCCATCATTCATCCATCATACTTTTTAAATATTATTATTTCATAATTATGATAATGTCTCGCCGATTTGTCAATTGCGGTACGTTCAACGGCAAACCGAAAAACCCGGAGCGATGCCCCGGGCTTTTCCTTATTGTCTTCTATCTTTTGATCAAATCTTCGCGAACCGGCGTAAAACAATCGAGCAATATGCTGGATTCCAGCGCCTTCGCCCCGTGTTTCGCGCCGCTTGGGATACATATATGTTCCCCTGCGCGAACGACCGTTTTCACGCCTTCGATCGTAAATTCCACGCTTCCCTTTAAACAGTAGGACATTTGCTCATGCGGATGCGAATGCTCGTATCCTTCCGCAAGCGGTTCAAAATGAACTTCCATCATCATGAGCGACGTTCCCGGCTGCATCACTTTCCGTTTGACGCCTGGCTCCGCATTTTCCCAAACACCGATATTGCTCATGGCCACACACTCCCTTAGCGTTTATTTACATTCGAGCGATCGTTCGGCGATTTCGCATTCCATGTACCTTACAGTCCATTATAGACCGACTGGCATACATGAAGGGAGGGAGCGAATTCAGGTCGGCTTGTGTTTTTTTACGAATTTTGCTCCGGATCGTTCATCTGCAAATAGATGTGAACAATCTCGTCCAGCTTCATGCGTACGAGGCCGCTGGACGAAGGGGCGACGAATTCGCGTACGCCCGGAACGACAGGCTCGGCCTGGAAACCCCAAGCGACGTCTCTCCGTCCGCTGTACGCTTCATAGACGCCTTTGCCTACAAAACAAACGATGCGCGGACGATACTTCTCGATTTTGCGGCGCAACGCTTCTCTCCCTTCGGCATATTCCTTCGCGGTAATTTCGGCGGCCGTTCGCGTCGGACGGGCTACGATATTCGTGAACCCGTACCCCAATTCCAGCAAACTGCCGTCCTCGTCCGCCTTATAAAGGCGCGGCGTCAGTCCCGCGCGGTGCAATATCGTCCAGAAGCGGTTGCGCGGGTTGGCGTAATGATGCCCGGTCTCCCCCGACCGTATGCTTGGGTTGTATCCGACGAACAGAATGCGCAGCCCCGGCGCGATATGATCCGGTATGTTCGGCATCGTTGACCCTCCTCTTTTTATCGTTTATCGTCCCGCTTGGAAACGCAAAGCGCCCGCTCCCATCGCAATGCCAAGGGAACGGGCGGCATTCGTTTTTACTTGATGCCTTCTTCGACCTCTTTCAACATTTCCGGAACGGACAGCAATCCGCCGCCGGACAGATACCAGTAGCTCGGGTCAAGATAGATGATCTTGCCGTCTTTATACGCATTCGTCTTTTTCACCAGATCGTTCTCGACGATTTCTTTCGCAGGCTTCACATTTTCGCCGCTAACGACCGCGTCGCGATCCACTACGAAGAGATAATCCGGATTTTTTTCGACGACATATTCGAACGAAATGCTGTCTCCATGCGTAGTAGCGGAAATCGTATCGTCAACCGGGGCGACTCCGACCACGTCATGAATAATGCCGAATCTGGAACCCGGGCCATAAGCGCTGACTTTGCCGCCCGTCGTTAGAATGATCAAGCCTTTTTTGCCGCCGGCCGTTGCCGTCTCGTGAATCTTTTGAATGGATTCGTTAATGGCTGCCAATTCCTTCTGCGCTTCGTCTTCTTTGCCGAAAATCGAAGCGAGCGTGTTTACGTTCTCCGTAAAGGATTCCATATATTTTTTCGTATCGACGCCCATGTAAATCGTCGGAGCGATTTTGCCTAATTCCTCGTATGCTTCGGATGTTCTGCCGGAAATGATAATCAGCCCCGGTTTGATGGAATTGATCTTTTCAAAGTCAGGTTCTTTCAAAGTGCCGACATCCGTATATTTCGCGTCTTCGAATTTTTTCAAATGCGGCGGAAGAGAGCTTTTAGGCAATCCAACCACTTCAACGCCCAATTTATCCAATGTTTCCAAAGCGCCATAGTCCAATACGACGACATTGCCCGGATTTTTCTTCACAGGCGTCTCGCCCAATTGATGCGTAATCGTAATCGTTTCATCCTCTTGCGGAGCCTCGGCCTCTTTCTCTGTACCGTTCACGTTCGTTTCGGCGGCGGTTGTTTGCGCGTTCGCATCGCCCTCGTTTCCGCCCGAATTTTTAGCGCCGCATGCGGCGATTACCAATATGAACAAAACCGTCATGCACAACATGGTTAGTTTTTTAGTCACTCGAAACACCCCTAATTATTTTCATTATTTTCATTTGATTCATTATGAAAAATACACGCAAATTTTATTGCCGTTGATTTCTTGAATATGAATGTCCATCCCGTACACTTCCTTTAAGACGGACGCGTCGATAATTTCATCGGTAGTGCCTTCCTTCACGACTTTGCCGTTTTTGAGCGCCACAATGTAATCGGAGTAGCAGGAGGCAAAATTGATATCGTGGATGACGATAATGACCGTTTTCCCCAGTTCATCCGTCAAGCGCCGCAGTACCTTCATGATTTGAACGGAATGCTTCATATCCAAATTGTTTAACGGTTCGTCCAGCAGGATGTAATCCGTATTCTGGGCGATAACCATGGCGATAAACGCCCTTTGTTTCTGACCTCCGCTCAGTTGGTCCAAAAATTTATCCTTCATGTCGCCAAGTTCCATATATTCTATCGCTTCGTCGATATATTTCCGATCCTCCTTCGTCAGCCTTCCTTGCGAATACGGAAAGCGGCCGAAGCTAACCAACTCCTTTACCGTTAATCTGATATTAATATGGTTTGCTTGTTTCAAGATGGAAATCTGCTTGGCAAGATCGTTGCTTTTACATTGCCCGATCTCCTTCCCTTCAATGAAAATGTCCCCTTCATCCTTGGAGATCAGACGGCTGATCATCGCCATCAGGGTGCTCTTCCCCGCCCCGTTCGGGCCGATAAAAGAGGTAATCTTCCCCTTGGCTATATTCACGGATACTTGGTCAACAACGTTTTTGTTTCCGTACCGTTTGGAAACGTTTCTGACTTCTACCACGACTTGTTCTCCTTTAACAGAAGGTAAATGAAATATACGCCGCCGATGAAATTGATAATGACGCTTAAGGAGGTGGAAAAGGTGAATACCCGCTCAACGATGAGCTGACCTCCGAGCAAAGCGACGATGCTGATCAGCATGGAGCCTGCGATGATATATTGATGACGGTACGTTTTGATAAACTGATAAGCGATATTGGCGACCAGCAAGCCCAAGAATGTAATCGGCCCGACCAAAGCCGTCGACACGGATGTGAGAACGGCGACGATAATCAGCATTCTTTTGACAACGTAGTTATAATTGACGCCGAGATTGATGGCATGCTCTTTGCCGAGAGACAGGACATCCAAGTATTTATTGAACCTGTAAAAATAGGCCGCCGTTGCGAAGACGATAATGAACGCTAGTATGAGAATGTCCGTATTGACATTGTTGAAGCTGGCGAACATTTTGTCCTGAATCACCAGAAACTCGTTCGGATCGATAATCATCTGCATGAAAGACGAGATGCTCGAGAAGAACGTCCCGAATATCAATCCGACAAGGAGCAGGAAGTAGATGTTTCTCCCTTCTCTTTTGAACAAAAATTTGTACAATAATCCGGCGAAAAAAATCATAAGACCGACAGAGATGAGAAAATGTACGTTTTTGCTCATCATCGTCAAGGCCGTGGAGCCGAAGAAGAAGACGATGAACGTCTGAATCAGCATATACAAGGAATCCAGCCCGATAATGCTGGGCGTCAATATTTTATTGTTCGTCACCGTTTGGAACACGACGGTCGAGAAGGCGATGCTTCCGCCGGTCAACAGAATGGCCAATATTTTCTTGGTTCTTCGCTCCAGGACGTAACTCCAATTGCCCCCAGCATCGATGGACAGGAAGACGACGATTAACAACAGCGCCGCAGCGGCCAGGATATACAGCTTCGTTTTATGACTCATGTGACTTTCTCCTCAATAGCAGATAAAGAAAAATGCCGCTTCCTATGACGCCGACGGTTAAACTGATTGAGATTTCATACGGGTAGATGACGAGACGGCTGAAAATATCGCATGCCAGAACGAACACAGCCCCGAGCAGCGCCGTATGGGAAAGATTTTTCTTCAAGTTATCGCCCTGATAAATCGACACAATGTTCGGAATGATCAAGCCAAGAAACGGGATATTGCCGACCGTCAAAATCGAGATGGCGGATACGAGCGCGACAATGACCAGGCCTGTATTGACCACCCGTTTATAGTTCAGCCCCAAGTTGACGGAAAATTCCTCGCCCATCCCGGCCACGGTAAACTTATTCGCAAACAAATAGGCGGCGGCGACAAGCGGAATGCTAAGATAGAGCATTTCATAGCGGCCTTGCATAATCATGGAAAAACCGCCATGCATCCACGAATTCACGCTTTGGATCAGGCCGTATTTCAAGCCCAGGAACGTTGTGATCGAACCGATGATGCTCCCGAACATCAGACCGACTAGCGGAATGAAAATCGAGTCTTTATATTTAATTTTGTCTAACACCTTCATAAAAATGAAAGTCCCTGCCAATGCGAACGCAAAAGCGACGATCATTTTCAACATCATGCTCGCTGAGGCGAAGATCAGTAAGGAAACCAAAACTCCCAAGCTCGCCGAATCCATCGTTCCGGCTGTCGTCGGAGAAACGAATTTGTTTCTGCTGAGCTGCTGCATGATCAAGCCGGCAATGCTCATGCTTACCCCGGCGATAATAATGCTGATCAAACGGGGAATTCGGCTGATCATCATAATTTCCAATTGATCTTCCGTTAACCGGAATATGTCGAACACGGATATATCGATTACGCCAATCAATAGCGAGATGAAGGACAAAAGGATGAGAGCGATCACCAGATATCTTTTTTTCATAACGTTTCCCTTACGTGTAGCCATATTTTGTTATGTAATTGCATGTACGGCGGGTAATGCAATTGTTAATGCGTTGCAGGTACTTTAATGTTGCCGCATTTCCGTATTTCGGTATTGCAGTGCTAAAGCAATTTGGTACGGCAGCATTTCCGTATTGCAGTTATGCCAGTTTATTGAAAGTTTGGCTTTTCTTTAGATAATGATAATCATTATCAATTACAACAATTATGATTATACCTGTTTCTCCGCAATTGTCAACGTATCCGGGGAAAAATCTCGTAAAATTTCAAAGCGGGATGCGGTTTAGCCTATGAACGGCCTTATGAAGCCCAATGTACGAGGTAAGCCCCCGAAAACGCGCCATTTTAACAAAAGCCTGCCGCGCGGCAGGCTGTTTACGGTTCCGCATGGCTTGCTTCCTTGCGGAATTGTTTGGGGGTCATTCCGGTGCATTTCTTGAATAAATGCGAATAATAGCTTTGATTGCAAAACTTGAATAGAAGGGCGATTTCCGAAATCGAAATATTCGTATGGGTCAAAAAATTTTTCGATTCTTCTATTTTTCTTCTATTTATATAGGCGGTAATGGTCGAGCCCGTCTCCTTCTTGAACCGGTCCGACAAATAACTCGGATGCACATACGCATGCTTGGCAATCCGTTCAAGGGACAACTCCTGGAAAATATGCTCCCGAATATAGTAAATCGATAATCTCACGAGATGGCTGTAATCCAGAGTCTCTTGTTCCCTCTTCATCACGGCGATAAACTGCGTGATCATCTCGTATTCGAAATAAGCCAATCTCTCCATAGTACCGATTCTTTCTATTTCCTGAATAAACGTATCGCTTAACTGGAATGCCGTCTCCGGATCGAGCCCGCCTTTGATGATCGCCCTGGTGAAGAGCGTACACGAAGCGATCAGCGCGTTTTTTTTCGAACGGATCGGTTCTGCGGCCAAAGTCGCCCCTTCCAATTCGTTGATTTTATTCATCGTGCTCATCGCTTTACTCTCATCGCCGAGCCGTATCGCCTCGAGCAATTCTCTTTCGTAATCCAACGGCGGGTGAACGAAGCTTTGCTCTACGTTTTTCATGCGGGCGGATAGAAATTGCCGTACTACGGGAGAATATAATGACAAATCTATACCCATCGTCTGCACCTCGCCACACCTAAAAATTTTAACAATTTTCTAAAAAATTTAATATCATTTTAAAGCGTTCGCGGATAAAATGCAAATCATAAGAACTATCTTTGGAGGGAGCAGCAAACATGACTTGGAACATATCAAATTCGGGCATACGCGAAGATCAACTTTTAAATCTGGAAAGTCTCTTCGCGCTAGGAAACGGCTATTTGGGCGTTCGAGGCAATTTCGAAGAAGGTTATCCCGAAGGAATGAACAGCATCCGCGGCACATATCTGAACGCCTTTCACGACCGCACCGACATTCCGTACGGCGAGAAGCTGTTTGCCTTTCCCGATACGCAGCAAAAGCTGGTCAACGTGATCGACGCTCAAAGCATACGCATCTATTTCGGAACCGAAGAGGAAATGTTCCGCTTCGATCAAGGAAAGATTCGTTCTTATGAACGGAATTTTCGTATGGACCGGGGATATTCCGAGAGAATCATTCATTGGGAATCGCCGTCCGGCCAAGAGATTAAATTGCATTTTCGCAGAATCGTTTCTTTCGAATATAGAGAGTTGTTCGCGATCGACATCCGTATCGAATCTGTCAACTTTACAGGCCCCGTGAAAATCGTCTCCACTGTCAACGGCGATGTAAGCAACTATACGAATCCGAACGATCCGCGCGTCGGAGCCGGACATGCCAAGCGTTTATCCGTCGCGGCTTGCGGATATCAAGACGATTACGCTTATGCGATGGACGAGACGCAAGCGTCCGGGCTGCAAGTAGCTTGCGTAACCGCGCACCGGTATGAGCAAGAGCGCGCTTCCGAGATGCAAGTCCTCGCTTCAGAAACCGAAACGGTGAGTTCTTATACGTTCGCGATAAAGGAATCGGAGTCCGTTTCTTTTGCAAAATGGAACGTTTATACCGACACGCTGCGCCATCAAGACCGACTGATCGACCGGGGGGTTGCGTTGCAAGAAGAGCTTGCCGGCGTAAGCTTTGAAGATTTGTTAGCAAAACAAAAACAGTATTTGGACGAGTTCTGGAAAACGGCCGATATCGTCATCGAGAACGATGCGGCATTGCAGGAAGGCATCCGGTTCAACCTGTATCAATTGCTGCAATCCGCCGGAAGAGACGAATTCAGCAATATTTCCGCCAAAGGCTTGTCCGGCGAAGGCTATGAAGGGCATTACTTCTGGGATACGGAAATCTACATGTTTCCGGTGTTCCTGATGACCAAGCCGGAGATCGCCCGGCAGCTGCTGCTTTACCGTTACTCCAAGCTGGATCAAGCGAGGGCGAGAGCGCGGGAAATGGGGCATAAGAAGGGCGCGTTATATCCTTGGCGCACGATATCGGGAACGGAATGCTCCTCCTTCTTCCCGTCGGGTACGGCGCAGTACCATATTAGCGCCGATATCGCGTACAGTTATATCCAATATTATATCGCGGAACAGGACAACTCCTTCTTGCTCGAATACGGGGCGGAGGTGCTGTTCGAAACGGCGCGGCTATGGATGGAGATCGGGCACGAATATCAGGGCAAGTTCCATATCGACGAAGTGACAGGGCCGGACGAGTACACTTGCATGGTGAACAACAACTATTACACCAATGCGATGGCCAAACATAATTTGAAGTGGGCCGCCAAGAGCTTCGACATTTTGCGGGAATACGACGATCAAGGCTTCAAAGCGCTCTGCGAGCGGCTGCAAGCAACCGCCGAAGAAGCGCAAGCATGGCGGAAAGCGGCGGATGCGATGTATTTGCCGTACGACGAAGAGCTTGGCATCAACCCGCAGGACGACACGTTCTTGCGCAAGGCGGTATGGGATTTCGCAAATACGCCTGAAGAGCATTACCCGCTGCTGCTGCATTATCATCCGCTGACGCTGTATCGTTATCAAGTGTGCAAACAGGCGGATACCGTGCTCGCTCATTTTCTGCTGGAGGACGAGCAGGATTCGGATACGATCGTTCGTTCCTACGATTATTATGAAAAGATTACGACGCATGACTCGTCCCTATCGTCCTGCATCTTCAGCATTATGGCTTCCAAGATCGGTTACCATGCCAAAGCATACGATTATTTCATCGAAACCGCGCGGCTCGATCTGGACAATACGCATGGCAATACGAAGGACGGGCTGCATTTGGCCAATATGGGCGGAACGTGGATGGCGATCGTATACGGCTTCGCCGGCATGCGATTGAAGGAATCCGGCCTGTCGTTCGCGCCATCGATTCCGGACGCATGGGACAAATATGCGTTCCGCGTACGTTACCGCGGCCGGTTGATCGAGGTTCGCATCGGCAAAGAGCGAGTCCAACTGGAATTGTTGGAGGGCGGGGAATTGAGCCTGAAGCTGTACGGGGCTGAAACGACCTTGCAGCTAAGCCAGCCTGTGGAACGCGCAATCGCACAGTAAGGCGAACTAAACGCGGCGGAAGCGACTGTCTAGTAAGCTGCTTGCTGCGAAATCGACGACCACACTAACTGCAAAAATACAGCTAATTTCATATATTTTGCTTCTATGGAACTAAATAACTGAAAATATCCAGTTATTCCGGCTATTTCTGGTTGAAATTACACTAGCGTTGCACCGGATGTTTTACTGCGTTTCAAGCCGATGATTGCGATAGGGATGAACAAGGTTAACGGATTTTGGAGGCCTTATTTGATCCAATAACGCAATTTTGGCGGAGTTAGCGGATTTGGAGGGCTCTATTTTTGTCGAAACTTCACAAAACCAAGGATTCTCAGCCGATCGCGACATGTTAACGGTTCGAAAATCCGTTAATTCCAAATATTCGACTGGAATTTAAAAAATAAGACCTCGCAAATCCGTTATATTTCTATGGTACCGCATCCCAGCTAGAAGATTTAATGCAACGCTAGTGTTGAAATTATCGAAAATCGAACTATTAACTGGATATTTCAGGCTGTCGATAAACCCCGTTTTCCGCAAAGAGGGAGGCGCAAAAACCCAGCAATGACGCGATTTCCCATTCATAGTTTTTGTCCAAAAGCACTTTTTCAACAGCCTGATTATTGCAGTTATTTCTCTTGCCATCGTTCAAAAATACCTGCGCCACATTACCGTTGAGAGGAGAATCACCCTATGATGAAGGAACAAATCCAAGCCTTTATTTTCGATTTGGACGGCGTTATTACCGACACTGCAGAATATCATTATCTTGCCTGGAAAGCGATCGCGGACGAGCTTGGCATCGAATTTACCCGGGCATTCAACGAAAACTTGAAGGGCGTTTCGCGTATGGACTCCCTGAAATTGCTGCTTAGCCAAGCCAAAGATCGGCGCGAGTACACGGCACAAGAAATGGAAGAACTCGCCGACCGGAAAAACAAACTGTATCAAACGATGATCGAGAAAGTGACGCCAAGCGACATTTTGCCGGGCATTAACGAGCTGCTCTCCGAGATCAAGCGGCGCGGCATCAAGCTCGGACTCGCGTCCGCCAGCAAAAACGCCTTCTTCGCGATGGAGCGTCTCGGCTTAAAGAGCGAATTCGGCGCCATTGTCGATTCCAGCAAAATCGCCAATAACAAGCCGGATCCGGAAGTGTTCCTGAAAGCCGCCGAAATGCTGCAGGTCGATCCCGCTTATTGTATCGGCGTCGAGGATGCCGTTTCCGGCGTCCAGGCGATCAAATCGGCGGGCATGTTCGCCGTCGCCATCGGCGACAGAGAAGCGTTTCCCCACGCCGACCTGGTGCTGGAACGCACTTCGCAGCTCGACCTCGCGCAAATCGCGACGGCATTCGCAAGCGCCGCAAACGGCAATTAACGGCCGGCCATAGCCGCGCCGGCCCAAGAACGCAGAAAGGGCTGTTTCCGCGAAAACAGCCTTTAATATTTCCGGTTGTGCACCTCCCGTTCCGCCGTGACTTCCGTAAACACCGTTTCGGGAGTCACGATCCGCTTCGGCAGCGTGCGCCCCTCCATCAATTCATTGACCGCCTGCATCAGGTTCGGGCCAAGCAGCGGATTGCATTCGACCACGCAGTTGATCTTGCCTTCGACCATTTTCTCCAGCGCCTTGCGAGTGCCGTCTACGGAAATGATAATCATATCTTTGCCCGGCCGCAGCCCGTACTCTTCGATCGCCTCGATGGCGCCGAGCGCCATATCGTCGTTGTGGGAATACAAGACTTGAATTTCTTCCCCCAATTCCTGCAACAACGAGCGCATCACTTCCCGGCCCCGCTCATGGGTGAAATCGACATATTCGCTCTTAAGCACCCGGAACTTTGATTGTTCCCCGATCGTATCGTGGAAGCCCCGGCCCCGGTCGATCGAAGGAGTGGAACCGGCCGTCCCTTTCAATTCGACGATGCCGACAGGACCCGGCGAATCCGCCATTTTGTCGAGCAAATATTTCCCGGCCTTCCGGCCTTCCTCGTAAAAATCCGAGCCGATTAACGTCACGTATTGCGACGCATCGAGAATGTCGACAGCCCTGTCGACAATAATGACCGGAATGCCCGCCAGTTGCGCTTCCTTCAAAATATCGTCCCATCCGGACTGCACGACCGGCGCGACGGCAATTACATCCACTTTCTTGTCGATAAAGCCCCGAATCGCTTCGAACTGCTTCTCCTGGGACTGCTCCGCATTTTCGAACAATAGCTCGATCCCCGCTTCCTTCGCCGCTTCCTTGACGGACAGGCTGTTCGCGTTACGCCAATCGCTTTCCGTGCCAAGTTGGGAAAACCCGAGCACGATCGGCCGCTGCGGCGCTATCGACTCGTCGGATGAATCCGGACTTCCTTCATCCCTATCGTATTCGCCTCTTGCCACGCCGGCAGGCGCGCTATCGGGATGATTCGATTCGCAGCCGAACAAGACGATCAATAAACAAAGCGGCAGCCAAAACAGCGCCTTCCTCTGGAAAGACATCGGCCCGCCTCCCCCCACCTGAAAAATCGAAATGCCGCGTTCGCTGAACGACGATTATTTAAGATTATAGAGCGCTATCAATCGTTTCGTAAACTATTATCTCCAATGTCCTCACCCGCTCCGCTAGCTAGCAAAAAGAAGGAGATTTGCGACAAACGGCTCGTTGTCCTCAAATATCCTTCTTTCGCATCCCCGTCGATCAGCTTCGCCCGGCAAACCGGCGTTCGCTGAGAAGCCTTTGCAGCAAAATGAACAACAGCAGCAGCACGCCAATTACGATTCTCGTCCACCACGAGCTGAGCGTGCCTTCGAAGCTGATAATCGTTTGAATGACGCCTTGGATCAACACGCCGAAGAACGTGCCCACGACGTATCCAACGCCTCCGGTCAACAGCGTTCCGCCGATGACGACGGCCAGAATGGCGTCCAACTCGTACCACAGTCCCGCGTTGTTTCCGTCGGCGCTTGAAACGTTGGAGCTAAGAATGAGACCGGCAATGCCGGCGCATAATCCGCAGAACAAATAGACCGCAAGCATGACCGTTTTCGAACGCACGCCTGCCAAACGGCTGGCGGTCGGTTTGCACCCGACCGATTCGATGAACAAGCCGAGGGCCGTTTTCCGGGTCAGGAACGACACGGCGGCAAACACGGCGGCGACGATAAAAATCGAAAACGGCAAGGTGAGCAGCGAGCCCGCGCCGATATATTGGTATTTCGAACTGTTGACGGTAATGATCTGCCCGCCCGTAAACAGACCGGGTCGTTCGTTCGCGAATTTGCGGCTGAGCTGCGGCAGATCGATTGGAATTCCTCCCTTATCGGCTATTATATTTTGAACGATATTACATTGGAGATTTTCCGGACCGCCGAGGAGTTGTACCGGAGTCCGAACCCGCATGAAGACTTGCTGTCGCAATTTCAGAAATCGATCGAGGCGGTACGCACGTGGGAGGAGGCATGCGCTTATTTGACCCGGCTCGCGGAGCAATTCCGGCTGTGGCGCTCCCGCTCGTCCGACCGGTACGCCGATCTGCTGATGAAAGTGAAAGAATACGTCCATTCCAATTACGACAAGGACCAAATTTCGCTGCAGAATGCAGCCGAACATGTCAAAATGAGCCCGAGCCATTTAAGCAAAATATTCAGTCAGGAGACCGGCCAAACATTTATCGATTATTTGACGCAAACCCGTATCCGCAAAGCGATGGAGCTGTTGCAATCGACCCAGGCAAAGACATACGAGATCGCTTTTCAAGTCGGGTATAACGACGCCCATTACTTCTCCAATGTGTTTAAACGGGTTACCGGCATGACGACGACGGAATTCCGCAAACAGGGAACGATAGTCGAATCGCTGAATGCCGTCGGAAGGGGATAACGATGAAGGCGGCTATACCTTTTGTTCATATTGTGCCGGCAGCCGTGTTCCTGCTTGCGCTTCTAACGGCGGCGGGTTGCGGGAGCCCGCAGGAAGTAGCGCCTCCGCTTGCGGGGGCGCCTGCCGCGCCAAAGGAAGAGCGTCCCCCGCTCTTCACTTTCGGCATCGTCTATCCGATGGCGCATCCGTTCTATGAAGAGATAACCCAATTAGCGGAGAAAGCGGCCGAGCCCTTTTCCATCCAACTAATCGTGAAAGCGCCGGAAGAAATTAATTTGGAGCAACAAATCAGGATGATGGAGACGATGATCAAGCAGCGGGTAGACGCGATCGCGATCGATCCGATCGACTCGCGCGCGCTCGTTCCCGTCATTAACAAGGCGGTCGAGGCGGGCATTCCGGTCATCTGCTTCGAAGCGGATTCGCCGGACAGCAAGCGCCTCTCCTATATCGGCACGGATCATTTTCAGGCCGGAACGGCGATGGGCGGCGTCATTGAGCGCCTTCTGAAAGGGAGAGGGATGCTGCTTGTCCAGACCGGGCTCGCTGGCATGGAAATTCAACAAGCGCGGCTCGAAGGTTTGCTCCTGTATCTGGAGAAGCATACGGATATCCAGGTGATGGAGGTTCGATACCATGAGGGAAGCAGCGAACAGGCTCTGGCCGATATGGAGGCAATGATCGACGATCATCCGCATTTTGACGCCTTGGTCTCCATGGACATCATCTCCGGCTCGACCTCGGTGCTCGTCTGGAAAGCGAAAGGATTGAACCGCGACGCCGTCGCTTTCGGCCTGACTCCCGAAATTAAGGAAGCGGTCCATAACGGACAAATCGCTTCCGTCATCTCGCAGAACGAGCAAGACTGGGAGCATCTGCTGATCGAGCCTCTGTTGAAGGCAACCCAAAAAATCGCCGTGCCCGCGTTCGTCGATACCGGAATTCAGGAAATAAAGAAAGAGAAACAGGCTGTCGCCCGCTGACGGGAGGCAGCTTGTCTGCGTTTTGCCTTAAGCCTCGGGTGTCTCCTTAACGATCCTTCTGTCGAAATTCCGCTCGCTCAGGATGGCAATCGGCAGCAACTTTTCCGCATCTACCGATTGATTAGCCGCATACATTTACAGAATCAATGCTCGAATTCGCGATTTGTATATGAAATTTTGTATAAATTCCACTGGTTCGATGCGTGCCGCTCATTGTGTATGATTTTTCACACATCATTACAGAATCAATGCTCAGACCACGGTTTATGTATGAAATTTCGTATAAACTCCACTGGTTCGATGCGTGCACCGCTCATTGTGTATGATTTTTCGTCTTATCATTGCGGGATCAGGGCTCAAATCAGTTGAGTCCGTATAATTGTGTAAAATGCTAAGGCTTCAAAAATAAAGGGAGCCATAGTCAAAATCCTCGTTTAGAATGAGATTGTTGAGAAAACATTCTTTGGAGGGGATTTTGTTATGGCTCAATACCAGATTAACCTAGATTCCAAACTTTTGCATCAGTTGTTTTTAGGGAATTCTCAAGATTCGGGGGTATCAGCATTGTTAGAATCCGTACTAAATCAGGTGCT
>NZ_CAKKLI010000023.1:0-79331 GCF_918697855.1 Paenibacillus sp. CECT 9249 | reverse complement strand
GTAAAAACTCGATTTTTGAACTGGGTTTAGTTTGGTGTTGTCTTTTTTCCTGACTCATTGACCTGTTCCTTAAAGTAAATTTCCAATTCTCATGAATCAGGGGCTTGACATCTTACCGCTGGACTTTTTGAATGAAGTCAAAACATAACTCCCGCAACGAGAATGATGTTACTGTAAGGTGTAAATTCTCCTGTTCTAACGATAACCTTTGCGTTCTTGGCCAGTTCTTGCAGTTCTTTATGAGGTATCGCTCTCAACGCAAATTGCCCTTGAATGACATGGTTCAATTGATCCTGTATATGCGGGCTAACTTGATTCATTTCAATATCGATTATAGCCTCTTGCACTTTTAATTCGGAAAGAATGATCCGCAACGTGTCGATGAAGCTTGGAATCCCTTCGGCCAATGCTAAATCGATACATTTGACCCCCTTAGGAATCGGCAAACCCGCATCGCCAATCACGATTAAATCTTCATGGCCGGCTTGAGCAATGACTTGAGCCAACTCATTATGAAGTACGCCTTGTTTTTTCACACCTATCCCTCCAAATGACGTATCAAGGGACTTTACATGGAATTTTATTTTGTTATCATAGGTATTGGTTTGTTTTCTCCCTTCAGATATCGTCACAACATTTCCATGTAAAGTTTGTCCCTTATTGAACATGAAACTCCCATTTTCAATGTTCAATTGTCGAAATCTTGTGCTTTTTTAATCCCGTCTTTTGTAAATAACCCTACTTCAACGGGGATATCTGAAGGGACCTGTTCCCCATTCACAATATCAACCGCAGACTGAACAGCGATATTTCCAAGTTTCTCAGGGAATTGAATCACACTTCCGATGTAGTTTACCCCATTGTAGACTAGCTCCTGTTCTTCAGCAGTGGCATCGAAACCAATCACAGCAACGCTATCGGATTTATTAGCCGCTTTAATCGCATCGTAAGAGCCAAGTCCGCCTTGTCCGCTATAAGCATATACAAGTTTGACATTCGGATGTGCGGTCAATATATCCTCCATGCCCCTCATGAAATCTTCCCTTGTGGCACCGCCGAATTCTTGAACAATGTTGATATCGGCCACAGTCGAAACCGCTTTCTTAAACCCGTCGACTCTTTCTTTAGACGAACTGGAGAGCGGGTTGCTCATAATAACGACTTCTTTCGTACCGCTAAATTGCGATAAATAGTCAATAGCAGCCTTGCCGGCTAATTCGCCGCCCAATGAGTTATCCGAACCGATATATGTTGCAAATGTGCCTGAGGAAGGCTTCATATCGATCGTAATTACCGGTATGTTTCGTTCCTCGGCAGCCTGTAAACCTTGGCTGATCCCCTTAGGGTCTACTGCATTCAGGATAATGGCATCGACACCCTGTGCGACGAAATTTTCGAGCGCGGATACTTGGGTTTGAAGATTTAATCCAGCGTCGTTAACGTTAACGATTTCAACATCCGACGCAAGAGCCTGCATCTCGATCCCTTTACGAATATCCTGGAAGAACGGATATTGCAACGTCATCAGGGAAACCCCTATTTTAAGCGTCTTCTTTTTTTCACCCTGATTGGCGGCATTCGGACTTCCCGAACCCGCTTCGTTTTGATTCGCACATGCAATAACAGATAAAGATAACAGTCCAACCAATAGCAAATGAACAATTTTTCTCATGATGCTTCCCTTTCCTTTTTAAAGGTATAGTTGAATCTTTCACCTTGCCTCTCCTTGCTCCTTCCTGCCCCTCCTTTCTCCCGATTTAACTTTCGCTAATAACACCCATGTGTTTTAACAATTCCACAAGTATATGAATGAATTCCCTCATATTTGTAAATGTGTTTTCATGAAGGATGTCATTAGAAGAATGTATAATTTCCTGATCGTTTATTGTGAACATACACACAGGAATTCCTAAGTTATAGAAAGGTGTATGATCCGATCCCGGCGGCGGCGGTGTCTTAACGTAAATATCCCGCTTATATACCTGATTAAAGAAATGTAACAGTTCACGCTCAACTTTTTCCGGTCCAACCCAGGCTTCTAATACATTTCCGCGGCCTAGCCCGTCAATATTAATAACAAAGTCGATTTTTTCCTTCCCGGTAGCTACTAAATGCTGTGCATACGCATCGCTTCCGGCTAAATTCCATTCCTCTGCTCCCATGAATACCAATTCGACGTTCTTCCGAATATTATATTTTTTCAACAAAGCAGCGAGATTCAATAAAACCGCAACACCGCTAGCATTATCATAAGCGCCTGGGGTATTGAACATCGTATCGTAATGTGCGCAAATGAGAATTTTTCCCGCAGCAGTATTTTTTGTATTGTAAAGAACTCTAATGTTGTTTCCTTCCTTTTCCCCTGTTTTTGTTGTATCCAGGGCTCCTCGAACGGTAACATTCTTTTTCTCTTTTATATAGTTGAGAAGAAGTTGAGACTCTTTCATCCCAATTGCAAAATGAGGAAGATCGCTGTTGCCTTCTGCTAACGTTTGAGAAATCGCTTGCCCGTCCGGCCTTCCCGATATATACCCGACTAATTCCCCGTTTCCGTCTACGATGCCAAAGCGCAGCCATTCGTACATGTTCCAAATAATCGTTTCACCAATAAATAGCAAAGTCCCTTGCACAGCAGCATTTTGTGTCGTGCCGCTGCCCAGAAGAACCGAGGTTTCGATTTTCAATTGCTCCGGCGTTTCAACAAACAATTCGGCAGGTCCGTTCATTTGCCAACCTTCGTAAGAAAAGGTTTGCAAGACCGGGGTAAGATCCGCCTTCTTTATTTGATCTACAATGTAATGAATCGAGTCCCTTTCCCCGGCTGTTCCCATAAACCTAGGGGCCACAGATACCAAGTACTCCCAATCCTTTTTCATACACTGCATGTCTTCGTCTAATAATACGGCCATACTTTATTGCACCACCTTCATCGAAGTAGAATTCCTTATGACTAACTCAGGTTTAAGTAAAACGTGCTGCTTCCCGGGTTCAACTGTCCCTTGGATACGTTTAAGCAAAAGCTCTGCCGCATTTTTCCCCATTTCATATACAGGCTGCCTGACCGTCGTTAGAGCCGGGGTGATTAAAGAAGCAACGATAACATCATCGTAACCGATGACTGAAATATCCTGCGGGATCCTCACCTCCTTTTCAACGAGGGCGCGAATTCCGCCAAATGCCATAAAATCATTCGCATAAAATATCGCATCCGGGATATTTTTTCTTTGTTCGATAAGTTCCATCGTTAATCGGTAACCGTCTTCCAAGCGAAAACTCCCATTCAAAATGGAAGGGTCGCTCGTGATCTCATGGTCAGCCAGACATTGAATAAACGCTTGTTTCCGTAAATTCGCGACTTTCGAATTCTCACGACCCGCGATATGTACAATCTCCTTAGCGCCAAGGTCGATCAAATACTTCGTCGCGTCATATGCGCCCTGGTAATTATCCGAATAGATCACGTCAAATTCCGCCGTATTCTCATGTCTTTCTAAACATACGAACGGTGTATCAGCGATATATTCCAATACAACATCCGATGGCAGATCTACGCCCACAAGTATGATTCCATCCACTTTTCGGGCCTGCAAAAGCTTCAAGTAAGCCAGTTCTTCCTGCGAATTTTGATCCGTATTGCACAAAAATACGGAGTAACCGTTTTCTCTCAAAAAATCTTCAACGCCTCTGACCATCAGCGGGAAGAAAGGGTTTACAATGTCAGGAACAACCAGCCCGATCGTTTTTGTTTCCTTACTCTTTAAACTTCTGGCGATGCTATTGGGCTCGTAATTCAGCTCTCTGATTGCTTCGTCAATTTTCCTTTTCGTTTCTTCATTCATGTTCCCATCCGCTTTCCCATTCACGTAACGGGAGACCGTCGCGATCGAAACACCGGCTTTTTTGGCAACATCCGTTATCGTACTCATTCCGATTAACTCCTATAACATATTATTTGATAATAATCCAAAGCATTTGGAGCGAACGAAAACGTTTAACGAAAACGTTTAACCTGATAATAGCACAAAATTTTTTGAGTGTAAAGAACTCCTTTTATCCTAACCCCTATTTTACCCGTTGATGACGACGCCTCCGTTAATATGCAAGAATTGCCCCGACATATAGGAAGAATCATCCGAAGCCAAAAAAACATAAGCCGGCGCGATTTCCTGGGGCTGCCCCGCCCGTTTCATCGGCGTCTTTGCCCCCCAGTTGGCCACTTGTTCGGCAGGAAACGAGGCCGAAATCAACGGCGTCCAAATCGTACCGGGGCAAACGCCGTTCACTCGGATTCCCCGGCTGTGCAATGACTTGGATAGCGATCGCGTAAAAGCGACAATGGCTCCCTTCGTGGCGGAATAATCGATCAACTGTTCATTCCCTTCATAAGCGGTTAGAGAGGCAGCGTTAATAATAGCGCCCCCTGGCCCCAAATGCTTCAATGCGGCCTTGGTTAGATAGAAGACAGAAAAGAAATTGGTGCGAAACGTTTTCTCCATCTGCGCGGACGTAATATCTTCCAGCGAGTTTTGGACTGACTGTTCCGCCGCATTATTGACCAGGATGTTCAGCTTGCCGAATTCGTTCACGGTTTGCTCCACGACATTCCCGCAAAATAATTCATCTCCGATGTCTCCGGCGATGGAAAGGCAGCGGCGCCCCTTTTGTTCCACGATTCGCTTCGTTTCTTCCGCGTCGCTATGCTCGTTTAGATAGACGATGGCGACATCCGCCCCTTCTTTTGCGAAGGCGACGGCGATTGCCCGCCCCTGTCCGCTATCCCCTCCCGTAATAATCGCAACTTTATCTTTCAGTTTTCCGCTGCCGATATAATTCGGGTTATCGAATGCGGGCCTTGGATGCATCTGCGACTCTATACCGGGTTGCCGGCTCTGATGCTGGGGGGGAAAGGGCGTCGGATGGCCGGTTTGCGTTATGGTTGTCATCAATTGTCTTCTCCTTTATTATGATTTCGGATAGTTGGGATAAGGAATCCGATCTGTAGGAACTTCCAGCAAAACCGGTATCGACCCGGTTCGCGGAGTTTGTAACAAATGGCAAGACGAGATGAATAGTCCCAATCCGGTTGTACATCATGTTGATCATATCAAGGAACATCGATTCGAGAATTTGAGCCGGCGAAAATATAAAGAAGATGCTGACGTATGCATTGTAGGGGCCGGTGCGGCCGGAGGCGTATTAGCCTATGAACTTAGTAAAGCCGGGCTAAAGGTCGTTGTCATTGAAGCGGGGCCATTCTGGAACCCGCAAACCGATTTTGCCAGCGATGAATTATCCACGACCCGTCTTGCATGGCAAGACACTCGTTTTACCATCGGCGCAAATCCGTTGCAACTTGGCCATAACAACTCGGGCAGAGGGGTGAGCGGAGGGACAACCCATTTCACCGGGGTATTTTTGCGTTTTCACGAAAGCGACTTTCGGACGAAAACGGAAGATGGCGTCGGGGAAGAATGGCCGATAACCTACCAAGACCTGGCGCCTTATTACGATAAAATCGAAAGAGATATTGCCGTCTCGGGACCGAAGAACTTTCCCTGGGGTTCTTTTCATGGCCCGTATCCGTATCCGGAACGCGAACCTCTAAGCGGGAATGCCGAGATCTTTCGCAAAGGCTGCGAAAAACTTGGCATTCGAAGCGTTGTACCCCCGCTTGCTCTTTCACTCGACGAGCGCACAGTTCCCGAACGGACTTGCCAATTCCAGCGGTTGGGTAGGCAAGGCGATTATGGTTCATAGCAGCAACGACGTTTATGGAAAATTTCCGGAAGAAATTCGCCTGTATAAAGGTACGCCCGTTCTAGCCACAACGCAAGATTTCTATGAAACCGATCCAAGCCGCGGTTTTGCGCGGGGATACACGTTGCATGCGCATGGGGCTCGGCCTGTGGCTATGGCAAAAGGAATTTCAAAGACGGCCAAGCTATGGGGACAGCAGCTTCGCGAAACGATGCTGGACTACAATTATTACGGAAGAGTTACGCTCGTTGGCGAAGTTCTGCCTGAGCCGAATAACTGCGTCACCCTTTCCGACAAGACGGATGAGTACGGCATGCCTGTTCCAAACGTTGCTTTTTCGTATGGTGACAACGACAATAAATTAATTGCCCACGCCGTATCCAGAATGAAGGATATTATCCGTGCCGCCGGGGGATCTCCGGAATTTGTCACGGACGATACAGCCCATTTAATGGGTGGATGCCGCATGGGGAATAACCCCGAAATGTCGTTTGCGAATCGTTACGGGCAAACGCATGATGTGCGGAATTTGTTTATTTGCAGCGCCAGCCTCTTTGTGACTTCCGGAGGAGGGAATCCAACGAATACGGTCATGGCGCTTGCCGCTCGAACCGCCGATTATATTATCGAACAGGTAAGGCAGCGGGACATCTAGTCTGTTTTGCAGAGACGTCTCCCGCTTTCAACGACTGAAATCGCAAAAGTCCGCCCGGGTCAGGAAATTGCCGAGCGGACTTTTGTGATTCATTCGGTAAATTGCATGCAAATAAATTACATATAGCGATTAAAATTGGAGTAGCCCAGTAATCTGTTCATTTCGAGCGGCATCGCATAATTGGACAACTTCGGGCCGCGCATGAAGCTTGACAGAAGTAGCGGACCGTTCAACAGACTGCTTCCCCCAGCCGCAGAAAACGCCAATGGAGATGCGAGAGCGCCGAAGGACTGACCTATGTACGGCGATGGATACAAAGCGGCATCTATAGCAGAATGGGGTATTGCATTGGACATGACGCCCGTCGTCGTGTCGCTCACGGCTTGTCTCATGACGGATACCGCCAGCCAATCGGCAAAGGAGCGGAAAGAGGAAAGAGCTTGGTACTCTTTCTGTTTCCCGCCTGTCTCCGCTTGTCTGATCGAGCATCGGCAGACCGGATCCAAAACGCTATAATCGATCATATCTTTCACCTCCTTTCCCTTCGCTTTTCTCGCATTCCGTTCAGTGTAACGAGTTAGCCTTCCCAAACAGACTATAACTATAGTCTTTTATGCCGTTAACAAGCAAACCGAGTATGCGGTAACGTTGCCTCGTTATTCCCGGCACTTCCTCGCTTAATATAGATTGATTCGCTGTACGAGCTCCAAAGTGGATAAATCGGTGATACTCCGTTTCCCCCCGCTAATCCCCATCCATTTGCCATTGTAGTATGGGTAATAGAGAAACACCAAAATTTTGCCTTGCCGCATCTCTCGTCTCCCGATCCCTTGCAAAATCGGCCTGGTTTCAATCGAGACGGGATGACGTTCGTCGACAAGCAGCATTCGTATCGAGGCAAGCCATTGTGCAAGCCGGTCCTTCTGTTGCGGTTGCCGAAGAAGCAAGACAATATCGCTAGCTGTACCGGCCTGTCCGGCCATTAATACGCTCATCTCCCTAACGGTCCGCATGCTCCTCGGATTGACCGATTCATCCAGCCAAAAGGCATACAAGGTCGGTTGCGGGTTCGCCGCTGCGGTTCGCTGAGCGAAATCGCTTCCTCCGGGCAGCATGCACAACCCGACGATGAACGCCAGGATGCCGATCGCCGCTCTTTGGCGCCGTGTCGCCTTAACCTCGCAAATCGAAAGAGCAACGGCACGAACGCGCTCTGCCAGAACAGATTGACGTTCCAACCAATGAACGGCGGAACCGATCCGTCGACGCGGAGCCAGACGACAATTTAACTCGCCCTGTTTAAGCAGAAGCTGCCCATATGCGGCCTTCTCCGGACCGGACAGCGTGCGCGTCACTCGCCTGTCGCAGCGCAGTTCTACATCGTCGCCAAGCCGATTGAACGCCATATGGACAAGCGGATTAAACCAGTGCAAGAGTCGAACCAGATTGGCCGCAAGTTGAAGGCAGCCGTCCTTCATCTTCCAATGCTGCAGTTCATGCAGTAAAATAAAGCGCAGTTCCGTCTCCGTGTAATGTTCCTTAAAGTCGTATGGAAGGATGATCCGCGGCTTAAACAGACCGTAAAGAAACGGAAAAACCGTCCCCCCCAACAGCAGTTCGACGGGAGAAGAAATGCCGACTTCTGTTTTGCACTCCCGGAGCAGACGTATGGCGACCGCGTCCCGGCAAGGCAATGCACGACGAATGCGGAGCTTCATTCCCCTCGCATTCCGCCATCCTACACCTGCGCGGACCAAACAACCGATCAGCCAAACCGCAGAGATTGCCGTCAACAGCTGCGTATGCGCTTCTCCCGTACGCCGGTTCGAGTTCGCTTCCTCATCGAAATGAAAACCTCCGATTCGCTTTTCGTTCCCGTTCTCATAGCCTGGCAATGCGGAAGCTTCGGACTGCCGCGAATGTCCCTGAAAGCGGACTTCGTTCCAATAATCGGCGGCGGCATTCATCACCCAACCCACACCGTAGCGTTGTTGATAAATGTAACGGTCTGTCCAGTCCTCGATGCCTGCCAGGCCGGGAACGGACAACGGAAAGAGCAGCTTGACGAGCAAGATCATCCAAAGCCATATCAGCCATGAAGGGTGAATCCTTCTCCGGACGACACGTCTGAATAAGAGAACAATCGCCGCAACCGCCGCGGCCGACATTGACAGCTCGAACACTTTGACAAAAGCGATCTGCAAAGCGATCATTTGGAGCGAATCCGTTCGGCGGCTTGCAGTAGCAGTTTCTGCATATCTTCCAGATCTTCCGGCGAGTTTTGCCGATCCTTCAGGAAGCCGTTTAGCATGGCTCCGATGTTGCCGTCATAATATAATTCCAGGAAATGTTCCCGTTCCTGCGCCAAATACGCTTCCTCGCTTATCAGTGGAAAGTAATGATAAATCCGACTGTCTCGACGGTCTGCCTCAAAACCGACGAGCCCTCTTTTCACCAAATTTCGAAGCAAAGATTTTATCGTGCGGAAGTGCCATCGCTTATGCCGTTCAATTTGCTCCACAATGACCGAAGCGGTACAACGTTGCTCCTTCCAAAGCACCTTCATAACGGAAAGTTCCGAGGTTGTTATATGAAGTTTCCTGTCCGGCATTGCCATTCTCCTTTCCGTTCATATGAAATTTTGCGCCGGCAGCGGCGAAGCGAAACCGTGCGCGACCCCCTCTTTCAATATATATCGGCTGCTAAAAAGACTAATGTTATAGTCTTTTTCTTAACGCGGTTATTCGCTCCTTATCAAAGGATCCCGTCATTTCATTTTAAGCAAAAGTTAATGCTTTGTTAAGCGATTCCGAGATGAATCGATAAGATGTCTCCCCTATTCTTCCTATATCAAACGATATCACAGAGGAGGACACCATGACTCGCAGCTTGTCCCTGTTGTGGATTACCATCCTGTTTCTGATTATCCTTTTCTTTCTGTTAGCGGGCGACTCGTCTTTTCCGAAACGCGAAGCTTCGGTCGCACAGTCAGAGCCCGTTTATTATTCCGACCAAGTCGCGGTTCTGATGTATCATCACCTAGAGACGGAAACTACCCCCGGTTTGTCCTCCCTTGCGGTTCGGGACTTTCAGAAGCAAATGCATCTGCTGAAGGAGAACGGATTCCACGTCATCAGTATGGAGCAATACGCCCGTTACATGATGGAAAGCGCGCCGGTTCCCGATAATGCAGTGCTTCTGACGTTCGACGACGGTTACGAAAGCTTCTATTCGCATGCTTATCCGATTTTGCGCAAGTACCATTATCCCGCCACGAATTTCGTTATCGTATCGTCGATTGATGACCGGAACCGCCAAGGTATTCCGAAGTTGACCTGGGAGCAGATGAGGGAAATGCAAAAGTCCGGTATGAGCTTCTATAACCACACCTTCGATTCTCACCGTTACGGCCGCATCGATTCAAGCGGGCATAAAGGCGCCGTTTTGTCGCATCCGCTCTATCTGGAAGACCACGGTCGAATGGAAACGACAACGGAGTATATCCGCCGCGTCTCGAACGATTTGGAGGCGGCGGAACGGAGGTTGCGAGAAGAGTTGTCTAATGAAATGGGAATTATTGCCTTCCCTTATGGGCAGTACGATCAAGAACACACATTGAAGATTATGCAGAAGTTGGACATCGAACTCGCATTTACGATCCAGCCGGGTATCAATACCAGATCGGACCGCTTTGGCCGCCGGATCAACGCCGGCGGCGGCGACCAATCGCCGGAACAGCTGATCGCCCAATTAAAGGCGCTGAATGACCCAAGTTTCTCAACAGAATGAGACATGTTCGCAGGCTTGCTGCAGCAGCCAATCATAACGGCCAAAGGCCTGCGCAGTTGCAGGCTTTACGAATCTATTTTTCTTTTGATATCAAAAAGTACAATTTTCCCACACAAAAGAATACTTGTTCGCATCAGGTTCGATCTTCGTGCCGTCTAAAAAGTAGTTCTCCATCGTGATGTAATTGTCTGCTTTTCAATACCGCGACAAGAGTAGACCTTTTGCGAATAACCGTACAGGATGACTTTGAGCATCATTTTGGGATGGTAAGGGCTTCGGCCCCCGCCCACATAATGAGCGAACAACAACTCGTCGGGGATGGCTTCAATCATCTCATCAATGACGCGGGCCACATGATGGTCGGGGATAAGTGCCCCCAGATCCAAAATCATGTGCATCTGTTTGTTATCGTAGGCTTTAAAGGTGGGAGCAAGATTTCGTTTGGAAACCGTTTTTTCTTCCACATCCCCTAGAGGAAGTGTCAATTGCATGGTATACTGTTCAGTAGTAGTCGTCAGATTACGCATAAAAACCGTCCTTTTTTGAATGATTGAGTGGTAACTTTCATTTTACAGGAAAAGACGGTTTTTTTGTGTACATTTTTCATATTCAACAAAAACGGGGCGTCCAGCAGTCAGTTTTCACTGACTTTTTTGGACAGCCCCTCATGAATGTGCAATTTTACTTTCGAACCGCTTCAAATGTGAATACCTGATTCCCGTTTGTCGGTTGTTTACCGTATAGATAGTCGGCAGAGCATACAATATCTGAGAATCCGATGTTTTCCAATACAAGCTTGAATTCCTCAATACCGTACCAGCGCAGCGCAAAACGCTGCAACTCGGATTGAATGAGTTTTCCGTTGCGCCATTTCTCATATTTTAGGTAGGAAACCGTAGATTGATGGAGCATATTAAATTCTACCGGCTTGTTTTCTAATGTAATGACATCCCCTGAAGGGAACGTATAGGTTGACGTAGAGATCTTTCCTGCTTCCCAGTTTTCGGGAAAAATAAGATCAATAATAACCCGTCCTCCAGGAACCAGATGCTTATAAAAACATTGCAGGGCGCTAATCGAGTCTTTACGATTCTCAATCAAGCAGAAAGACCCGGTCGGGATAATGATAGCCTCGTATTGATGAGACAACGAAAAATTTTGTAATTCTCCTTCATACAATACCGGCTTTAAGTTTCGCTCTTCGCAGCGCTTACGGCAAGAAGCCAACATTTCAGGGGAATAATCAATCCCGTCTACAAGCAGTCCTGACTCGAGAAGCGGAATGAGCATACGACCGGAGCCTACGGCCGCTTCCAGAATTCGACCTCGGCAAGATTTAAGTCTATCTAGATAATACTCGATATCGCCTCCGAGCGAGTGCCCGACAGGTTTGGTAAGATTATATACTTCCGTACACAGATTACTGTAATAACTGAACATTCGTTTTCTCCTCCGTTTTATAAGACACGGAAGATTAATAATCGATATTATACCTTCCGTACCTCTAATATAGCGTTTGATTGGAAAGAGCTGACTGTCATGAAAATCGCCTACTTTCATTAGAATTAATCCAAATACTACCACAGGCAAAAACAGTACGCAACAAATGAAAAATAAAACGGAACATATTGAAGATAAAAACGTATATACCTTGAACATCCTTCGTTTGTAAAGAGTGAAAGGAAAATGATCGCGTATGAATAACCCTTGGAATAAAGTGATTTATCGGGTATGGGCCCCCTTCTACGATTATTTCTTTAATTCCGGTCCTTTTCTAAAGGCTCGGAAAAAGATTTTTGAGGACCTCGACATTAAAGCTAACAGCCAAATTCTTTTTGTGGGCGTAGGGACAGGTGCAGACTTGCAGTTCATTATGGGGAACGATGTCTCTGTAACGGCAATCGACTTGTCACCCGAAATGCTGGACAAAGCCAAGAAAAAGTATGATGTACCTAACTTTAAGTTTATGGAGATGGACGCGCAAGATTTGACCTTTTCACCGGAATCGTTCGATATGGTTATTGCGAACCTGATCTTATCTGTCGTCCCCAATCCGGATCAATGCTTTCAGGGAATGTTACGGGTTACTCGAAGTGGGGGACATATCCTTATTTTCGATAAATTCGCTCCTCCCTCTCGGGAATTGCCTGCCATGAAGAAAATCCTTCGTCCCATCGTAGCAATGATGGGAACAGACATTGGCCGTCATTTTGAGCAGATCGTAAAACCCTACGAGAACCATGTTCAAGTGGAGGAAGATGTGCCAGCCTTACTTAACGGTATGTATCGAAAAATCTTACTTACTAAAATGTAACCGCCTCCTATTCGGACGATCTTGAAAAACAGTTTCTTCGCAACGAGAGTTCGGCAATATAATAAGACATCGGGAGGCGGGGAAGCCATAAGGAAATTCCCCTTCGCCTCCCGCCATTTGCGGATCGTTTCCTAATGTCTGGCCCGCCGCGCCGGACTCAAATCTCCCTCGTGTACATGTTCTGATCCTGCAATCGAATCAGCACCTTGCCAAAGCGTCCGCCCTGCCGGATGGCCACTTTGCCGGACGGATACGTTTGCTCCAAATAGTCCGCTACCGTTTTACGATTCCGCTCATCCGCAGGCAGACCGTGATGGCGAAGCCAGATCATCGCTTCCTGCAACGCCTCTTCTCGAGAAACTTCCGTCGTTTTCGTTTCCCGCGTAATAAGCGACTCGTATGCATAGCCTTTAAGATACAGCAGATGCAGCAAATATCCGATTTCCATCTGTTTCGTATGGAAGGGCCGACCGGTGACGAGCGGCCAGATTTCATTCACCAGACTGTGCTCTGCAGGACTCGCCGGCATACTGATATAACAAAACTTCCGGGCGCAATGGAGTACCTTTTCCACGCTTTCCCAATTGTGAATGACCGGGCACATCGAGACAAAGACGAGATCGAACGCCTGGCTCCAGCCTTTGGCCTGCACGTCAATCTCTTCGAACGGTTCGGGCACAATCTTCACCTGGCCTTCGGCGAATTTTGCGATGTTTGCTTCCAACAATTCGACCAACGGGGGAGAGGTCTCTACGGCGGTTACACGGGCCCCTCGCTCCGCGAATGGCACTGAGAACACTCCCGAAGCGGCGCCAATATCCAGAACAGAAGCGTTTTCGAATCGAACTCCTTGTCCTTCAATCCAGTTCATGATTCGTTTGGTTCGTTTTCTTCCCTCTTCGTTAAACGATTGTTCGTTGAAAGTCTTGGCCTTATGGTCAAAGGCTCTGGCCGGATCGATTCCGGCCTTTTTCATCTTTTTTACGCCGGTATCGGCATCTTCTTTCCACGCTTTTTCCCAAATGTCCGCGTTGAAAAAATCGTTCATTATCAATCGCACCTCCATAGATCTACAATATCCGTAATTAAAGCGCAAGAAGCGGTTCACTTCTTGTTGGCCTCATGATTGCAACGCTTGAAAGCCTCATCCAGTACCGACTGGATTGTGTGTCCCCGCAAATATTGGTACAGATGCTGTTCCGCACCGTTCATCACCTTCTCAACCAAGCATTCGCTCTTTCCTGAACATTCGTGATCCCGCTGTGCAGCCCCCTCTTCCGCTAACAACCGATGCTGCTGCGAATTCGTATTCGAGCATTCGAACAACTGCTGCCTTCCTTCAATCACTTGAATCACATCAAGAAACGCAATCTGATCGGCCGGCCGTGCAAGCTCGTAACCGCCGTTCACCCCCGGCACGGCGCGTACGATGCCATCCTGCCTCAGCTTGGACATGATTTTGGATAAATAGCTTTCCGAAACGCCAAGCGTCGCGGATAATTCCTTGATTCCGATGTTGTTGCCACGCTCCGAGTGACCCAAATGAATCAAGGCGTGCAGCGCGTAATCCGTACTTTTGGAGAACTGCATGTTTCCCCCTCCCTTCCCAACACGATTTAATTATGGACCTACCATATCCATAATAATCGATTCGACTCCAATTTGCAATGACATTTCATCCAATCGCGATTTGGGTATGAAATTTCGAATAGAATCGTCGGATTCAACGCCTGCGAAGCCCCTTGTGTGTGATTTTTCGTACACATTTATGGAATCAGGACTCAAATCGGCGATTTATGTACGAAATTTCGAATAGAATCGTCGGATCGATACCGTGGGCCGCTCATTGTGTGTGATTTTTTGTCTTATCATTACAGGATCAGGGCTCCAATCGCGATTTCTGTTTTCGAAATGCGATCGGTAAAGCAAATAGAGACCCATATTATTCCTCTTTTTACTATTTCATAGAAATGCATACAATCATCGTAGGATTGCCACTTCAGAAAGCAAGACATCTGCACTATGATAAAAAGGAAAAAGTATCCATTTTTTTATAAGGAGGTGTTTGTAGGGGCTTTATTCGCAAACAGAGGACGACCGTCTTTTGAAATTTGATCTGATTAGGAGGTGTTTATTTTGACAAAAAAGTTAAAGCAAACCCCACTATTCATCAGGCTCATTGTACTTGTTGTATTGTTGTCGCAAATTACGCTGTACCCTTCCCCATCATCCGCTGCAGACAGGGCTAATCTGGCTCTAGGCAAGACGGCAACGGCTGCCGGATACGCCGATGTGTATGTTGCCGGCAATGTGACCGACGGCAATCAAAGTACGTATTGGGAGAGTGTAAACAACGCTTTCCCGCAATGGCTTCAAGTGGATCTTGGCGCAAGCGCTACCATTGATCGGATCGTGCTTAAGCTGCCTGCCGGCTGGGAGGAGCGCACACAAACTTTGACTGTACAGGGCAGCACGAACGGCTCAAGCTTTGCCAATATTGTGGACTCGGCAAGCTATACCTTTCATCCCTCGATCAACAACAATACCGTGACGATCAACTTTGATGCAACGAGCACCCGTTATGTGCGGCTTCATTTTACCGCTAACACCGGGTGGCCTGCAGGACAGGTTTCCGAATTGGAAATTTACGGCGAAAGCGAAACGCCAGAGCCTCCTGACGGCACGAATATCGCCTTGAACAAACCGATTACCGCTTCCTCCTCCGTCCATACGTTTGTAGCAGCCAATGCCAATGACGGCAATATCGCTACTTATTGGGAAGGAAACGGCAATCCGAGCCAACTGACTGTCGATCTTGGCGCCGACCATCATATAAGTTCCATCGTCGTCAAGCTTAACCCGGCCAACGAATGGAGTACGCGCACGCAAACGATTCAAGTGCTTGGCAATCATCAGAACTCGGCCGCCTTCAACAATCTTGTTTCGGCCCAATCATATACGTTTGATCCGGCTACAGGCAACTCGGTAACGATTCCCGTTACAGCAACAGTGAAGGAAGTGCGTCTGAATATTACGACGAACTCCGGAGCGCCTGCCGGCCAAGTTGCCGAGTTTGAAGTATACGGCACACCCGCTCCAAACCCGGACTTGACCGTTACCGATCTATCGTGGACCCCAACCGCTCCGGTCGAGACGAGCGCCATTACCCTTAACGCCACCGTGCAAAATATCGGCGATGCCGACTCACCCGCAACATCGGTCAATTTCTATTTAGGAACCGAGCTTGTCGGCTCCGCTCCGGTGAACGCACTGACTGCCGGCGCATCAACAACCGTATCTGCGAATATCGGTGCAAGAAATGCCGGATCCTATACCGTCAGCTCCAAGGTAGACGAGAGCAACGCCATTATCGAACGGAACGAGAGCAACAACAGCTATACGAGTCCGTCGCCTTTAACAATCGCACCCGTAACCAGTTCGGACTTGATTGTAACTCCCTCATGGAATCCAAGCAATCCAAGCGCCGGCCATACGGTAACCTTCACCGTCAGCCTTAAGAATCAGGGCAATATTGCTTCCGGCGGCGGAGACCATCCGATTACGCTTGTGCTCAAAAGTGCCGCAGGCGCTACCATTCAAACCTGGAACGGCAACTATAACGGCGAGCTAGCAGCCGGCGCGTCAGCCAATATTACGATGGGTACCTGGACTGCGGTCAACGGCAGCTATACGGTAACGGCAACCGTCGCCGCCGATAGCAATGAAGAAGCCATCAAGCAAGCCAACAATTCAAGCTCGGCAAGCCTGTATTCAGGACGCGGCGCGAATATGCCGTTTACGATTATAGAAGCGGAGGATCCTTCCAACACAACGAACGGCACAAGACTGACGCCAAACTTCAAGCTTGGCGACTTTGCCGGCGAAGCCTCCGGACGTTCCGCCGTCTATTTGAATAATGCCGGCCAATACGTAGAATTTACGCTTCCCGCGCCTGCAAACGCCTTTGTGCTCCGCAATGCAGTCGCGGAAAATACAACCGGCACCATTAGCATTTATGCGGATGGAGTGAACAAGGGAAAATTCAATGTATCGTCCAAATTCTCCTACGTATACGCAACGCCAAGCACGCTGGGAGAGTTGGGTTATAATAATCAGCCTGGCGCAGGCCGAACCGCTTACTGGCTCTATGAGGATTCCCAGCTTATGCTTGACCAGGTCTATCAGGCGGGAACGAAAATCAGAATTCAAAAAGATGCCGGAGACGTGCCTTGGATTTATATAGATATGATTGAGACAGAACTTGTCGCTCCGCCCGCTTCCAATCCCGATCCCGGTAAATACGTCGAGGTTTCATCCTCCAAATCGATTGAGCAAGCGCTAAACGAGTTTAGGCAAGATCCCGGCAAAAAAGGAATCTTTATTCCCGCGGGAGAGTGGACGATCAATGGCAAAATCTATTTGTACGGGCGCGCCACTGAAATTATCGGCGCCGGGCCTTGGCATACCAAGCTGGTAGCGCCGCAAAATCAAACCAATACCGATGTCGGATTCAATATTGGCTCTACAGCTAACGGCTCCACGATTAAAGACCTTTCCGCATGGGGCAATTACGTATACCGCGTCGACGGACCGGGCAAATTCATCGATGGCAACGCCATGCAGAACGTAACGATCCAAAATCTATGGGTCGAGCATTTTGTCTGCTTGTATTGGGGCGTCAATTCCTCCTACAATACGTTTAAGGATAACCGCATTAAAAACACCTTTGCAGACGGAATCAATATGACCAACGGCTCATCCTATAACATCATTGACAACAATTACTCCAGAGGGGCGGGAGACGACGCTTTTGCATTGTTCAGCGCCATTGATTCCGGCGGCTCCTATAATGTCGGCAATCAATATACCAATCTTACCGCAACCAATGTAAGGCGGGCCGCTGCCTTTGCCATTTACGGCGGTTCGGATAATTTGTATCAAAATCTGTACGGAGCGGATACGCTCACTTATCCCGGACTTACGATAAGCAGCTTAAGCTTCGGCTACAATACATTGGGCTTTGGCGATCAGGATACCGTCATCGACGGTGTCACCTTGGATCGCACCGGCGGGGATTTCTGGACCAGCGTAGGGGCAGACGATAAGATTAACGATTATCAAAATTTCGGAGCGGTATGGTTCTTTGGAGGAGATCGGGCCTTCAAGAATATCGTGTTAAAAAATGTCGACATTAATCATCCTGTATACTTCGGCTTAATGTTCCAAACGAAATCGCCTGAAAACCTCGCTATGCGGAACATTCGAATCGAAAATGTCAACATTAACAATCCTGCACGCTATGGCATTAAGCTTGTCGCAAGCGCGGAGCAGGGGCAAGGGCCGGTTGTCGGCGAAGCAAGCTTTACGAACGTGTTGGTGAATAACCCGGGCGTTGCGGCCATATACGGCGAGAGCAAGAGTCCTAACTTCCATATTACAAGAGTTTCGGGAAACAACTGGTAAGCAAAAGCAAAGCACGCGCCGCAGAGAGATCCGCGAGAACCTCTGCTTCTTGTTTAACGCTAACGAAACTGACCATCCTTATTGGGCTCAAAAATGAAGACGTGCCCATCCTAACGAAAGTACGCATCGTTATTCATTGGAAATCACCGGTTTTACCGCCTTTTTCCCCTCATTAGAGTGTTTCAGTTTCGTTACACGAGAAACAAGGTGGTTTACAGGCGATTAGCGTGTGCACGTTTCGTTAGCGCGCTCGATGAGTCGTCAGCCGCCAGCGGTATTGTGAAATTGACTCTTTTCGAAACTAACGACGATGATCGATGCAGCGAAAAGGATAGCGCGTCACACGCGACACGATCAAAAGGGAGAATTCAATCATTCTCCCTTTTGATCAGTATAAATTCAACCTCTTTTGTAGCTCATAATTCGACGGTACGTTTCATAATTTTTCATCTTAATAAAATGGGACATGGAGGGCGCTTTATTCGCTTCAATAATCCAAACATGGCCGTTCCGATCCAATCCCATATCCAGACCAAAAATACGTTTCCGCGGGTAATATTGATTTAATCTCGCTGCTGCCGCTAATGCAACCCGATGAAGGTCGGACACCATCGTTTCGACGGAACGGTTTCCGAGCGACGATCTTTCAATTCCGGTTCGAATCGGCAGCAACCTTCCTTTGCTTCTTGTGTTATTGGTGACGATGTACCCCTTGCCGGCCACCTTGGCCAATTCCCCGGTAACCGTCCATTCATGCGAATTTCTTCTACGTTGCACAATTACTCTTACGTCGAAAGGGCGTTTGTTGATGGTAGCAAGTTGAATTCGGCGTTGGACAATATATCGGCGGAGCCCGATTCTTTTTCTGACACGCGCGTAAGCTGTATGTTTTCCCCTGACGGTTGTTCTTTTGTTTTCTTTATGCAAGACGTATCGCGCTTTTCCCGCAGCCGTCACTCGGATGATGCCGGCTCCCCCGCTGCCGCCATTGGGTTTCACGATTACGGATCCGAATCTTGCAAGAAAATGGTTAAAGTTTCTTTTCGTCAGTCTTCTCGTTGCGGGCAGGTGAGGCGCCAATTGCGGGGATCCTTTCATGAACCTGTATTTTCCTAATTTGTTCGCTCCCTTAGTCATATGCTATCCGCCTTTCGATGCAAGTACTGGATTCCTTTCAGATAGTGCTCCAGCAATGCCAAAAATGCTTCAATGTCTTGGTAAGTGATATCCCCGATATTAGCGATTCGAAACGTGTTCGTCTTTTCCAATTTACCGGGATAGATCGTAAAACCGTTGCTATAAAAAAAATCATGCATCTCTCGAAAATCGTATCCGCTGCAATGGGGTTCAAGGATAGAAGTCACAAGTTTGGAATGATGCCGTTCTTCCACGAGATGCTTTAAGCCAAGCCGTGAAATGCCTTGGATTAACGTTTTCCACGATCGGGCATACCTTGCATATCGCGCTTCGACCCCTTCCCGCTTTAATTCTTCGATGGCTTGTTTCAGCGCATAGAACGTTTGTACGGGCGGAGTGAAGCGCATCTGCAGCGTTTCCGCAAAATATTGATACTGCGCATACAGGTCTAAATAATAATTTCTCGGCCGCTTGTTCTTTAAGCGATTCAATTTCCTCTTATTCGCGATGACGAATGCGATACCCGCCATTCCTTGCAGATTTTTATTGGAGCTCGCGGCCATATAGCTGATATTCATTTGTTCCATTTCAATAGGGATGGCTCCAAATGAACTCATAGCGTCTACGATCATGTCGATCCGATATCGTCTGCATAGATCACCGATGGCCTGAATATCGTTGAGAAGACCGACCGTCGTCTCGTGATGGACAACGGCAAGATGTGAAATGTTGTGGGGTGAACATTGAATCATAGTTTCCAGCGCGGACAGATCGATCGCCTCATCGTACGGGCTTGCAAATTCCACGGCATTCAGCCGATACGTTTGCGCAATCTCGCACATCCGTTTCCCGTATGCGCCGTTATTGATGATGACCACAGCCTCTTGATCGATCACGGAGCTAAGGATGGATTCAACCGCCGCGGTACCCGAACCGCTAAACAATACTGTTGTATAATAGGAAGGATCTCCCGCCAGAGCTGCTAGGTCTTCGGAGACCGATTCCATCAAACGGCCGAATGACGCTTCACGAGGGCAAATATCCGGCACCACCTGCGCCAATTTAACGCTATCGGTCGTTGTAGCGGGACCGGGATTAAGCAAAATATTCCTCTTGACGCTTTTCATACTGTCCCCCTTCCGGCGGGTCATTCCTGAGGAACGACTGCAAACGTTGCTTGATTTCGAACGGCTTGATTTGAGGGCGGCCCAACTGCTCCCTATAACCTTTGGAAATTTTCATATAGAGGAAAGTCAGCCCTTTTGTCCTTTTCCATTCCTCCATCGCCCATTGCAGCTCTGCCAGATTGTGTGTGTAAATCGATTGAACATAACCGCAGGAAGCGGCGATCTTTACGAATTGAACATTATGCGAAACCGTGCTTTGCCCTCCCGTCGAATCATGAGCGTTATTGTCAAGCAAAATATGCAGCATATTGGGGGGGCTATACGTTCCGTTCGTAGCCAAACTCCCCATCCGCATTAGCACGGAACCGTCTCCGTCAATCACGACGATATCCTTATTGTTGTTGCGTTGGGTCAGAGCAAGTCCAAGCCCAAATGAGCTTACGCACCCCATGGAACCAACCATATAAAGGTTATTGGGGCTATCTTCGATTTCGTACAATTCCCGGCCGGTTATTCCTGTTGTCGCCAGCTGTACCGTATGACGGTCCTTCATCGCATTAATGACCGTTAGCGCTTCGTACCGGGACGGATACTGATCGGCCTCTTGCCTTGCCGTTTGCAAATGATTCATTCTCGAGACAAGCTCCTGTTTTCTCAATGCCACTTGATCGAATGTCCGATTTCTGACGACAAAGAAAAATGACCGGTTGCGATCGATCCATCGGCTTGCTTCAATTAGTTGCTGCATCGCTTCATCCATGTCGTAAGACAAATACCGCCATTCGATTTGCATTAGCTCCAATAGCCGAGTTGTCATATTCCCCATTAACTCATGCTGCGGTTCGTCAGGCACGCCCGGTTCGCCCCGGAGGCTGACAAAGCCGAGCAGCGGAATCCGAAAAGGATAATTAAGCGATACTAAAGGCGAAACGGCATTCGCCAACCCCGAATTTTGCATTAATACGACCGATCTTTTCCCTCCGATAAACGCCCCCGATGCGATGGCGACCGCATCCCCCTCATTGGCCGCTGCAACATACTCGCATTCGTTAATGGCATAATTAATTAAATATTTCAGATGCGAGCACGGAACCCCGGTATAAAATTGAAACCCAAGATGTTGCAATTGTTCTCCTAACCGTTCCGTCTGGATCACTATCGCTCACCTGAGCCTGCTGCCGTTGAAGGAAAATACTTCCGTTCCGCCGCACGAAGCTCTTCGGCCCCTTGAAGCCTGAAAACTTCTTCAAGGGGCGCTACATTACCTTCCGCATGAATCAGACTTTGATCAAGGTAAATTTGTTTCGAAATGTTTTGCATGGCGTCAAGAGCCGCCCTTACGTTGTGGTTCGCCCAGATGACGAGGCTGACCCCCAATTCATCAAACCGTTTGGTAGGGACGGAATAATATTTTGTCGGTACAATAACGACCGGGCGCCTGCCATCCCATTCTTTCATAAATGCTTCAATTTCCGCAATGTCCGACCTGCTGCTATGCATAAGGATCGCATCGGCGCCGGCTTGACCGTAAGCTTCCGAGCGTTTCAGCGCCTCTTCCAACCCCCAGCCGGCAATAAATGCTTCCACTCTCGCGATGACGAGAAAGTCTTCGTCTAATTGAGCGTCTTTCATCGCTTTAATCTTGCCGCAAAATTCATCGATATCCGCTAGCGGCTGGGCATTGCCGTTAATAAACGAGTTCGTTTTCGGAAACACTTTATCCTCAATGCAAACCCCTGCGATCTGTCGTTGTTCCAACTTTTTAACCAATCGCCTTGCATTGTTGAAGTTTCCATATCCCGTATCCCCGTCGAGTAAAATGGGAATGGAAGTCGCATCGCTCATAAATTCCAACACATCCAAAACTTGAGTCCAAGAAGCCTCGTTATTATCCCGCACGCCCATTGCCGCAGATATGGATAAACCGCTGGCCCAAATCCCTTTAAATCCGGTCTCCTCAACGATTTTGGCCGACAGTCCGTTATGGGCTTCCATTAAAAACTCCAAGTTTTGCGTTTGGACTAAATGCTTTAATTTTGATGTTTTTTTCATAAGCTGGCCCCTTCAATAAATGATGATCTAATCTATGTTGTCGAATTTGAAAATGAATGGGATTAAAGCGGAAAAGACAGTGCAAATTCATGTTATTCTGAAGAACCGGCTTCAAACTTCCTTCGATAATGCGCTAACGCAAGCAGAGGAAAGATATACCGGTAGCTATGATAATGGATATAGAACGCTCCTCCCATCCCTTGGCCCTTCGGATAGTCTGTCGTCCAATCCTCTTTCTCAAGGGAATCCAGCAAATAGGCGATTCCTCTACGAATGGCTGAAGCCGGCTTGTCGGCAATCGTTATCAAGGCATCCAGCGCCCAAGCCGTATCCGTCAGCGTGCTCGTCCGTAACGGAACGTAGGTCATTTGCATGTCGCTTTGACACGACTCGCCCCAGCCGCCGTCCGAATTTTGAATGCTTTCCAGCCATGCCGCCGCCCTTTGCATGCTTGGGTGGCTTGGCGATATGCCGGCCGCTTTCAAACCTGTCATCGCACCCCATGTTCCGTAAATATAACAAATGCCCCAGCGTCCGTACCACGACCCGTCCTTCCGTTGATTTTTCAACAGCCAATTGATAGCGTTCCGGATCACGGGATGGCTGGTAGGAACGTTCGTATAGTTCCCGAAAAATTCAAGCGTTCTCCCGGTCAAATCCGCACAAGAGGGGTCCGTCAGCAAAAAGCGGCCCTTTTCAATCGGAAGGAATTCCAGCAGCTTGGAATCGGTATTTTTTTCAAAAGCAGCCCAGCCGCCGTTATCGTTTGGCATTGACAACAGCCAATTGACGCCCCGGTCCCAGGCCGCCCGGTTCTGCAACGATATTCCGGATATGGACCTTAACGAGGCCGTCGTGTCATCCACGTCCGGATTCATCGTATTCGCGTCGGAAAATCCCCAGCCGCCCGGCAAGCTGCCCGGATTATGCACGGCCCAGTCGCCAAAGCGGTCATGCTGGCGGCTTAGCAAATACCGGTTTGCCTTCGCCACCATCGGGTCTTGATGCGAAACCCCCGCTGCCTGAAGAGCATAACCGATTAGCGAGGTATTCCACACATTGGCCGTGGTGTATTGCATATGGGGGAGACCGTTCATTTCGCATTTCATGGCCCGAATTCCCGCAACGGCTTTGATAATGACCAGATCGGTTTTTTTGTACCCTAAGGAAAGGAGGGCGAAAATCATCAAAAAGGTACTGCTGTAATAACAGTACAACGTTCCGTCCCGCTCCAAACGGTCCAGCATATATTGTTGGGCGCGCTCAAGCGCTAACCGGTGCAATTCCCTCGGGATGCCGAGCAATCTTGCGACTCCGTCCCGAATCAAGGAGAGCAGCGAGCGCCATTCCTTTGAGCGAACCCATTCGTCCTCGCCATCGCCGATCCGTTTCAAATCGGACAGGTCGGGAGTATAGGTTGTTTTCATGGAAAACTTGTTGTCGGCCAATATCATAATCGGAGTCAGATTGGCACGCCCGTAAACGGATAAAGAATAGAAATTGATTGGGAAGCTGCGCGGAAGCAGAATCATTTCAATCGGCAGAGGGCTTAACGAAGGCCATTGATATTGTCCGGTCAGCGCCAGCATAATTTTCGTAAACGCACTTACTTCCGATAAACCGCCGTTAGCGAGGATAAACGTTTTGGCGGCGTGAAGGCGCTCGTCTTCTTTCCGGTAGTATCCGGAAAACAGCAGTGCATAATAGGCTTCCAACGTGGCGGTTACATTGCCTTCTCCTTCGTCGCGATAGAGCTTCCACGCTCCGTTTTTCTGTTGTTTGCTTACAATTCTTCGGCACAGCCCTTCGATGAATTCCTCATCATCAATCTCTAAAGTGCGTAATAAAATGATCGTATAGGCATCTGTGGAAATCCCCGTCTCAAACGGATAAGCCCATGAGCCGTCAGGGGACTGGTCTTTACGAAGCGTTTCGATCATCCATCCGATCCCTTTCGCGGTATCCATCATTCCAGTGCTCCTTCCTCGTACAAAAGCATCTTAAAGCTATACATATTCGTTACTGCCATAGAGAATTCGTAAGGGAGGGAAGCCGCTATCCTGTTTACAAGAGTCCGCAAAACAACACCGCTTGAAACGATCCGCAAGGAATTAAAGAGAAGAAAGAAACGTTCCCCTGCCATCCCGAAAGAGTTGACTATTACAGAAAAAAAGCTTGTGCGCGACATTAGATCCATTACACAGGGCCACAACCTAAATAATGTGACCAGAACGAAAGCCTATCTCGAGTTTTATCTCCGGCATCCCGAAATCCACTGGGCATTTTTGGGACATATGGTATCGCGGAATGGCGGATGGAATATGACCGATCTCAAGGGAGAATTTCTAACCAAACTGCTGCCGGAAAAAGATCGGGAAGCTTTTTTTCATTTTTTGGAACGCGGCAACTGGTTGATTTTCCAGGATGTTTACCCGCAATTTCTACTCTACGAGGAAAGTTTAAAACAGAATAGACCCCTGTTTTATTTGCTGCCTCAACTAAATGTTTCCATATTTATGGAAACGATTTGGAACTATTTTTGGAAAGTCAGAGATACGTATATGCATTGCATAGCGTTAGTCGTCAACGAACAAAGCTACCTGGAACTAAGGGTTGTTCAAAATCCCCATTATCAAAAAGAAGTGTTAAACAAACTCGAATTTCATCTTCAGAATTGGCTGTCCTTTAATCAAATTCTTTTTCCTGCGGAGGGTGAGAATGTAAAGGGACAGACACTCCGTGAATTCCAATCACTCCATGAGCGAATTTTACTTGGAAAAAAGCTGTATGCCGTTTTGTTTAAAAATAACGATTTCCATCGTCAGGTATTGGATTGGGCGAAACGTCATCCGCATACCGGATCAAGGAAGGATTACTGGCCGCATGTATTCAATGACGTACATGAAGGTGCGCCGGGAATTCCCTATCCGTTGCGGTTGAAATCGTGCCGGCTTCGCAAGGGAGCGAGGAGAGTTTATAGCCCGAGGCTTGAGCATGCCTGGAAAAATATCAGCCAGCCGGAAGCGGAACCGGGGGATTGGTTTCAAGATCTAAGCGTGGCGGATTATTTAGCGGATGACCTGGAAATGATGGACGGGGAGATCAAGGATGAATACTGTAAAACATTGGAGCGGCTCGAAGTTGCCGCGCTTGCCAAAAAAACGATCAGCCTTTTGGAATAAAGATAGCTTCGCATGTGCCGTATTGGCATCATTGGTCGGCACGTATTTGGATCTCTATTTTGTCGGTAAAGGGTTGTACCATTTTCCGCACAGGCTTTTGCCGGAGATCTTCCCGATTCATATCGTCTTCACTTTAATCGTGCTGCCTCTATTCACAATCGTTTTCCTGTACTGCCTTTCCCAAGCGAATAGATGGGGGAAGGCCTGCATGATCCTCTTTGTCAGCCTGTTGATGCCGATGTTGGAAACTGTAGCAGAGCGGCTAGGGATGTTTATTCATTCCGATCAGTGGATGCATCTATACAGCTTCTTCGGTTATTTCCTGTTTTTTACGGCCATTTCAGGAGTTTATTTGGGGCTGAGAAAACAGGAATAACTCCCGTACTAAGCGAAGAGAGCACCTCTTCGTAAACAGAGACCATCCAATTTACAAACCAAACCACCATCCAAGTTCAACAGATTGATATACATTCGTCAATTTGAGCGGCTCTCCATGTACATGCCAAATGTTATGATAAAGATGATTTTTCGACACTCTATCTGAAACTTATACGGAGGAGGTGATTATCATCTGGAAGCCGATTCGTAACAGCAACCAACCGCTTTATCAGCAAATTGCCGACGACATCGAACGAAGAATTTCATATGGCGAATTTCCGCCAGGCAGTCTGCTGCCTTCGGAGCGGAAATTAGCCGAACAATTAGGAGTGAATCGAAGCACGGTTATCCTTGCTTATGCGGAGCTGCGTGCGCTTGGAATCATCGAAAGCCGTACCGGAAGCGGGACCCGTGTTAGTAAATATAAATGGGGAGCTACTCCGAAGCATACCCCCAACTGGCATCGGTATGTAGAAGGCGGAAGTTTTTTACCCAATCTGCCTTTTTTGCGACGGATCCGGGAAGCTCTCCAAAAAGACAAAACGTTGATTGACTTTGCCAGCGGCGAACTGGGCGCGGACATTTCTCCTGTGGAAGAAATCAATACTCTGATCGATGAAAACCACTATACGGAATATCTTGGTTATGACAATCCGCAAGGGTTTGTTCCACTTAGAGAAATACTCGTCGCGTATTTAGATCAATATCGGGGTATTCAAACGACAGAATCGTCGATTCTTATTACATCCGGCTCTCAGCAATCATTATATTTAATTACGCAATGTTTGCTTACTCCCGGGGATGCGGTAGCCATTGAAGATCCTTCTTATTGCTACTCGTTGCCGATGTTTCAATCGGCCGGCCTTCGATTGTTCCGTCTTCCGGTCGACGATAAAGGTGTCCGCCCCAAGGATGTTCGTACTCTATATAAAAAACATCGGATTAAGATGATCTTCATTAATCCCAACTATCACAATCCAACAGGAACGGTTCTTGACGAGAAACGCCGAATGGAACTGCTGGATGTTGCGAGCGAGTTGGGCCTTCCGATTGTGGAAGATGACCCTTATAGCCTCACCGCTTATCATGGAACTCCTCCGATGCCGCTGAAAGCAAATGATTCAATCGGCTCCGTCATTTACATCGGATCCTTCTCCAAAATCGCAGCTTCCGGGTTGCGCGTCGGGTGGATGGTCGCTCCTCATTCCGTTGTAGAGCGGCTGGCCGATGCCAGACAGCAGATGGATTTCGGACTTAGCGTCGTTCCTCAAAAGGTTGCCGCGCAGTTCTTGAGATCTTCATATGTCCAACCTCATTTGGAGCGGCTGCGAACGGATCTGCTCTATAAACGGGATTTATTGATCGAGACGCTTCAGAAAGAATTGCCGGACTTGGTCAGCTTCTCGATTCCGCAAGGAGGCTTGCATTTGTGGTGCAAGATAGCTCCCGAGGTGAATGATCATAAATTGTTGGAGGAAGCGATCCGTAATGGAGTTATCTTTGTTCCCGGCAGCGTCTATGGTTCCGATTCCGGATATGTGAGATTCACTTATGCAAGGCCTAAGGCAGAAGAAATCGTCGCGGGCACATTGAAATTTGCCTCATCGCTACGGGGCGTTCTTGGCAAATCAAGCTAAAAGGGGAATGAAAGCTTGTATAGATCCGATCTATATAAGCTTTTCATTCCCCTTCATTGTAAGCAAAGACGATTTAAAACCACGAATTGATTATACTCACTTTATCAAAGTACAGCAAAATGCCCACAACGACAAGCAGCAAGCCGCCAATCTCTACCAACCTATCGCTGCAATGCCTTCACATCTCTTATAATTTGATCGTAAGGCGTATCCGTCATTCCATCATACTTGGCAACCACGGTCCCCGACGGATCAATCAGAAAAAACGAAGTACCGTGAATGACTTGATCGGATGACGTATCCTCGGCAACGACAGTCTTAAACGAATCCAGAGCAAATGTTTTGATCTCGTTAAACTCGTAGCCGGTTAACGCATGCCAATTCGAGAAATCGGCATCAAATTTTAAAAGGTATTGTTTTAGCGCTGCGGGATCGTCACGTTCCGGATCCACAGAGAAAGAAACTAACTCTGCCTCAACGCCTGCTGATTTTAACCGCGTTTGCAATTCGGACATATTAGCCGTCATGGTCGGACACACTGTTGCACAATACGTAAATATAAAATCTGCGATCCAAACCTTGCCTTTTAAATGGGACAAGGACATCGGGTCACCAGACTGGTTGACGGCTTCAAAAGGTACAACCTGATAACCAAGCTGATTCGGCTTTCCGCTGCCGCATGCGGCAGCTATCATGATCATCAAACAGAACAACACGCAGAGTGCCGCCTTTTTCAACGAAAATCCCTCACTTTTATGATTTATTTGCCGCGAGCCATTGCGCCAAAGCTTCCATTTCCTCTTTACTCAAACTTTTTTTAAATGCCGGCATGCCCTTTGCACCATCATGAATTATCTCAAATAATTGCTTTTCCGCCATTTTAGAACCGATCCCCCGCAAATCCGGTCCCACCTTTCCGCTTAAATCGGCAGCATGGCAAGACAAACATTGTTTCTTATATAATGCCGCTGCGTTTGCTTCAACAGGGGGAGTCGTTCCCTCATGATGAACCTGGTTCCTCGTCTCCTTATTACACGCGGTGATGACAAGCAAAATCATAACAATAAGAAAAATCGTAACATTTGCGGAAGTCCTGCTCATGTTGCCACCTGATTGAACATCATAATCCACATCGAGCCGACAACGATAAGGAGCAAAATGAACAAACCAAGAATCAAGGTCACCAGATTGTAACGAGGCTTTTTCTCCTCCCGCAGATGCATGAAATAAATGAGTTGAACGACAAACTGCAGTACGGCCGCCGTCATCAGAACGATGGTGTTCGCCATTCCCTCGAGCCAGCCAAATACAACGACCGCAACGGGAATGATCGTCAACATAATGGAGAACAGGAAACCGATCGTATAGGATTTCAAGGAGCCGTGGCTTCCGGCGTCATGCGGAGCGGTCATATCATGCTTCGTCATCTAGCTCACCCCCATCAAATAGACAATCGTAAAGACAAAAATCCAGACGACGTCAAGAAAATGCCAAAACAGGCTAATCACATTCACTTTACGTTTCGTTACCGGCGTAATGCCATGCTTGGCCAGTTGAAGAATCAAGGCAACCATCCAGACCAATCCTATAGATACATGAAGCCCATGAGTCCCAACCAAGGTAAAGAAAGCCGATAGAAAAGCGCTTGTGCCGATGGTGGCTCCCTCGTGTACCAGATGAACAAATTCATTGACTTCCAGTACGATGAATGCCGCACCGAGCAATGCCGTGACGCCGAGCCAGCCCATTAGGGCCTGACGATTGCCTTTATTCATAGACAGCACGGCGAGACCGCTCGTATAACTGCTGGTCAGCAAAATAAGAGTGCTTGCAATAATACCGCCCAGCTCAAACAGTTCTTCAGGTCCGGGCCCGCCGTCTCTGTTGCCTTGCAAGACAATATAGGCAGCGAATAACGTCCCGAATATAATTACATCCGTCATCAAGTAAATCCAAAATCCGAAGGTGCGCATTTCCTCCATATCCGGATGCTCGTGACGATCCGAATGGAATGCCGGTTGATCGTCATACGCAGATTCGTTCAATGAAGCCATTCGCCCGTTACCCCCTCTGTTCGTTTAATCTCCTTCACCGGGATGTAATAATCGGTATCGTAGTTGAATGAATGAACCAGCATGCATACCGCTACTCCCGCTAAACCGGATATCGTTAACCAAAGCCAGTCGAATACAAAACCGAATCCGGCCGCGAACCAGAACATCGACATCACAAATGGAATGCCGGAATTTTTGGGCATATGGATCGGTTCCAGCTTCACCGGAGCCGGAGAGAATTGACCGCTCTTTCTGCGCTGCTTCTCCTCCCACCATTCATCCTGGGAAGAGACCTGCGGCAGCGTTGCAAAATTGTAGTGCGGCGCAGGAGACGGAAGCGACCATTCCAAGGTGCGTCCGTTCCACGGATCGCCCGTTTCATCTTTCTGCAGATGCTTGACGCTGTACGCGATTTGCCATACCTGAAACAAGAAGGCCAGTCCCATCAGCGCGGCCCCGATCGTGGAGACCAGGTTCATCTCCCACCATCCCTTGTCCCATCCGTAGGTGACAAGGCGCCGCGTCATTCCCATCAACCCGAGCACATATTGCGGCATGAAGCATACATAGAATCCGATATTCCAGAACCAGAACGCCCATTTCCCTATTCGCTCATTCAGCTTAAAGCCGAACAGCTTGGGCCACCAATAATACAGGCCGGCGAAATAACCGAATACTACACCGCCAATGATCGTTTGTGAAAATGCGCGATCAGGAAATAGCTGTTATGGAATTGAAAATCCGCCGGCGCCACCGACAGAAGCACCCCGGTCATCCCGCCGACGACAAAGCAAACAATAAAGCCGATCGTCCATAACATCGGAGTTTCGAAGGTGATCTTTCCCCGGAACATCGTAAACAGCCAATTGAACACCTTAACGCCGGTCGGGATGGCAATGAGCATCGTCGTAAGCGCAAAGACGGAATTGACCCCCGCGCCGGAGCCCATCGTAAAGAAATGATGCGCCCAGACAAAAAACGATAAGATGCTGATAATCATCATGGCATAAACCATGGATTTATAGCCGAACAGTTTTTTCTTCGCAAAGGTGGATACAATTTCCGAGAAAATGCCGAAGGCCGGCAGCACGATAATATATACTTCAGGGTGTCCCCACATCCAGATCAAATTGATATACATCATCGGATTGCCGCCGCCGTCCAGGGTGAAAAAATGCGCCCCCAAATAGCGGTCCAGAAACAGCAGCGCCAAGGTTGCCGTCAAGATGGGAAAAGAAAATATAATGGCGATGCAGCTTGATAAAACGGACCATGAGAACATCGGCATTTTCATCAGCTTCATACCGGGAGCGCGCATTTTCAGAATCGTCACGATAAAATTGATCCCTGAAATCAAGCTGCCGATCCCTGAAATCTGTATCCCCCAAATGTAGAAATCCTGGCCGACACCCGGATTGAACATCCGTTCCGAATAAGGCGGATAAGCGAGCCACCCCGCATCCGGAGATCCTCCGATGACGAAGGACAAGTTAAACAGCATGGCTCCGAAGAAGAAGAGCCAGAAGCTTAGCGCATTCAGGAAAGGATAAGCGACATCGCGCGCACCGATCTGAAGCGGTACTACTACGTTAAACAAACCGAACATAAACGGCATCGCCATAAACAGAATCATAATCACGCCATGCGTGGTAAAAACCTGATTATAATGATCGGGCGTCAAGAAGCTCAGCTCCGGCACCGCCAGCTGCGCCCGCATCAGAAGCGCGTCCACGCCGCCGCGGAACAGCATAAGAAAAGCGGCAAGAATGTACATAATGCCGATTTTTTTATGATCGACAGTCGTTAGCCATTCACGCCACAACCATCCCCATTTTTTGAAATAAGTAAGCCCAAATACAATGCCAATAATGGTTATAATAATGCTGACATCCGCGCCGTAAATTAACGGATCGCCCGTAACAAAAAATTCCGAAGCAAAGCTTTTGATGTTGTCCCACATGGGCATTCTCTCCCTCCAATTCGAAGCCCGCTATTCCTGGAGCTTGATTTTTTGCATGTCCTTCCAGGATAAGCCATGATTGTGAGAAGCGCCGTATTTGGTTACGGTCATCTCAAACAAGCCTTCCGGGAAAGCGGAAAAGGTTTGAACTTCGGAAGCGGCCGGCTCTGCCAGCTGTTTGTAGCCGTCCAAAGTTAGTTCCGGTGATAAAGCTTTAATCTCGTTCACCCATTGCTCGAACTCTTCCTGCGTTGTCGATTTCACATCAAAATTCATCTTGGCAAAATCTTTCCCTGTGAAATTCGCACCGGATCCCCAATAGTCTCCAACTTCATCGGCTTGCAAATAAAGCGTCATCGCCATGCCGGACATGGCGTAAATTTGTCCTCCAAGCTGGGGAATCCAAAAAGAATTCATGGGAGAATCGGCCGTAATCTCGAATCGGATGGGTGTGTCTTCCGGAAAATGGACAACATTCACGGTGGCAATCCCCTGCTCCGGGTATTGAAACAACCATTTCCAGTCCAGCGAAGTCACTTGAATCGTCAACGGTTTGCGATCCGACTCGAGGGGCTGGGACGGCTCCAGGTCATACGTGCTCTTGATTGTAATCACGCCCAGAATGGCAATAATTACGATCGGAATCCCCCACCAGATGACTTCCAGCTTCGTGCTATGCTCCCAATCCGGTGTGTACTTCGCTTTTCTGCCTTTCCTGTCGCGATATCTCCAAACAATAATGGCGGTCATAATCAGAACCGGCACGATAACGATCGACGTCAATACCGTTGAAATGAACATTAAATCCCGCTGCCCGCCGGCAATCGGCCCTTTCGGATCAAGTACGACGATGCTTTCCGTGCTGCACCCTGTGACCGTCAAAAGCAGCAACGCCAGCATGGCCAAGCAAGTGATCCGTCTGAGCGCTGTGGAGGTCTTCATATTCTCATCTCCTATCTCTAACATTTAGTACAAACCGATCGTAAAGGAACGAAGCAGAAGCGTAACCATCCATTTCTCTTATTTTTCATTCCAACCAATATCGAGAGTGTTCGGTTCAACCGAAACGGCTCGGTCTATTACATAGACAATTGGGTGGTTACTTTTCATTGGAAGTGTTTTAGGCTTTTTCATATCGCGAATTGAGGGGAAGGAGTTGAAAGCTGTGCTCACAGAAGATACTTTACATGGCGTCATGGTTCCCATTGTTACGCCGTTCGATCATCGTGGAAATTTGGATATGAAGTCATTTGAAGAACTGGTTCAAAGTTTAGTGAGCAGGGGAATTCACGGTCTCATTATTAATGGAACTACCGGGGAATCCCCAGTGATCGAATCTCACGAATTGGAGTCCCTTATTGTATCGGCTCGCAAGGCGATAGCGGCATCGTATAACATACCGCTTATTGTTGGAACCGGTTCTAATAGTACTCTAGCTACAATGAAAAGAACAGAACAAGCTAAATCTCTCGGAGCCGATGCTGCCCTTGTTGTCACCCCATACTATAACCGTCCGTCACAACAAGGCATCATCCGGCATTTTCAAGCTTTGGCCGAAGCGGATCTGCCTATTATTGTATATGATATCCCTCACCGTACCGGGGTCTCTTTAACTGTTGAGACGGTAAAGAACATTATGAAAATGGATCATGTGATTGGGCTTAAAGAAAGCACAGGCAATATACAACGTATTTTCAAACTGGCCCGATCCATGTCAAAACCGCTCCTATGCGGGGAAGACGCTCTCTTTTTTGCTTCCTTATGCTGCGGTGCTAAAGGGGGAATTCTGGCCAGCGCTAACTTGGACAGCGACCAGTTCGTTCAAGTGTACGAGCTTTTCCGAGCGGGAAAAATAGAGGAGTCGAATGAGTTGTTTAACCAGTTGCTGCCGCTCGTTGAATTCCTATTCTCCGAGCCGAATCCGGCTCCATTAAAATGGCTTCTCGCTCAACGGGGATATATCCGTTCGGACCGGCTCCGTCTGCCTATGACAACGATCAGCATGGAAGCAACCAGAATCGGGACTCAACTGGTTCAAACAAACTATTAGACAGGGTGAAAAGTTCTTTTAGGGGCACGAATCAAATATCGAAGGCAAAGGCGCGAATGTAAAAAGGCAAGAACATGATACAACGTTCTTGCCTTTCCATTAGTCGAATTATTCTCTGCTTTACCGGTTTCGGCTTCTGCTATTTAACGGCAAGCCAGATTTCATGTATGGAATTCGGGCTATAGAAGGCATTCACAAGTGCGTCCGGGGCGGGCCCTTCCGAAACGGCTTGGTCTAATACAGGTACAATTGGATGGTTACTTTTCATAGAAAGTGTTTTATGTTTTTACTATATACAAAGCGTGCATTCATATCGCAACGATAGGGGGATATTCATCTATGAAAACAACACTATATTTCACCCGTCATGGTCAAACGAAATGGAACTTGCAAAAAAAGATGCAAGGGCATAAAGATTCCCCGCTTACGGAATTCGGTATTCGGCAAGCCGAATGGTTGAAGGAACGTTTGGGAAACGTCGATTTTGACGCCATTTATTCCAGTTCCAGTCCAAGGGCGGTAAGCACGGCTCGGATTCTTTTGGGGAATCGCCCGATTGACATTTCGACGCTTGATTCACTAAAAGAAATTAATATGGGACTGTGGGAAGGTCAAAATGTAGAACATATTCAACAAGCATATCCCGTTCAATATGAACAGTTTTTCAATCAACCGCATTTATACACCCCTACCGGACACGGGGAAAGTTATCGCGAATTGCTTGGAAGAACGATCCCTGCGATCAAAGATATCATTGCAAAGCATAAAAGCAAAGAGGTTCTTATTGTAACGCACCGGATCACATTAAAAGCGATTATGGGTTATTTTTTGAATAAACAGCTTGATGAAATGGGAAACTTGCCCGATATCTACCCGACTGCTTTGTGCAAGATTACTATGAATGAAGATACACCGGAAGTTGATTTGTATGGGGATGTTTCGCATTACCTTTCATAGCGAAAGCCAAGCCCGGTTATTTTTCCAACTTACTTGAACAGGGGTTTCAAATAAAGCCGATAACTGTTCGCTAGTGAGAATTTCCTCTGTTTTTCCGGATGCAAAAACCGTTCCTTTTCGGAGCAGCAAGGAATGTGTAAATTCAGGCAATATTTCTTCTACGTGATGCGTCACGTACAACAGCGTTGGGGCATCCTTTTGATTAACCAGACTTGCGATGCTTTGGAGCAAGGATTCTCTGGACAAAAAGTCCAGTCCGTTACCCGCTTCATCCAGAATAAGCAAATCAGGCGAGGCCATAAGCGCTCGGGCGATAAGAAGCTTTTGTTTCTCCCCTTGCGAACAAGTTTGATATGGGCGGTCGAGAAGATGCGCGCAGCCGAGTGTTTCCATGAGGGAAACGGCTTTTTGCATATGGTCTTCCGTTGGTTGCTCAAATAATCCAACGGAAGCATGCAACCCGCTAATCACCAGATGTTGTGTTTTCTCATTGGGATGAATTCGTTCTTGGAACGAAGAGCTTACCCATCCGATCCGTTTTCGCATTTCCCGCAAATCGACGGTTCCATACTGATGGCCTAGGACGGAAATCTCTCCCTTTGTCGGCCAAATGTAGCCGGTTATCATATTCAATAACGTCGTCTTTCCGGAACCATTCAGCCCTAGCAACGCCCAATGTTCCCCCTTACGGATCGTCCAATTGACGTTCTTCAATATGGATTTATGCTCGCGTTCCCAAAGGACGTCTTTGACCTCAATAATATTTGACACTTTATGTTCCTCCTAAGCGTTTGGGGTAGTAGTTGCTGAAATTTGAATGTGATCGCCAGTATACCAAGCGACAATGAAACATCATATCATCTGCTGTTTGATTTTAAAAAAATCGGATTATAACTCGGCGATTGTTCCCTCCAGGATAAGAAGCGTCCATTTTAAAGCAAGCTCAGAGTCTTGACGCTTAATCGCTTCATATAACTGCTCATGATAATAGGATTGCGGATCATGCGAACTATATTCTTGATTTAATTTGTTCATCGCGTTTGATAAAACATGAGAAAAGGTTCGAAATAAATCAATAATAACTCCGTTTTTGCTGGCAATCGCTATAGCCATATGAAACTCTATATCCGACTTGGCATACAGTTCCCGGTCATTTTGCCGCAACGCAAAGTTGCGCGCCTCCAAATGAGTGCGCATGTTTTGCAGATCATCTTCATCGCGGCGTTGAGCGGCTAATCTGGATATTTCCAACTCCAGCATTTTTCTTGCCTCGAATACCTCTATAAGCTCTGCGCGATGCAGTCGATGGGTAAGGGGCTCTTGGATGACAGGGCTGGCTTTCAGATAAGTGCCGTACCCTTGTTTTTTCTCAAGCAAGCCGGCGTGCACCAAAACCCGGATCGCTTCCCGGATCGTGGACCGGCCAACCCCGAAGAGCTCCATTAGTTCCGGTTCCGGCGGAATCTTATCTCCGGGACGAATCTCGCCCGTTGATATTTTATGCTGCAACTGATTAACTACATCATCCACAAGTTTATGAGGATGCAACGTCTTAAATGTCAGTTTACCATTCATCAGATCATCTCCTGTTTTCAGAATCCTAACATATTCGCTGGATTTTGACAAGAAAAAGAAATAAAAAAAGAAGAACAAGGCCTAAGCCTGCTCTTCTTGTCTTACATGATGATGGATTTCAATTTAGAGAAAGATCACCATTGACAGGACGAACATAAAGATCACGCCTGCGATCATTGGAACCGACGTTCTTTTTACGATAGCGATCGGATCCGTCTTCACCGTACCGGCAACGATCAGCACGACGGCCGCAACCGGGGATACCGCACGGAAGAGGTTGCCCGCAAGTCCCATCGGCACCGAGATCGCGATGGGGCTAATGCCCGCTGCATCGGCTAATGGAACCATCAGCGGCACCATAGCGAAGATCAGGGCCGTGCCGCTGCCGCTAAGAATAACGATGAGCGCCGTAATGGCTACCAGGACAAGCGGTAGAACGAAGTCCAAGCCGTTGCCTTGGATATTTTGCATCGATTGCTGCAGCGCATCCACCAAGCCGATGGATTTCAGTCCTGTAACAAAGACGGAGGCTGCAACCAGCAGGGCGACGATCGGTACCGCTCCGCCCATTCCTTTAAAGAAGGATTCCGTTTTTTCCAGCACGCTTTTGTCGCCTTTGTGGCGAATAAGTTCGCAGACGATGGCCAGCACGAGCGATACCAAGGTCGCCGACTCTACGCTCAGTTCTATGGCATTGCCTGTCGTAATTTGAACCGCGTAAGTGCCAAGCAGCAGAATGATCGGGAAGATCGGCAGGATCGCATAGACCGTTTTGAACAGCTTGCCGCCTTGGATCTCGATGTCTTCCTTGGATTCATGGTTCACTTCGGCTTCGTTCTCCAAGCGTGTTGCTTTCTTGTCCATGCGCTTCTGCCAGAAGTAATGAACCAACGCGATAAAGATCAAGGTCGGAATGGATACGACAGCGTGATATCTGAACGCATAGTCCGTTACCGTCAAGTTGGCGAACAGCGCATGCTTGGCCAATTCCTCGGCGATGGCGACATTGTCGCTTCCCAGCGGCGTAGGAACGATCGTGGCGGATGTAGCGATGACCGCTGCCGCGGAAAGCGCCGACATACCCGCTTTTCTTAAAATCGGAAACAAGGTTGCCAGCAAAATGATCGCCAAGTTAGACGCACTCGGAATAACGAGGGACAATAGATTTCCTAGCAAAAAGACGATCGGCACCAGAATATAAGGCGACTTAATTTTGGAAATAGGCTTCGTTAATGCATTGACCGTCACTTCATTCGCTCCGATGGAGGACATATAGGCCGTGTAACCTCCAAGCAGAAGAATGATGAAGCCCGCAGAAGTTAAGGTCTGCTTGAACTGGGTAACGATGACCTGGAGCGGATCCAGCCATATCGAGCCCGTCGATGCGAAATCCTTAACGGCGATATCGTTGCCCATAGCTGTGGCGACCAGAATTAAAATGATCCCCATTAGAAAAAGCGTAATCTTGATATCCATTTTCTTGATTAGCATATAAATAACGATAAGTACAGCAATAATCGCTGAGCCGTACATGACTATATTAGAGCCCATGATGGCGTTCCTCCTAATATGCAAATTGGGTGCTGATAAAGCGGATCAGATGCGGACCGGACGGCCATTCGTACAACTGAGCCGGCAGAGCAAGGCTTAGCTTAGTTGCACTTGCTCAAGCTTTCCATGAACCACGTTTTAAACATTTGCGGATCGATATCGACGCATACTTTGGCGTTGTTGGCCTGTCCCAAATATCCTTTCAAGTCGACAACGGTACAGCCTGACGTTAGCGGGCCGTGAATCTCTACATCCACGAACGTATCCGCCACCGTGAACATTTCAGGCTGCAGGAGATAAGCGATCGCGCAGCTGTCGTACATCTTCAATCCTGTCTTCATGCTGCCGCCTCTATACTTTTGGAACAGCTGATAGATCATTCTTCCGGTTTCGTTCATGCTTTTCAATTGCTCGCTGTCTTCCGGGTACACGAGCGCTTTCCATCCAACGTCAAGCCCGACCATGACGACAGGCAGACTGCTCTGGAACACAATTTTGGCCGCTTCCGGATCGGCATAGATATTGAATTCCGCCATCACTCCGGCATTGCCGCGTGCCGTTGAGCCGCCCATGAGTACAACCTCGGCAATTTTCTCTTTCACTTGCGGATACATTTTGAGCAGAAGCGCAATATTCGTCAAAGGACCGATCGGAACGAGGGTGATCGGTTGCTCGCTTTCCATGATGACCCGGTACATGGCATTGACCGCATTCTCCTTCAAGAGCAGTTCCTTCGTCGGCTCTTCAAAATCGTAGCCGTCCATTCCCGTTGAGCCGTGTACGTTGCTCGCATCAATCGGTTCTTTGATCAACGGTCTGTCGGCGCCCATCGCCACCGGAATCTCTTGCTTGAAAAATTTCAGCAATTTCAAGGCGTTCAACGTCACCTTATCCAAGCCCACATTACCGGCTACGGTAGTGATCAAGCGCACATCCAGCTCTTCGCTGTACAAGGCAATCGCTAATGCAACTGCATCGTCGATTCCCGGATCGGTGTCAATAATAATCGGTCTTTTGTTCATTGGTTTCTTCCTCCTTGAATAAACTGTGCTACCTCTTCTGCGGTTGGCATTCCGGTTTGCGCCCCGAGCTTCGTGGTTGACAAGGCCGCAACGGCATTGCCGTATTCGCAAGCAGCTTTCAGCGTCATACCTTGGCTTAAGGCAACGGCTAGTCCGCCGTTAAAAGAATCCCCTGCTCCAGTCGTATCCACGACATCGATTCGATAGGCGGGAACGTTCAGTTCGCGGCCCTCCTGCCTAATCGACAGGCCCTGGCTTCCCTTCGTAACGATCAGCTTATCGCCGATGTCCTTGCCATGCTGCTGCATCAATACCCTTTGCTCATGTTCGTTCGGCGTAAGGTAGTCCGCTTGCCGTATCAATTCTGCAGGCAGCTCCTGAATGGGAGCCGGGTTAAGAATGACGGTAACTCCGTTCTCTTTGGCAATTTCTACTGCTTTTTGCACACCTTCCAATAGTATTTCCAACTGCACGAGAAGAACATCACTATCTGCGATAACTTTTCGCTTGGACTCTACAAAAGATGCGGTTACATGATGGTTGGCCGCCGGCACGACAATAATGCTGTTATCTGCGTTGTAGACCGTGATCGTAGCCGTTGCCGTACGATCTGTAACCGGTTCCACATTGGACACATCAATACCTTCTTCTCTGAGGTGCTGTAAAATGTCCTGACCGAAACGGTCATTGCCGACGCAGCCAATCAAACGAACATCCGCACCGAGTCGTGCTGCCGCTACCGCTTGATTGGCTCCTTTTCCGCCGGGATTCATCTGAAACTGCTTGCCAAGGAGCGTCTCTCCCATTTGAGGCATTTGAGTTGTTATGGTGACTAGGTCCATGTTGATGCTGCCAACAACAGTAATTTTGGGTTTCCGCTCCATTCCTATCTCTCCTTCTTAGGTTGATTCTCTCTCTATCAGCGATACGTCCAATATTTTATAGTTCTCCTGATCCATGGTCTGCTGACGCTCCATTAAGCTCACCAGCATCTTGGTTGCCTTCTCGCCCATTTCATAAATGGGCTGCTGCACGGTAGTCAGCTCCGGCGTCGTCGCTTTGGACAGGCTGATGCCGTCAAAGCCGACGATCGCTATGTCCTGGGGCACTTTTTTGCCCAGTTGATACGCAGCTTTAATCGCGCCGATCGCCATGATGTCATTCGCCGCAAAGATACCGTCAATATCCGGATGCCTTTGCAGCAGTTCCATTGTCGCTTGAATGGATGATTGCATATCGTATTGACCATACGCAATGTATGTCTCTTCGAACCAAGGCTCCCCACCGACGATTTCCTTGTAGCCCTCGCAGCGTTCTTCAGCATTGACTACGCCGCTGTTTCCTTTGATATGGCCAATCCTGCGGCAGCCTTTGCTCTGCAAAAAGCGGGTTGCCATCATGGCCCCTTTCTTGTTCTCTACGACAATCGTCGGCAAGCCTTTGCTAATAACGCGGTCGATACTGACGACCGGAATGTTCAACTGCTCGATTTGTTTCGCAGTCATCGTATTTGAGGAAACAATAATCCCTTTGACATATTGCTGCTGCAGCACGTCCAGGTAATTTTGTTCCTTTTGTTCATCTTCATCGGAATTGCAAAGAATTACATTATATCCCAACTGAATTGCAGTATCTTCAACAGCTCTCGCAAGCTCGGGAAAGAAGGGGTTCGTAATATCGGGCACGATCAAGCCGATCGTGCTGGACTGCTTCTTGAACAGGCTTCTCGCCACCTCGTTCGGCTTGTATTTAAGCTCTTGAATTGCCTTTTCTACCTTCATCCTCGTATCCTGGCCTACATAACCGCTATTGTTCAAGACTCTAGATACGGTTGCTACAGATACGCCTGCATGCTTGGCAACATCTTTGATTGAGATCATATGTTCACTCCACTTTATAGGTAACCGGTTACACACAAAATATACCCTGTATTTTGCTATAAGTCAACAAGTATTTTTACAGTAAACTTTGCCAAGGAACATGAAAGACATAACTTGTCATTCTTTCATTTCAGTAACGCCGCCACCAGCGTTCGTCACTCCATTTCCCCGGCTTGATCCCGATTTTGCCGATTCCTTTTCCATTCCTCATGGGTTTTTAATACTTTTGTCCATAGGCCGTCCTTTTCGTGCTTGCTGAAATGATTCAGCGGCTCTCCAAATACGTCGCTCAATAGCTCGAACCATTCCGAGCGATTGGTAATTTCGTTTTTGATTAGGCCGCGCTCATCGCGTCGATTGTATACGCATCCTCTCAGCTCATTGCTGCCTGTCTTATGCCTGTTCTGCACCAGCAGCAGGTTGATCCAGGCGGAATCCGGGGACGAGCTTAAATAATGATGCTTCGGTATGAATTCATCCATACTTTGAACAGCTTCCGGATCGATATCAACGCCGGTAAAAATTCCTTGAGGATCATGTTCCAAGCGCCATCCCGGAGTAATGACGCCGGACTGCGTAAGCTTATATGTATGAAAGCCCTGCTTATACACCCCAAATCGAAGAGGAATGGGCTCATACGGCATGTCGCCCAATCCAACGTCTACAATCCATGTTTGCGGCTTTGCGTCTTCATCATTTTCGATAGGCAAACGAACGGATAGACTTACATGAAATGAATTGATTCTTGGTTTTTGGCCATGGGATTGCACCCCAGCCCGATGTAACGACACTTCATATCCCAACGCACACAGTAGACGACGGAATGCTCCGTTAAGGTGAAAGCAATACCCGCCCCCCTGATGAATGATATGATGAACCAAGCCTTCGTCGTCGATCGGAACAGGCTTGCCCGCAAATATATCAATCGTTTGCCACGCAATTCTCTCTACGTGGGCACGGTGCAGTGCGAATAGAAACTCTCGCGTTGGCCGCTGCCGTTCCAGACCTAAACGCCGCAAATAATCTTCAATTTGTCGTAGCGTTAACATCGTATCACTCCGGGTTCTTTACTCCAGCCTATCCATCTGCTGTGATAGAATCTCATGGTTGATATCAAGCTCTATGATTTCAAAGACTACATGTCCAAAATACTTCACTTGGGCCGTACTTGCAAGGCCTATTTGCGTATGTGCGAGAGCGTTCACCCGACTCAAGCTATGTTAAGAAAATGAATTGACAAAGTTTAGTTATTAAAGATACTATTTAAACATAAATATTTAAAAAGTTGAGATGGGTCTCATTGACGAGGAAATCTTTCCGTGAACAACTCGCGCACTTCATAGCGTAATGTCGATGTTGGGAAGTGATGAACGTTATGACGAAATTGTTATGTATAAACAAGTGTCCCCCCTTATTTGGAAGCGGTACATGCTAAACCAAATAAAGGAGGATGCTTGTTACTATGAACATGAATCGATCGATGGTTATGATCTCTATCTTTGTCGCTACCTTTTTAGCGGCTGCAGAGTCATCGATTGTTACGACGGCCATGCCTAAAATTGTAGCTTCCCTTCAGGGCATCGAGCTTATGAATGGGGTATTTACGGTCTATTTGCTGGCCTCTACCATTACTGTATTGATATTCGGCAAGCTTTCCGATTTGTACGGAAGAAAGCTTATTTTCGCCGTTGGCGCCGCTATTTTCTTGGTCGGTTCCGCCCTGTGCGGACTAGCCCAGACGATGGAGCAATTGATTGCATTCCGGCTTGTTCAAGGAATCGGTGCCGGTGCTATTTTGCCGGTCACACAGACTATCATTGCGGATATTTATCCCTCGGAAGATAAGCGGGCTCAGATGATTGGACTTACGGCTTTCGTTTGGGGAGGAGCGGGTGTGATTGGGCCTCTGCTCGGCGGTTTCCTCGTCGACTATGTCTCCTGGCACTGGATTTTCCTGTTTAATATTCCGTTCGGTCTGGCGGCCATCCTTCTCATGGTGATATTTCTACGGGAAAAATTTGAGAAAAGCAAAAAAACAATGGATTACTGGGGCATCCTTACCTTCTCATTCAGCATGCTATTTTTATTATATGCCGTTCAAAAGGGTGGGCAGGGGCATTGGCTATCGGGGCCTGTCCTTTGGTGTATAGCCGCTTTCGTCGTGTTGATGGTGTTATTTTTATGGATAGAAACGAAAGCGAAGGAACCGATCTTGCCCTTGTACATGTTCCGGGAGCTTAAAATCTGGTCAGCCAACGTTATTCAATTTCTCGTGAATGCGATCATGATGGGAACGTTAGTGTATATGCCGATGTGGTTTCAAGGGGGACTGGGAACGGGAGCGATGGAAGCAGGGCTCATGCTCGCTCCCTTAGCGATTCTCTGGGCATTCGGTTCCTATATATGCGGGAAAATGCTCGTGAAACAAGGGATAAGAGTGACCTCGTTCACAGGCAATATGATTCTGATTCTATGCGGAGCGTGGCTGGCGGCCATGCAATTAACGAGCGGTTCGTACGGCTTTTACTTGATTTCCGCATTGCTCGGCATTAGTTTTGGCATCACGGTGACCTTGTATACCATTGTCGTTCAATCCGCAGTCGAATCTTCCTTAAGCGGAGTGGCAACAGCGACCAATTCGCTGTTTCGTTCGTTAGGACAAATGTTGGGGATTTCCATGTTCGGAAGCTACTTTAACTCCCGGATTGTTCAACACATGGCAGCCGAAAACTTGGAAAGTGCGGATATCAATCAAATGAACAGATTGATCAACGCGTCGGGCATCGATCAGCTCTCCCCTTCGATGCTTTCTCAATTGCAACATATTCTTGTTTCCAGCATCCATGATATTTTTGTCGTATTTCTAGGGTTAGCAATAGTGTGTGTGCTAGCAACGCTGTTATTGCCCAAATCCAAACATAGCAGAGCGGATAGTGCAGCCGATAGTGCAGCCCGCCCCCATTAACCCGTTACGTTACGGCAGTTTCGCATGAGTTCAACTAGGAGTAGGATTGCGGGTTGACCTTTTTTCTCCTTTAAGCGAACTCATTCTAATAAAATAGAAAGTCTGTTGGCCGCGATTGATCGGCTCACATTGCTACCAGGCCGAAATCCGGTGCCGGAATCCAAGTCCAAGAGAGGGTATCGGTTTTGAACGCATGGACATTGGAACCTATATGTTGGAACAAATGGTGATTGCTGCTCTATGCCGTTGATCAACGTTTCGGTCACCTTCGTGCAGGGCGGCTCTGGCCAAAGTCGTCTCCTCCGCGCTGCCGCGTGAACAAACCGGAATTGGGATGGGCATTTACAATTTGGTCAATTTCTTGGCCGCCGTTCGAGAGTTACGGCAAACCGGTGCAAACGGATAAGACACACACTAGCGGACTATGGTCCGTCCATCAGACCGACCGCTTACCCAGTGCAACAAAAAAGGAGCGCTTCATCCGCTTTTTTCGCGGCGAAGCGCTCCCTTTCTTTTCATACAGGGGTCGATCAACTCTTTCATCGTGAGTGTTCAGAGTCCGCTTGATGAGCCTTTTGCCCGGACCGCTAAGGATGATCTAGTTCCGGAACTTTCGATTCCTGCCTTTGGCAAATCCAGGAACAAAAACTTCGATACATCTCCCAGGTCATGATGAGCAACATTTCCTATTTTTAGGCACTTGCCCATTATTGCGCATTTTACATTCATTTAAATAGGCAACTGCATAGGATAAAAAGTAAATAAGTAATCATCAAAGGAGAATGAACATGTACCGCAATTCTTATTTTCATAATCAATGGCATTATCCTATGCATGACAACTGGGATAACAATACATGGGGCAATACTTTGAATCCTCATTATTATAATTGGTACAATAACAACTGGAATCCTTATTTTAAAAACATCAAATTAAGAGATTATGGATCAAGGCCATTCGTAGTGAATATTGACCAAGCTGCTAAGCAAAATAATACTTACCGCACCGCTTTATGGACAGGGAAACACTTTCAAGTGACTTTGATGAGTATTAATGTCGGAGATGACATCGGTTTAGAAGTCCATCCAACAACGGATCAATTTATACGCATTGAGGAAGGTCAAGGACTCGTTCAAATGGGCGATTGCAAAGATAAATTAGATTTTCGGGCAATGGCATATGACGGTTATGCAATTATGATACCGGCTGGAAAATGGCACAATGTAACCAATACAGGAAACAAACCACTTAAAATTTACGTTATCTATGCTCCGCCTGAACATCCATACGGTACAGTTCAAGAAACAAAAGCAGTTGCCATGTCTGCGGAAAGTAAGCAACATTACTAATGAATCGAGTGAAAAAATAGTGAATATGGTAAAATTATCAAAACAATTTGGTTCAACGTATAGGTCGGCTGCCAGGATTGCAGGCGGCTCGCCAGCGTCCCAACCATCCGGAAGAGTCCCTTAAACTAACGTAATCGTGAAAAATATTTCGAATCGTTTTCTCGTCCATCCCGGCCTCTTTAGAAATGATTACAAAGGTACGTTGAAGGCTTTGTTGTTCGATTAGGCTAATAGACGTTTGGTACAACGCCGTTTTCGTCTAATGTGTGGTCAACCGGTTCCCAAAAACTTTGATAACATTCAGAGGGTTGATATCGCTGTCTTTTTGCTTCCGGTGACGATTCGCACTGAAGGAAACATCGTCCAATACGGTCCGGTAAGTTGGACATTGAGCGTTCCAAGCTCACGGAGGGCATCCGCGTATTCCCGCACATGCTGGAAATCGAGAATAGCCAACTGGCCGCCCGGTTTCAATACTCTTATCATTTCGCCCAATGCCTTGTACCGCTCCGCACGATTGTAAATATTATGAACAGCCAGACTGGAAACGATCACGTCGAAATGGTCGTCAGGAAACGGAATGTCGCGCATATCGCCATTCACTACTTCAACGCGTTCGGCTACTCCTTCGATCCGGGCATTCTCAATCGTTTCTTTCGGGTCATTACCCGACTGGTCTTGTTTGTTCCAGATGTCGATGCCATAGGCTTTCCCCGTCGTCAATCTGCGCGCTGCCGCGTTCAGGATCAAACCTCGGCCGCAACCGACGTCAAGCAGTAACTCGTCCCCGCGAAGTTGTACTAGCTCGATCAATTTCTCCCGCATGCGCAGTTTCCCAACTTTGCTGCTCCATACCATATAAAGCGATTCAACGATCACGATCAGAAACGACAATAACAGAATACTCCCGATTGTATCGCCAAGCCAATGCAATCTCGTCGGAAAGACATAAAACGCCGTAACGCCTAGAATAAGAAAACCAATTCCAAGGAGCACTAGGTTGCCAATAGCTTTCGGAGCGTCGATGCCGTAATTTCCTCGCTCATACTGGGCATCTTCCATACACGATTCCTCCCATCGCGAAAACGTCCATTTTCTACAAACATCCACTGATTTCCAAATTAATGACTCTTACTCATTCAGAGAATGTAAGCTTCCTTCTTCTTAATTAGCCGTTATCTCCGCATTGACAGGTTTTTGGGGCCGTCCTAGACAGACGGCCATTATTATTATGCCGACACTTCGTTTTCCGGTTCCGGCGATTTCGCCCTGCGGAGGAAAAGACCGAGAACGAGCGCCGCTAGCGCGATAAAGACACCAACCCAGAACGCGTTGTTTATGCCGGCCGCCAGCGCTTTGGCTAGTTCCGCCGGAGACTGCGGGACGCTCGATCCGCTCAAGTACTGTTTCTGTCCGCCCGACATGATGCTGATATACAGGGCGGTGCCGATCGCACCGGACACCTGCTGCAGCGTGTTCAGGATCGCCGTTCCGTGCGGGTGCAGATGACGGGGCAGTTGGTTAAGCCCAGCCGTCTGTGCGGGCATCATCACCAGCGCTATGCCGATCATCAGCGCGATGTGCACGGCCACAAGAAAGCCGGTCGTCGTCGCTTCATCGAATCGGGTGAACAGCCACAGCGAGACGACGACAATAACAAGTCCGGGGATGACAAGAACGCGAGGTCCGAACTTGTCGAACAGCTTGCCCGAGATCGGAGCCATGAGCCCGTTCGCAATCCCCCCGGGAAGCAGGATCAAACCGGACTTGAACGCTGTCATCATCAGAACGCCCTGCATCAACATCGGGAGCATGATCGCCGACGAGAAGAACGTCATCAAAAGCACGAATAGAAGCGCCGTGACAAGCGCGAATGTCGGATACCGAAACGCTCGCAAATCCATGACGGGCTCCGTAAGCAACAGCTGCCTCCAGACGAACAGCGCCAAGGCGACGCCGCCCGCCGCAATCGTCCAGATCACCTCCGGCTCCGACCAGCCATGCTCACCAGCCTTGCTGAACCCGTAGACAATTCCGCCGAAGCCGATCGTCGACAGCCCGATGGATAACAGGTCCACCCGCGGTTTCGTGACGTCCGACACGTTCTTCAGGACGGCGGCCCCGACGATAATCGAGAGCAGTGCCAAGGGCATTACAAGATAGAACAGCCAGCGCCACGATAGGCCGTCAACAATCAAGCCCGAAACGGTCGGGCCGATCGCAGGCGCGAACATGACGACGAGCCCGAACATCCCCATCGCCCCTCCCCGCTTTTCCGGGGGATAAATGGCCATGATGGTGTTTATCGTAAGCGGCAACAGCATGCCGGTTCCTATCGCCTGAATAATCCGCCCGGCCAGCAGCATGCCAAATTCCGGCGCCACCGCCGAGATCACCGTGCCGACGAAGAACATACTCATCGCCGACAGAAACATTTGCCGAGTCGTGAACCATTGCTGCAGTACCGCCGTCACCGGAACGAGTACGCCGACGACGAGCATGTAGGCGGTGGCCAACCACTGGACCGTCGCCGCAGACACTCCGAATGATTTCATCAGTTCGGGGAGAGCGTTGCCCATCAGCGTCTCGTTCAAAGCGGCGACGAACGTTCCGACGATAAGAGCGAACATGATCGGACCGCGCTTGATGTTTTCCGAAATGTTCATCCGATTCTCCTCCAAGCCTCCATATTCAGTTCATTGTTCATGGCAGCGGCGACAAATGCCCCCATAGACGCGGCAGCAATAGCCTGATGCAGTCGCGATGCCGCATCCCCGGCGCTATAGACGCCCGGAACGTTCGTTTTCCCGAAGTCATCAACGTCAACCATTCCCGCCTCCGTGATCCGGCACCCGATGGCACGCGGCAAGTCCGATCCCGTAACCAGCTCCGGTTTAAAAAAGAGCCCCCTGCAAGGAATGATCGTCCCGTCTTCGAGAACGACTTGCCGCACGATCCCGTCGCTAGAGTCGATGGACCGAATCGGCGTGTCGTACAGAGGCACATGATGCCGCTGGAGTTCCTCGCGCTCGGCGCCCGTCAGCTCATCGGGGCCATTCGTGCAGACAGAAAAACGGTTCGTCCATCCGGATATGAGTGGAGCAAAATGCAAGAGCTCAGTTCCCTTAGTAATGATAACAAGCGGCTGATCCCTTAACTCCCAGCCGTCGCAATACGGGCAGACGAAGGCACTTATTCCGTATACCTCCGCCAGTCCCGGAATGTTAAGCGGCCGATCCTTCATACCGACGGCAAACAATACCTTTTTGCTTGCAAAAGTTTGTCCTCGTGTAGTCTCGATTTGAAATTGGCCGTCCGTTCCCGCAATCGACACGGCCGTATCCGCCATGAAAGACACGGAGGAATAGGCGCCGATCTCTTCCTCCGCCATTCGTCGAAATTCTCCGGGACTTATTCCGTCGCGGCTAAGAAACCCGTGGGTCTCGCGTGTCACGGCGTTGCGGGGACGGCCTTCGTCGATTACCACCACATGTTTCCTCGCCCGCCCAAGCACGAGGGCGGCGTTCAACCCTGCCGGGCCGCCGCCAATAATCGCTACATCGAGAAGCTGTTTTTCCATTCTCACCATACACCTCCATAGATCTATAATATCCATAATTAAAGCGCAAGAAGTGCATCACTTCTTGTTTACCTCATGGCTGCAACGCTTGATAGCTTCATCCAGTACCGACTGGATCGTGTGTTCCCGCAAGTATTGGTGCAGATGCTGCTCTGCGCCGTCCATCACTTTCTCAACCAGACATTCGCACTTTCCTGAGCGTTCCTGATCTCGCCCTGCAGCCCCCTCTTCCGCTAACAACCGATGCTGCCGCGAATTCGTATTCGAGCATTCGAACAACTGTTGTCTTCCTTCAATCACTTGAATCACATCAAGAAAAGTAATCTCATCGGCCGGCCTGGCAAGCTCATAACCGCCATTCACTCCCGGCACAGCGCGTACGATACCATCCTGCCTCAGCTTGGACATAATTTTGGATAAATAGCTTTCTGAAACGCCAAGTGTCGCAGATAATTCCTTGATCCCTACGTTGTTGCAACACTCCGAATGACCCAAATGAATTAAAGCGTGCAAGGCGTAATCTGTACTTTTGGAGAACTGCATGTTTCCCTCCTCCCTCCCAAAGATCGTTATTAATGTAGACCTACAATATCCATAATAAACGATTCAATTCCAATTTGCAACGACATCCTTGCCTCTGAGTCTTTACTATTACATCGTTGGCTTGTAAAGCACAAGAATAGGTATAGGAAAAATAGGTACCTATTCTTATGCTTGTGTTCGCTTGGCATTTCATTTTCCTACAACGCTTGATCCGTAGAAAAGGCACGGAGCATAGCTAATCCCATAAAGAGAACAATACGAACAGAAGCGCTGCGAAACCCAATACGATGGATGGATTGGAATAGCAAACGGTTGTTTGTCTTCATCCATTTATATACCCATTCCTTTAGTTAGTGCCTCCGCATGATTCCAACGTATCCATCTTCAATTGGTTGTCGATAAAGGAAGAATGCCTTCCCCGGAAAAGCCGATGAAAACGGCATTAGATTTGCGGCAATCTCATTCACCTCAACCTCAAAAGAAATGACTGATTAATTCTCCAACGGTTTAGCATGAGGATCAAAATCCGCAACAATTAGAACATCCATATGCCGGGCATGGCGCAGTACAGTCTTGACGATCGAACCATGGCACATAAGCTTCCAGATGTTCCTGCCGGATTGCCCCAAAACCATTTGCGTAGCCATTCTCTCGTCCGATTTGCCGATCAGAATGGAAGCCATGTCTCGTTCCCTTGCCGTAAACTGCACTTCGAATGTGCCTCCCAAACGCGCAGACAATTCTTTTAAGCGTTCGAGACGTTTATTCAATTCATCCGGAATCGAACTGCCCTTGTGAACATAAATCACGTACCATTCGGCTTTCAGACGATAAGCGATGCGAAACCCCCTTCGAATCAAACGCTCCGCGTTTGGACTAAGCGTTATCCCAACACAAATCGTCTCTTTTCTGCGCCAGGGCCCCCGAAGCGACGCTTTGCGCTCCCAGGACTCCAAACGTTCATCCACATCATCCGCAATCTCTCGAAGCGCCAGCTCGCGCAGGGCAATCAGATTTCCGGTTTTGAAAAAGGAGCCTAATGCCTGTTCGATTTTATTGGCCGCATAGATCCTTCCTTCTCTCATGCGCTGCTGCAAGGACGAAGGCGATACATCGATGAGTTGGACTTCCTCTGCCAAATGCAGAATATGGTCCGGAACGGTTTCCCGTACCCGAACGCCAGTGATTTGCTCCACGGCATCATTCAAACTCTCGAGATGCTGGACGTTCATGGTGGAAATCACCGAAATACCGGCGTCCAGAATTTCCAGCACATCGGCATAGCGTTTGCGATTCTTGCTGCTAGGGACATTGGTATGGGCTAACTCATCGATTAGCACGACCTCCGGATTACGCATGATAATTGCCGGAACATCCAGTTCTTCGAGTTCTGTTCCTCGATAAGGCGTTTTGCTTCTAGGGACGATCGGTAGCGCGCCTACCTGTTCCAACGTTTCAGCGCGGCCATGTGTCTCCAGCAGTCCGATGACAACATCGATTTGTTTTTTAAGGAGATCATTTCCCTCTCTCAGCATCGTGTACGTTTTTCCAACGCCGGGGGCCGCACCGATATAGACTTTAAACTTCCCGCGCCTAATTTTCTGTATTCGTTCCTCCATTTCCTGATCCGTGAGCCGATGATAGGCGCTCGTATCCCGCTTTTGGCGCGTCCTGGCAGGCAATATTCGTCTGCCTTCCCGTTCCGAACTATCGGCCATAAACAAGAGGTCGACATTTTTGATTTTGCTCAGTAGCCGGTTTGCGAGCGATCCTCTCCAAAACTCTTGCCATGGACTCATCTTGGAATGTCCCATGACGATTCGGGTAACATTATGGCTAGCTGCGTAATGGACCAATTTTCGAGGCAGTTCTCGCCGGGAAGCAATCGGTACTTCCTCGAATGATCCTTCTACTTTTTCAACCAATTGAAGCAATGAGCGTTTAAAGGCCATAGCTTCTTTAGACAGGGTTTGTTTAGGATTGATAAAGGTGACGACAAGCAGATCGCCGCCGAGCCGTTTGGCCACCTGCTGACCTCTGCGCACGTAAATCGAACCGTTCCAATGGTATTGCGCAGACACAAGGATTCGCTCCGCCGCGCCGGAAGGACCGAATAACCCGGAAGCTTCCCGATGCTTTTCCAGCGATTCATTCACCCCTTCGGCCACAAGCCGCAAGGCAAGCTCCCGAAGTTTCGCCAAATTCCCCCGTTTGAACAGGGTCGGATCAGGGTGCCGGAAACGACCATCCGATAACCGCTCAAGTATCGCCTCCGGCGTCACATCAATCAGGCGAACCTCATCTGCCGAATCTAGTATATCGGAGGGAATCGTATGCTCCGCAGTGATGCCCGTTAATTTATGAGCGAGTTCGATTACCCCTTCCAGCTCATAGACATTAACCGTCGTAATGACACTGATTCCCCGATCCAGCAGATAGCGAATGTCGTCCACTCTTGTCGAATGATGCGCCCCTTCCCTGTTCCGATGGGCCAGACCGTCTACTAGGACCACTTCCGGATTGCGCTGCAGCAACGATTCCAGATTCAAATCCTTGTAGTCGACGCCATCCTTTACCCAATGGATGCTTGGAATCCGCTCCAGATCGCCAATCTGCTCCAGCGTCTCGGGGCGTTGTCCGGTTGAAACGGCACTGATCACCACGTCAACCCCTTGCCGTTTTAACATTTGTCCTTCTTGGAGCATATGATACGTTTTGCCTGAACCGCTGACCGCGCCAATGTAAACTTTTAAACGGCCTCGATGAAGCCGGTAAATGGAATATAAGATTTCTTCCGGTGTTTTTCGTTTGAATGGCTCCATGTCATCTCCTCATTCCTTGAAACAAACTACAAACGGGAATTCCCTGCCGGGAAAAATAAGGCAGGGAGAGTTTATCGCTTACCTCGCCAGTAGTCGTTGCAGCCCGATATTGAGTTGCAATACATTTACCGCAGGTTCGCCCAGAAAACCAAGCGCACGCTCGGTCGTTTGCTCTTGCACAAGGCTTTCCAATTGTTTCTGTTCAATACCGGTCAAACGGCTAATCCTTGGAATTTGAGCACGTGCCGCCTCCGGGCTGATATCAGGGTCCAAGCCGGATGCAGAGTTGGTCAGAAGATCCATCGGTACGTCGCTGACAGGAACCTCGGGGTTATTCATTTTCCATTCCTCCACAGATGCTGTCACCCGTTCCATCAATTCGGGATGCGACGGCGCATAGTTCGGCGATCCCGATCCATCCGCCTGATAGTCAATACTGGAGACGCGGCCATGAAAATATTCCGGCTCGGAAAACAACTGTCCAATCAACTTGGAGCCGATTACCGTCCCATCGTCGTCTTGAACCAGGCTTCCATCGGCTTGTTCGGGGAAAATGATCTGCGCGATCCCGGTGACCGCCAAGTTATAACCAAGTCCGCATAATACCATGAACAGCAAGCTGATTCGCAAGCTGGATGCCAATAATTTCATTTCCAGTCCTTCCTTTCGTCATACCCACAAATGGATAACAAGGTCAATAAGTTTGATGCCGACAAAGGGGACAATGACACCGCCTAAGCCATAAATAAACATATTGCGTTTTAACAGTTGCGCAGAACTGACTGCATTATAGGCAACGCCTTTCATCGCCAGCGGAATTAACAGCGGGATGATGATCGCATTGAAAATGAGCGCTGATAGAATAGCCGACATTGGCGATCCCAACTGCATGACATTCAGCGCATTCATCTCCGGAATGGCGAGCATAAACATAGCAGGCAAGATTGCAAAGTACTTGGCGATATCGTTGGCGATGCTGAACGTGGTAAGTGCGCCGCGCGTCATCAGAAGCTGCTTTCCAATTGCAACGACCTCGATTATCTTTGAAGGATCGGAATCCAAATCGACCATATTGGCCGCTTCTTTAGCGGCTACCGTACCGCTATTCATGGCGATTCCCACATCCGCCTGCGCCAATGCAGGAGCATCGTTCGTGCCGTCCCCCGTCATGGCCACCAACTTGCCTTCCGCTTGCTCCCGCCGAATCACAGCAATTTTATCTTCCGGCTTGCTCTCTGCGATAAAGTCATCGACGCCGGCTTCCTGTGCGATCGTAGCGGCGGTCAACGGGTTATCGCCTGTACACATCACCGTTTTAATGCCCATTTGGCGCATTTGGTCGAAACGTTCGCGCATGCCGGGCTTGACGGTATCTTTTAAATAGATGACGCCATAAATTTGGTTATCGACCGCCACTGCTAGCGGTGTTCCCCCGGCAGAAGCAACTTTATCAGCTGCCGCATCCAGATCGTTCGGTATAGTCCCGTTCTGCGCAGCTACCCATTTTTTAATCGCGTCGACAGCCCCTTTGCGCACTTTGCGACCATCTGTCAAATCGATCCCGCTCATTCGTGTTTCCGCTTTGAATTCGATGAACTCCCCACCGGAAGCAGATGATTCGTTGTACCCGAGTTCCAGCTTTTTCATCAAGTCCAGTACGGAACGCCCTTCCGGCGTCTCATCCTTCAATGAACTGATAGCCGCCCATTCGCCTACATCGCTTTGCTTTGCGCCGCCAACCGCGATAAACTCGCTCGCCATCCGGTTGCCATACGTGATTGTACCGGTCTTGTCCAAAATGATCGTATTGATATCTCCGGCAGTTTCCACAGCCTTCCCCGACATGGCGAGCACGTTAAACCGGGTCACTCTGTCCATTCCCGCGATTCCGATGGCAGACAATAGCCCTCCGATTGTGGTCGGGATGAGGCAAACGAGCAAGGCAATGAGGACAGCCACATCAATTTCAATATTCAAGTAGTTCCCGAAAAACGGCAGTGTCGCAACGACAATCAGGAAAATCAGGGTCAAACTGATCAGAACCGTATTCAGGGCAATTTCATTCGGCGTTTTTTGCCGCTTTGCGCCTTCAACAAGTGCAATCATCCGATCCAGAAACGATTCGCCAGGATCGCTGGTGATCCTCACTTTAATCTGGTCACTAATGACACGCGTTCCGCCCGTTACGGAACAGAAATCGCCTCCGGCTTCCTTAATAACAGGCGCGGACTCTCCCGTGATGGCCGATTCGTCTACCGATGCGAGCCCTTCAATCACCTCGCCATCTCCCGGAATCATTTCTCCCTGTGATATGACGACGATATCTCCTTTACGTAGATCCGTTGAAGCAACCTGCTTCATCTCTCCCCCAACCCATTTGTTTGCAACAATGTCTTTTTTCGTTTGTTTTAACGAATCGGCTTGCGCCTTGCCTCTTCCTTCAGCCAATGCCTCCGCAAAGTTCGCAAACAACAACGTCACCAGCAAAATGGCGGCGACCACCATATTGAACCAACCCGGTGTCGAACCTTGGAACGCTCCGGGAACAAAGCATAGAAACAACGTGATGATAAAACCAATCTCCACCACAAACAGGATCGGATTACGAAACATGACTCTAGGGTCCAGCTTCATGAACGCTTCCTTGACAGCATTCCGAATAATCGGCCCACTAAGCATGGATTTTTTGGTTTGCATCTTAAGAACCTCCATTAAATCAAACTTATGGCTTCAATGTTAACTGTTCCGCAATCGGACCGAGTACGAGACTTGGAAAGAACGTCAACGCACCAACGATCAGCACAGCGGCCAAAAATACTACGGCGAACAAACCTGTGTCTGTCCGGAAGGTGCCTGTTGTTTCCGGCGCCGGCTTCTTGGCGGCAAGCGAAGCGGCTACTGCAAGCAAGGCGACAATGGAGAAGAAACGGCCCACGTACATCACGATTCCTGTCGTAATGTTCCAGAACAACGTATTATCGCCCAACCCTTCATACCCGGAACCGTTGTTGGCCGCAGACGAGGTATATTCATACATCGCTTGCGTTAAGCCGTGAAAGCCCGGATTGGAGATGGTATCGGGATAGCTGAACAGCGCGACAGCTGTTGGAACCAGAATTAGAAAAGGCGAAACCAACATCGTGACGGCAATCAGCTTCATTTCCTTGCCTTCCAGTTTTTTACCCAGAAATTCCGGTGTACGACCTACCATCAAGCCCGATAGAAACACACCGATCATGGCGTACATCAGTACGTTCATAAAGCCGGCCCCGACACCGCCGAATGCGGTATTCAGCATCATGTTGGCGATGGCGATCATACCGCCAATTGGCGTTAACGTATCATGCATCGTGTTCACCGCCCCCGTTTCCGAGGCTGTGGTGACGACGGAGTATAACGATGACTGCGCCAGACCGAATCGGACTTCCTTGCCTTCCATGCTCCCTTGATTATGCTGAATACCGAGCGCGTTCAAAGCAGGGTTGCCGGCATTCTCGGCTGTCAGCGAAACGCCTAGCAAAACAATAAAAAGCGTGGCCATGGAAACAAACAGCACTCGTCCTTGCTTGGCATTCCCAACCATCTTCCCGTATGCAAACGGCAGGGATGTCGTAAGCAGCATCATCAGCAAGATTTGGATCAGATTGCTGATCGCATTGGGATTTTCAAACGGGTGGGCCGAGTTGACGCCCATAAATCCCCCGCCGTTATTCCCAAGCTCTTTAATCGACAAGAACGAACCCATCGGGCCCCTGGCAATCGTTTGTTCTCCGCCCTGAAGCGTTTGAGCGACCGCCGCGGGTTCCAGCGTTTGCGGAACCCCCTGCGCAATTAGAATGAATGCCGTGACAAAGGCAATCGGCAGCAAAACCCGCGTAATGGCGCGAGTCATATCGACGAAAAAGTTGCCTAGCGGCTTGCCCGCCAGCCCGCGCATAAAAGCGAACACCGCGGCAAGCGCAGTGGCCGGAGCCGTAAACATCATAAAAACGATGGCAATCATTTGCGACAAATACGATAATCCGCTCTCACCGCTGTAGTGCTGCAAATTCGTGTTGGTCATAAAACTGATCGCCGTATTGAACGCAAGACTTGGGTCCATATTGGCAATGCCGGCCGGATTCAACGGCAAATACGCCTGTGTTCGGAACACGAGATAAACGAGCAAGATCATGACGGTATTGCTGACCACTAATGTCGCGGCGTATTTCCGCCAGGTTTGATTCTCTTGGCGAATGCCTCCGATGGCATAAATCAATTTTTCCAATGGACCGTAAAATCGATCGAGTCCTGACTGGTTATAATCAAAAGCTTTGGCCATATATAGTCCGGTGGGCCGAGCCAGCAGCAGCACCGGCAATAATGTAACAACAATGGCAATGATTCCGGCCATATCACGATACTCCTTCCTAAAAACAAGCGGATTTAGAATTTCTCCGGTTTAACCAAAGCGTAAACCAGATAGACAAACATGAAGATTGCGACGATCCCCAGCGCCCACATCATGCTTCCCCACGTCCTTCCTCGACAACCTTGCCTGCCCAACCGGCAAGGCCAATCATGGATGCGGCCAGTGCAGCCGCCAAGGCAATCATTCCGATATCCAGCATACATTCATGCCTCCTTTTTCAGACTTTACGATTTCTCGTTTTGTCGTCCAGAGACGGCATATTTGAATGTACCTGCAACACCAATTCAAGCTTTGTTCAAACAGGTAAACCTTCCTGATTGGCATCTCGGGTATCATCGGTGCGCGACTTTCTTTTGCATTCACCATTAGAATATGCTTGACTCCGATTTCCTCCAGAACTTGCTTTTCGGTTTTATTGTTCGTCAATGCAGCATATGGCATTTCTTTCATCGCCAACGTCCGCAAAAATGCTTGGCCGCCTTCCGTCGGCGCTGAAACGAGAAAATAATCGTCTTGAATCATCACGCGTGTCCCTCCTGTCCATAAACGGGGAGGCAACAAAAAAGAAGCTGACGAAAAGAGGTCGCTTTTCATCAACTTCCAAGACACAGCGAATAAACCGTGTCTGGTTTTGATAAATGTTGCCTCTCCTATGTCGCTTACGAGGTTAGCTGACGGATTCGGGCGGTGAGAGTCGCCCTACCTGCCAACGAGTCGAATCTCGGTGGCAGGATTCACCCCGCGCGAATGCTCGCTCTCACACAAGCTTCCGCAATTGGTTCCCCCGTTTGCCTGAAAGGCAATTCAGCGAATAAAACGGTGAATCATTGAATTCATGAATCGTATGTTACGCCGAATGCAAAAAATTGTAAAGCCATGCACGGCGGGTATTGGTGTAAATTTTATTGTCTAATTGCAATTGAATGCTTCATCGCTCGGGATCTTCCTTTTCCTCCCTTTTACTCTTGTTTTCTTTCATTTTCAAGATTTTTACGGAACTTTTACCCCCGGATAACGTTTCTTTTACGCTTTATTTACAGTACGCTTATGGTAAAAGTGATTCATCATTGATATGGGAGGCACAGACCATGACAAAGTCCCTTTCAAAATTCGACTGGCATCCTTACATCATTTCCGTACTGCTTATCGCCGGGATGACGATCCTGTTAAAGCCATTTGGTATCGCGTTTGAAACGACCAATATTGCACTGATCTTCTTACTCCCCGTTCTTTTGAATGCCGCAGTTTGGGGACTGCGGCCGGCATTCTTTGCAGCCTTGCTCGGCTTGTTGTCCTTTGATTTCTTTTTTGTGCCGCCGGTAATCAGTTTCACGGTCGCAGATTTAAGGTATTTGATATCCTTTGCCGTTTATTTGGCGGTCGCGGTTATAACAGCCAGTTTGGCAGCGCGGCTTAAACAACAAGTGCTTTATTCCAAGCAAAAAGAAAAGCAAACCGCTACGCTCTATGCGCTCAGTAAACAGATCGGTTCTGCCGTCGATATGCCATCATTGCTGGACCGTTTTACCCGGCAGCTATCTGAAACCCTGAAAATGGACGTCACGATCTATCTGGTTGAAAACAACAATGAGCTTACGCTCGCCCGTCGTTCCAGCCCATTTGCCCATCATGTGCAGGAACAAGCCGAGCTTGCTCTTGCTAAACGCGTTTACAAACAAGGTAAGCCATTGGAAAAAGGAATCTCCCATACGGGCGGACTCATCGGGCACTTTATCCCTCTTCAGATCGAGGAACACCGATTCGGAGTTATGGTTCTTATTTCCCAGCGCGAGAGAAGCGAAACCTTACCGGAACAAGCCTTGTTGTTTGAAGCGGTTGGCGGACTGGCGGCCAGTGCGGTCGCACGCGTCAAGTTCGAGGAAGAGGCAAAACTGGCTCATCTGACCGCCGAATCCGAGCGGCTTCGCATCGCCATTCTGAATTCCGTCTCGCATGAGCTCCGTACTCCGCTCGCAGCCATTATCGGTTCGGCAACGGGGCTGATCGATGGCGAGAAACTGTTTACCGCCGAGCAACGAATGGAACTTCTTGTCACCATTCGGGATGGCGCGCTTCGTATGAATCGGTTGGTTTTGAATTTGCTGGGTATGGCCCGGCTCGAAGGCGGCATGCTTACATTACGGAAAAATGAATGCGAAATGGAGGAAATCATCGGCTCGACTTTAATGCAGTTGAAAGGCTACCAGGAGCATCGCACGATTCGCCTTGACCTGCCCGATGAGATCCCCATCGTTCTTGGCGATGAAGCTCTGCTCGAGCAAATGCTAATCAATGTGCTCAGCAATGCGATCAAATATAGCCCAGATCATAGTGAGATCGTCTTGTCTGTCAAGGTAGACAGCGAATTCGCCCAACTATCTGTTGCCGATCAAGGAATCGGGCTGAAGGAAGATGAATTGGAACGCATTTTTGAAAAGTTTTACCGTTCCGAACAAACCGGGCAGCTCACGGGAACGGGCTTGGGGCTGGCCATCAGCAAAGGGATCGCGGAATTGCATGGGGGAACCATCTCCGCAAAGCCTAACGAGCCAAAAGGAGCGATCATAACAATATCCCTTCCGCTTGACCAAGATAACCAATATGCCACCAATTAATAGGAGGACGTGACGAATGATGAACCATGAACATAACATTCGAATTCTTGTTGTGGAAGACGACTCCCAGATACGGAAATTGCTCAAAGTGACGCTGCAAGCTCATAAATACACCGTATATGAAGCGTCAACCGGGGAAGAGGGAATAGAGCAAGCTTCTCTTGACGCTCCGGATCTCATGATACTCGACTTGGGATTGCCGGATCAATCCGGCCTGGTTGTACTAAGGCGAATTCGGGAATGGTCCAATTTGCCTGTAATCGTCCTTACTGCAATTGACCGGGAGGCGGATAAAATCATTGCGCTGGATAACGGGGCTGACGATTATGTGACCAAACCATTCGGGATGGGAGAGCTTGTGGCGCGGATTCGCGTAGCGCTTCGACACTCGGCCGGGTCCCAAGAAGAGCCCGTCCTGCACCATGGAGAACTGATGATCAATGTTGCGCAAAGAAGTGTGGAATTGAAGGGAGAACCGATCAAGCTATCTCCGACGGAGTTTGATTTGTTGAAAATTCTAGCCTTTAATGCTGGAAGAGTCATTACGAAAAGCCAATTGTTGAAACAAGTTTGGAACGAACACGACGATTCCAATCGGCATTATTTGCGCATATACATCGGGCACTTGAGGAAGAAGCTTGAAGACAATCCTGCGGAACCAAAATACATTGTAACAGAACCCGGCGTTGGATATCGCTTTCTCGCCGCTGAATGACCGCGAACGTTTTCGAATGTTGTATAGGGCAAGCTTAACTTTCAAACTGACACAATCAGAGATGGAACAAGCGAATGAATGTGTTACTATCCTGAACAATTCAGGCATGCCGTGTTTGAGGAATGTTTCGCTTCCGTCTAAAGGGTATGTTAAAATATACCAAGTGGAGGTGTGTTGGTATGGAACACTTAAAGGAAATTTTGAAGAAATGTAAATATTCGTACGAGTTGATGAAACATGAAAGGGCAATTCTTTCGGCACAAGACGGTGCAGACTATTTTGGAATCGAAATTGGACAAACAGCCCCGACATTAATCATAAATACCGATAAAGGATTCTTTGCGGTCGTTGTGTCTGGGAGTCGCGGGAAAGTCAATTTTGATGAATTAGCCGAAATATTGGAGTGTAGTGAAGTTAAATTAGCATCAGGCAAAGAAGTTAAGAAAGCAACAGGATTTGAAGTAGGTAGCATTCCTTTAATTGGTCTAAACTTACCTTTCGTTATAGATAAAAACCTGTACCATTACCCATTCATTTATGGAGGTACTGGCGAGCGAACGTACACACTAAAAATACAACCTCAAGCATTGGAAGAATTAAATCACGTTGAAGCGGTTCTTCTTTAATCATCTGAAAATGCTGCCCGTTCCTGAATGCAGCATCATCTAGGAACGGGCAGCATTAATTAGCATTACTAAACACGCTCATGGCTTATCTTCCGCCCGTTTCTTCCACCCTGTCGCGCTCAACAGAATCGGTTAGTCTTCCGTCTTTCATACGGATGACACGATCTGTTGCTGATGCAACTATCGGGTCATGCGTGACGATAACGATGGTCACTTGCTTATCTGCATTGATCTTGCGCAGCAGAGTTACGATCGCTTCCGATGTCACAGTATCCAAAGCTCCGGTAGGCTCATCAGCCCAGATGACGCGAGGATTATGGACAATAACGCGGGCAATTGCAACCCGCTGGGCTTGTCCTCCGGACAGTTCATGCGGCATGGCCTTCAACTTATCCGATAGCATGACATCTTCGAGTGCCGCCTTAGCAGCTTTGTGGGCAACTGACCTCTGAGCGCCCTGACTGATAAGCGGCAATGCCACGTTATCAATGACATTCAACACAGGAATCAGATTGTATTGCTGATAGACAAAACCCATCGACGTCAGCCTGAGCGCGGAGACATCTTTTTCGCTCATTTGGTGTATCGCTTGCTTGTCGAACCAAATCTCGCCACTGTCGGCCGGCTCAATACCCGACAGCGTATAAAGCAACGTGGACTTGCCACAACCGGATGGCCCCATAATGCTTACCATCTCGCCCCTATGGATGTGTAAATCCACCCCTGATAATGCGACCGTTTGTGGAGTCGCTGCCATGCCGTAGTTCTTATGAACAGCTTTGGCTACAATCATGATCTAGAAACCTCCTCCCATGTTACTCTGTCCGACTGATCTGTAAACGTCTTAATCCGGCTGTGCTGAATCGGTTGAACAACCAGATGAAGATCAGCAATCCGATGACGAGACCGGCCACGTTCAGATAAGGGAACGAAAACTCAACACCCATCCACGCCAGACGCATCAGCATCTCCGAACCGAGCCTTCCAACCACAATACCGCTAATCAACCCAACGATCCCAATCAGACAACCCTCTACGATAAAAATCTGTCTCAACGACTTGTGACTTACCCCCATCTGCCATAACATAACCATATGCGGAGCCCGCTCCTGTACCGAGCGAATCTGAATCACATACATGCCGAGCAAGGCCATAAGCATCATGAATGACATAATGTAAGAGAACAGCGTGAATTCGGCTTTCACAATCGTCGTAATGATTTTCAGTTCCTCACCAGGCGTACTCACCGTAACACCAGCTGTTTTTGTAAAATGATACTTCAGCGTCTTTATAGGATCTGCCGCCGTCACATCTGTATCAGTAAGCTGCAATAGCGCATAGCCTTTGGGCTCTCCAGGGTGCTTATAAGCGCCGTTTGCACTATATTTATTGTAAAGTTCGTTAGAAACTATAAATACCCTGCCATTTAAGGGGTTAGCGTCACCAATGGCAAATGTTCCCGCTATCGTGACCACTTCCTCTCCAATCAGGTTCTCCTCCTTGCCTCCGCCTTTCAGTAAGCGAAGCGGAATCTGATCGCCTGCCTGGTATGTACCTTCCAATTTATCATCCACGAGAACGACAGACGCTTGATTCTTCATGGCCTGAAATACTTCTGCATCGCTCTGAAATTGCGGCGCGCGGGAGGTGAGCGGTAATTGGTAACCTTCCCCTAGCCACTTTCCCCACACAACTTGCGAATATGCCCATTTGTTATCATTTGTAGGGGTTACTTCGGTAAGTTCAAGTGTATTGTCGGGAGATGAAACTCTTATTCTGTACGTATCCACGTAGGAAACCCCATGGACAATTTCTCGCACTTCATTCATATTGCCGGTCAGCTTATCTTTTTCCCGTTCATCAACATAAGACATATAGGCGTCGGTAGCCATAAAAGAATCTCTCTTGTTTGCAGCGGCAAAATCTTCAACATTGGAAGCGAAGCTTATCATCACAATCAAACAGCAGGATAATACCGTAAACAACAAAACGATGCCGAACGAACGACCAAACCGCAGATGCGGGTACTGCGTACCTAACGTAACAGCCAGACGATCCAGCCATCGATGCGGCAAAATAGAGGCCGCCCGTTTCATCCAAGGTACAAGGAGAAACATCAGATAGGCAGTTGTTAGCACTCCAACAAGCCAGCTTATAATCGAACCGAATACATTTGCATTAAGCCCATCGTTAGCAGTAAGCTCCTCCGTGGCGGAATAATTGAAATAAATGTAAGCCACTATGACAAGGAGACTGCCAAGAATTTTGAGCAGACGCTTCTGTGCCGGTTTCACACGATTATCCTCCTTGCCCATTAGGTGCAGAATGGAGGTGCGCTTAATGAAACGCCCGACAAAACAAGCGAGAAGCAAGAAAATAACAAACATGGTTAATGCAATCCCACATGTTGCCTTCACATCCACGTAGGGTTGGATGGGATAGGTGTAAGCGGCATATTGTTCCAGTAATTGTTCGATATAAAATACATTAGCAGACAGCAAGCCAAAACCGAGTACATTTCCGAGAACAACTCCCGAGATGGTAGTGACCGCACACAATAACGCACACTCACTCAAGTAGATGACAAAGCAGTTGCGGTTACTAAGTCCAAGCGATCGAAGCACGCCAAGATAATATTTGCGCCTTTCTTTCAAAATATTGAACAGTTGCGCCAATAGCAGAATGCCAGCGAACAAAGAAACAGCGACAAAAAACAAAAATGGAGGCGTGAAAATACCCTGCACCAGCGACATATGAGCTAGCGCTTCTTTTTTGATTGCTCTCTCCGTGAGATCCGTAAAGAAGGAAGTGCCCGGTAATGCTGAATACATCTTGTCCGTCGCTAGTAACATACTGTGTGCGCTTGCTTCCGGAACGCCGAATAGCTGATGCGCAAGCCTGTCCGAGAGAATAATAGTCCCTTGCGCCCGCATGGTTCCGCGAAAACCTGTTAATCCGCGCTCCTCTACTATGTCACGAATCGTTACAGGCACTCCTTGCCCGGCAAACGAGATGATCATCGTTTCGCCAACACGAAGTTCCAGCCGCTGTGCTAGCGGAACCGATACAATCGCTTCTTCTGTTGTCAGGGGATCAGTAGACCATAGCGGTTGCTTGGGTTCTAATTGCTGTGCCTGCTGAAAATCAAATCCTAACGCGACAATGCTATCTTCCCTGGCTTCATCATTATTCCCGCTGTGCACGGAAACCAACTTGGACACGTAGGGAAGACTGGCAATATTTCTGGCTTGAAGCTTCGTCTTGACATCTTTAATCTGAGCCTCGGTCAAATCAAGTCCGACACGTGAATAAATCTCCGAACCAATTACACCAAAATGTTTTTCTTCCCATTGTGATTTACTATGTGTAATCGATGAAATGACAAAGTAACAAGAAAAAATCAGAATGACACCGATAGACCCCATGCATACGGTGAGCAGCGTTTGCCGTATTTGGGCTATGAAATTTCTGGCTCCCATTTTCCAAAATATTCCTATAATAGCACCAACTTTCTCTTAGGGGAGCTTATAATCTTCGTCCCCTTAGTCCAGACACAAATCGTAAATCTAAAGATGCTCTTATGTATTCCGTAGGGTTATTTGACATGTTTTCGTGAACCAATCTCTTGAGTTAGGATCGACTGGTTTATCCCACCATGCTCGGTGACGGCATGCGCATTAACACGAACACGTCACCGAACGGCAGGGGGTATTGGGGGTGCAGGAATTTCAATTGCAACCGCTATCGCTATCATTGTACCCCACTGCTCTCTGTCACAGCCACGGACCGGAGACTATAAACTTCCTGGTCTCTAGTCTGGGTCTCGCGGCGATTGTAGACCAAACAATTTTAGGGTTTTGGAGAAAATCGGCATGCGTAAGTAAATTAAATTTGCATCGTCTATTGTACATGTTGTGTTGATAATGGACAATGCTGCCCGTTCGCTTAAAACCGGTTCAAGCAATCGGCAAATTTAACTTTTTCCCCGCTTTCTGTTAGGACACCAAATGCAGAAACGTTATTTTTGAAGGTATTAATCTCATAATCTTTCAGCAGACTGGATAAGAAAAAATAAAACTTCTGGTGGGCCGGTTGGGTAAAGAATTTGGCATACGCTCTTCTTGAATACCCCAATGGATCCCCAATTTTTCTGACCAATTTGGCACTTGTTAATATTCTGATCACCTTTACTCGTTCATCGACGGACATTCCGTTTGCGGCCAGTCGTTGTATGAAGCGGTTCAAGCCGAATTGTTCCTGATCCCGCTGGATCGGGACCGCGTATGGTACAGATATCACCATATGTTCGGTCGTTTGCTCTATAATCGCTTAACCCGTCAGTATGCCGAAATCGTACCTGAACTGCACCGGCGTGCAAGTGAATGGTTCAGGATCAACGGCTATACTGTGGAAGCGGTCGAACATGCAGTAGCCGCGGTCGATTTCAATACGGCTTGCGAGCTTATTGTACAAGAAGCTTCGGAATTGCTCCGTAATGAAATGCATATGCTGTTGCGCTGGTTCGGACAATTTCCCGAGAACTTGCTTATACATAACCTCGCTGTTCTGTATGCTTGGTCGCTGGCCACGTTCGATCGACTTGAGGAAGCGGAGGACGTCCTCGATCGAGCGGAGCCGTATCTTGATACGGGGGAAACTGAACTCCAATCGCTTAACGGCGAAGATATACTCGGCTATTTCGCGGCTATGCGATGCATGATTTGCTTGGGCCGGAACGAGACAGAGAAAGCGGTTGTTTACGACGAAGAGATCATGAGAAGGCTCGGAGGAGTCGGCAATATTCTGGCAGCCAAATGTTAGTTGCAGCTCACTTAACGTCGCTCCCTTTCCAGGGGATTAACTTAAAACTCAAATTCAAAAGTTTTGCGTTTGTATGCAAATTCAAACCCGAGTTTCCCCCCTAAACGAAGAGACTCCTTATTCGTCTCGAGTGCCGACCAATGCGGGGTTATGCCATTTGCCAGGCAATGCTCCAAATACGCGGCGCACGCCAATGTGGCAAAGCCTTTATTCATGTCTTCGTCGTTATAGGTCTCCACGCTAATCTCATGATCTTGGCCATTCACACAGCAGGAAAGGCATGCGCTAATAATCCTGTTGCCCTTTACCACGCAGTAGCCTAAGCCTTTTGCAAGAAAATCGTCCGTCGAGTGCCAAAATTCGCTTAACACTTCGGAGAGGATTTCTTCCGGATCATTCTCGATCGTCGCTTTGTCCATTCTTCGAACCGCATAACCGACAGGCAACGGTCTAAAGCTGTTCTTGAGCGTATGAAAACGGTCCGCAATGAATGTGTGGTACCACTCAAAATCAATCTCGTATTCCCGATGCGAAATCGCTTTCTCTATCGCTAGCTCCCAAGCCTTATCGCTTGCCACTGCCAGGAAATATGTACCGCCGCATGATTCCAGCGTATCCATCTTCAGTTGGTTGTCGATAAAATCCGGCAGCAAACGAAAAAAGTCCTCGTTCGCATGATCCCCAACAAACATCGAGATCGTTCCGGTAACGTCGATCATTGCCGTGCGCGGATGCTCCGGGTTATCCACGTAAACGGTGCCGCGATTGTTGCCGTTTATAATCGCATGTAGTGTCAGGTCATTTTGCTGCTCGTTTTTCAGCAATGGTTTTATTTTCTCATAATCGGTTTTATCAAGTTTGTAAATCACGTTCGAAGTTCGCTCCTTCTACAGCTTTTTCTTTAGAAAATATTGTTTGATTCCGTCCGGATAGTCGTCCAGAATGCCAAAAACCTCGTAACCCATGTTCTGATAAAAATGCGGAGATTGATAGCTGAAAGTCGATGTATGCGCGAAGACGCAGCCCATTTCCTTGCCGGCCCTTTCGGCCTCCGCGATCATCGCTTTGCCGTAGCCTTTGCCGCGGTAAACATCCGCAATCCAGAACATATCGATATACAAGCAATAGTTGTACGTTTCGCAAAAGATTCCGCCAACCACTTGTCCAGACTTCTCCTTCAAAAATAAATAGACGTCATGCTCCGGTTTTTTGAGCAATCCTTGCGACGCTTTCGCATTGTATTCATACAGTTTGTCCGCTACAAAGTCGTAATGTTTTTCATTGTAGTCGTAACTTATTTTGATCTCGCCGTCTAACCAGACATCTTCCATAAAAGCATCTCCTTCACAAGAGAGACAAAACAGGTTCTAGATTTGTACCGGCCAACCGCAAAGCTTCGGTCTGTAGCCTTCTTGACAAGCAGGAAAGCGCCGCATCGATTCGTTCGCACACCACGACGCAGGGCAAAGGAATGGGATTATTTCGGCGACGCTCCTGCATTAGATTCGGGTCATACATCATTCTCCTATCGTCGGGGGATTCAAGGACTTCGGCCAGCAGCTCGCGGGCACGGTGCAGCCGGGATTTTATCGTGCCTTCCGGGACGCCAAGCCGCCTGGCGATTTTTTTAATGGGAACATCCTCGTAGTAATAAAGCTGGATGACGTTTCGCAGATCGTCCTCTAAATATGCTACCGCTTCTCTCAATTCAATTGCCTCATAAGGAACGTTCGCGGTATGGCAATCCCATTCGGATTGTCCGATGATGCGCACCCGTTTTTGTGCCCGCAGCAACTGGATGCATTCGTTAATCAGAATTCGGGATAGCCATGATTTAAAAAATGCGGGTTCTCTCAAAGTTTCTATACCCCTAAATGCTTTGTAAATCGTTTCCTGTATCGCATCGGCGCAATCCTCGTCGCGATTTAGGTATGTACGTGCCAAGCCATAAAGATTATTCTTATGAGCAATAATTAGCCTGATGAAGGCATCGCTGTCTCCACCCATGGCAAGGCCGACATCCCGCTGAAAGTCGTAAGCAACGGTCACATCGTCAAACCTCCTGTTCCTGTGCTTGATTTTTTGTACTATGAGTTAAGATGTAGAAAGGGGCTCATTGGTTCATCAAAAACTAAAAATTTCAAAGAAATTTAAGAAAGACTCCAATCACACCTTTACTCGATATCGTGCAACTCCATTTTCTCCAATTCTTTCTTCCTTTTCTTTTTCAGATACTCTCTTCCGTTAATCCACATGCCTAATAGAAAAACCAACCCGCCTACAGCGGCTAATATAACGGAGAATGTGATTTCCTTCCCAAATCTTTCGGGTAACCAGATGATGATAAAGACCACATACAAAACGGGTAAGATCGCTCCCCAGTAAACATTTGTTCTTCGAGATAATAAAAATTGAACGACCAGCACTCCAATTGCGATCAACCATCCATATACATGAAACATTAGCCATCCGTCCTCTCATTTTTATATTTGTCGATAATCAATTTTGCGGTTTCTAAACTAAGCCGCTCATCGATGACCAAATTTTTAATCATCGTTACGAACTCTACATCTTCTGTTTTGCTATGCAATTCAATTTTCTGGATTAATTTATCTAACCTAGCCCTTACTGTTGGATAGGAAACATCATAAATTTTTGCGATTTCTTTTAATGACCCGGAATTAATGATAAATTTCCTTATGAATTCAAGGGATTCTTTATCCAGAGCTAATATCCAGGCTGGTACATCTTCACGATTCATCTTTTTCACCCCCTGATAATTAATTATATTAAAACAAATATAAATTTTATTCAATAAAAATTTCATTTAATTTAATTTATGTTCATCATCTTATCGATAAATAGTAAAAGTAAAATTGGTCTACTTCTCGAAACATTTCATCATCGAAATCGTCTTATGTATTGGAAATATTATCTTAACGGTAACAGGAGAGATCGTAATGAAAAAACATTGGCTCAGCATTACAACCGCAATGGTAATCGCATCGGTTGTGGCAGGAACTGTCTTTGCCAACAATCCAATCAAATTAATTGTCGACGGAAATGTCATCAAGACAAGCAGCGCACCTGAAAATATCCGTAACCACGTAATGGTTCCCGTCAAATCGCTTGGCGAGATTATAGGAGCGAAGGTAACCTGGGATGCCAAGCGGCAAGCAGTATTGATTGACACCGGGAAGGAAGAGGAAAAGCTGCGGATCGAGCAGCTGGAGAAAGCCCTTGCTCCCCACTCCGCAAAAGAAGCCGCAGAGTCGTTTATCACTAGCTATAAGACACGCAATGGCGCGCTCTTGCACGCTATTCTCGCTCCGGATATTAGAGACAAAAGAGTTGCCGATGAGGGCGGCTGGGTGATCGGCGTTTCCAGTCCATGGGTGTCAAGCGCTGCGATTCAAAGTGAAAAGCAAGTAAATGCCACTACCGCAGAATTCCTTGTGAACTTCCAAATGGCGACTTCAGAAGGCAGTGAAGGGCCATGGTTGTTGAAAGTGATCGTGAAGAAGTTCGATGACCAGTGGCTAATTACCGACTATGGAGACGCTACCGACAGTAAGGAGCAGCCGCTATCGTTTAATAAACCTAACCAAAAGCTGGATAACGAGACCGTCATCCGGTTCGCAGCCGAAGCGCAAAAGCGTTATTGGCATATTTCTGATGGTGGGAGGATGCCGGATGGCCCGGTGAGTACCTTCAAACCGGAAGGCAGCGAGTTGAACTACCGCTTCTTTGGAGAAGATTTAAACACGAAAGAGAAGCTGCTTGCTTACCTGGAAGAAATATACACAAAAGAAGCAAGCGAGAAATTCGTTCAGGATAAACTGAACGGCAAATCGATAATCGAAATCGCCGGTAAACTGGCACAAGTAGACGCGGATGCCGGCAGTCAGCTGTTCTGGAAGGACGCGACTGTTGTCTCTTCAACGAAGCCGAACGAGCAAACAAATGTTACCTACACACTTAAAGTGCCAGTAGGCGAGGATGGCTTTGAAACCAAAACAATCAGTTTTGTCTACAGCAAAGAGAAAGGCTGGCGTTTGAGCAATTCACCGGAAGCGATTCGTTAAACCCGGTAGATTCGTTGCCCTCATCGTTATATCTTTTCTCATCTAAAAAAATTCATTGACCAATCCTGCCCCAATATCTAGTTCGAAATTCCGCCGCGTAGGCCCGTTCAGGTATTATAACGCCTATGATTGCAGTCCATAAGAAGTCGGCTTCTTATGGACTTTCGCTTTCCGGAAGGGACTCAGTTCCTCCAAACAGGGGGATTACCAGCGTAGCTGACACCACCCGCAAACACATGGATAAAAATGTAAGAACCCTCCTCGTCTGGAGAGTTCTTTTTATGAGTGATTCGTTCAAATAACGTACTCCGTTAGCTTAACGGTTGTTCAGCAGCTAAAGTTATATATTCAACTGGAATAACGATGCCTTGCCCTTTTCGGATTGCTTGCATTACAGGTGCAGTATAATTGTTTTTATATTGGTTTGCAGAAACATATGAATTAACATATGCTTGAGTAACCTCTCTACCCGTACTACAATCATAACCTAGGTTAAGGGGCGTCGACCCTCTTTCATTTAAGTGTTTTCCTTCCAGTACATGTGCGTAATCAGCGATAAAAAGCCCTTTATAATTATAAGGCACCTCAATTCTTAACAAAACATTCCCGATGTATTTCTTTACCATTTCAATTCCTAAGTCACCAAAATAAGGGTTACTTGTTAACCATAATGGAAGAGGCTCAAGGAATCCCTCCGCCAGAAAACTACCAGTAAACTCTTCTGGTGGATTCGGACATACGTCAACCGGACGTCCGGCAAACAGACCGCCGTTTGCAGATAAAATCTGCTCCACTCTGTCTTCCCTTGTGTAATGATAAAAGGCTATTTTGCCGGAAGCAGTGAGTTCAATACCTCCTGGATCAGGCTTATAACCGTAATCGCTTAAACTACGACCTCTGCTATTTAAGAAAATATCCCCTAGCTTCATTCAATCCCACCCCCTTTTTTTCCTCATCAACATTAGGGTACTTGGCAACGACTGAAACTTCAAGACTGCAAAAAATACCCATATAGCGTTATAATAATCCAGTGGATTGTCTTTGTTATGTATTCCTAATTACTCCACTAATCTGCCAGTTTGTTGAGCGAAGAGTTCAATAATGAAAGTCCCATCCAAGAGCATGGGATCAGGTTTTTGTTTTCTCTGAAAGAAATCCACGCAAAATCGCAAAATAGAGGAGATCTGCATAAGTTCTCGACATTTGATATGTATAATGAAAGCTAATATAGATTCATTTTGTAAAAACAATAAAAGGAGGGAATGAGCATATGAAAATGAAACTAGTACACAATGGCATATCTCCTTTATCATTGTCATCGTTATGTCAGTTATCGGCATTTTCCTAATACTCGCAACGCGAGCAGATAATTCCCAAGATGATCTGAACAGGAATCCGGCCAATGGCTTAAGGTGAATTTAGGGATATCCCAGTGTACGTAGGAACGTATCAAAAAGGCCTTCCCGCAGCGCAAGACCCTAATGCATCTGATCGTGAAGAGGATCACGCTGGACGACAGGAAGCACATCGGCAGTGTCGAGCTCTCCTTCAACGAGGAGACCGAAAAGCATTTTTTAAGCTTAGCCCCTTCCGCTGAACCAATAGCGCAAGGGGCTTTTCCTTTATCCTGAGCACTTTGAGCATTCTGTCACCCTGCACATGACAATGTATACTCTGGCTGATTCGCACCGTACTGTACAGATACATCAAAGTCACACCATGCAAACAATATTAATAATTATATGGGTACACAGCAAAAACTTCGCCCTACTTGTGATAAGGTTCTCCGCACGTCACTCACTGGTAAAGCAAAATGACTAAAGGAATCGTCTTCTGTGAACCAGAAGACGATATTCTTAATGCTCTTGCGGTCAGCTTCCACGTGAATTTCCTTAATCAGCGCCCGCAGGAGCGACCGTTTTTCATCATTGGTTGCTTCCTTAAACAAGACCTCGAAATTCTGCAAAGCCTCAATTATTATATCCTTATTGAGGATGACCTTTGACTCTAACTTTTCAATTTCACGCTTAAGATGTGCGATCGATTGCCCGACCTTATTGATTTCATCTTCAATCGCTTCGGATAACCGATTATACAGTGCCGCGCGGATCTCGCCAGCATAATAATCGGAGTCCTGTTTTTTCTGCTTGTCCAGCAACTTCTTAAGACTGGTCTGCTGAATATGCAAATCCTTCTCAAGCTCATCCTTACCTAGAGTCTCTTCACGCTCCAGCCGATTCATGATACCGTCTACGATCTGTTCATCTGCAAGAATCGTCCCAATCCACTTTAACACTTGTTCTTCTACAAGTTCTTTCTTGATTAGGTTCGAACCACATTCCGTCTTGCCCTTAGAGTGGTACGTTTGGCACATATAGTATAAGTGGTAGCCTGAACCGTCCCTCTTCTGCGACTTACTCATCACTGTTCCGGCACCACATACAGGGCAACGCAACAACCCCGTTAATATGAACTCACCTTTAAGATTATTGCTTTGGCTGCTATATTGTTCATTGTTCAGTTTGTTGACAGCTTGAACCTTATTCCACAATTCCATATCTATAATAGCTTCGTGCGCCTCTTGAACAATTGTCGGATCTGACTTGCCCGCCCTTCTTTTGCTACTCCAATCTCTCAATTTCCCCCAACTCATGCTGCCTGTGTACTTCTCATTTACAAGAATCGTCTTTACTGCATTAATACTGAAACTCGATCCCGGCTTGGTCTTTGTTCCCTTTGTTTTCTTGCCCTTTTTGTTTAGCATCGTGGCAATGGTCTTAAACCCTTTACCTTCAGCGCGAAGTTCGAAAATCTCTTTCACAATAGCGGCTTCCTCCGCATTCACGACCAATTTCCCATCAACGGAATCGTAGCCTAAAGTACGACCTCCATTTGTTAAGCCTTCGCTTGCTCGTTTCTCCATTCCTTTTTTTACTCGTCCAACAATCAACCTGCGTTCGTATTCAGCAAATGTTCCCAACAAGGAAATGAACATTTTCCCGGTTTCCGTTGAACTATCAATATCGCATGTACTAATAACCAACTTTTGTCCGCGTGGATGAAGTTCTCGATCAACAAAAGTCAGTACATCCAGATTGCTCCGAGAAATTCGATCCACTGCTATTGCTAATACAATATCAAATTTATGATCTCTTGAATCTCTTAACAACCGCTGCATATCCGGTCGGTTGAAGTCTTTGCCAGAGTAGCCGCCATCATTATAAATCTCGAAAACTTCATAGCCCTTTGAAACGCAATACCCTTTCAAAATTTCTTCCTGAGCACCAAGTGAAAAGCCTTCCTTCTTTTGTTCCTCAGTCGATACACGCAAATACAACGCGGCTTTTGGCTTCCTATTTGCTACCATCATTGTACATTCCTCCATGATTATTAAAATTAGTTTGTGGGCTTCCCAGAATCTGGAAACCCGATAAGTATCAAACAAGGTTACTTCTGTGGCTGCTTCATCGCATAATTTTTAATCAATCCAGCCAGTACACCGATCAACTCTTCTCTCTTCAATTCCTTTTCATCTAAAGTCAGCAGTGTATTACTTTCCAGTCCCTGCGTTCCACAAGAATCAACTTGTGTATAATGATCCATTTCGGTCACCATTCCTTTACAATTTGCTTTACCACCACCCTCTACAGACAAATGCTGTTGTATGTAATAGCATGGTCTGTTAAAGAGAGTCAAGTATAAAAGAACATTTGTTCTCGTTCAATTACACGAAATTTACATATTATTACATTTTTTATTGTTAGATTGTCCTGCAATTATCGCAACTCTTGAGACGAAGCACCCCTAAACAACCAATACAACTCCATTCCTTGAATTACATGAAGTTTTCCGAGCTGTGCTTTAGAAGCCATAAGTTGCATGCGCCTTTCAGCTTCTTCCCGCCGCGCCTCTAATAACCGACTTTCATTGCCCATACGACAATAACTAGCGACTCTCAAACCAGAATTACTAAGAACCCCCATTACGCATTCCTCCAAACAAATGATTAGTTAGGAGCGACTGCCCCTACATAGCTAATAAAACAGCTCACCCATCAAGTGCTGAAAACGGAGGAATCTCCTACTGCTAAAACAAAATGTCTCCCCCTAACGGAGCAACAAGCCCACATAAAAAGACAGGTTAGCGCTAGAGCACCTCAATGAAGTGTCTTCCGCTCACCTGCCATATCACTGACCAGAACCACCAATTATGCAAACCCCACCATACTTTCTAAACGAAACCCATATGACCAACCGCTAGTTTTCAGCCTATACCATCTATAAAACCGATTAATGAATGGTCTAAGAAAATCAAACTGCAATTTTTTACGCTTCCTCCACCAGTTCCTGTTGCTGCAATCGCTTCAACTCTCGATACAGGACTGATTTCGACACCGTAGTCAGTGAAACAATTTCCGAAATCGAATGTGCCTTCGCTTCGTACAGCTTTACTGCTTTTTCCAAAGCCTTCTTATCGGTTTTGGGGCGACCACCGATTCGACCTCTAGCTCTAGCCGAAGCAAGCCCTTCACGCACGCGATCACGCAATGTCTCTCTTTCAAACTCGGAAAGAGCGGCAAGCAATGTCAGCATAAGCTTGCCTGTTGTCGAACTGAAATCAAGCTTCTCCTTATGGCTAATAAATGTGATTCCCCTCTGCTCCCAATCGGACAGCAAAGCCAATAAATCTTTCGAGCTTCTCGATATGCGGCTTAACGATTCCACCACAATGACATCACCCTCGCGAACGATACGCTGTAGTTCCGCCAGAGCCGACCGATCCAAGCGTGCGCCGCTCATCTTATCGATGAAAATATCTGACTCAGGAATGCCGTATTCCTGCATCAGCAGGTCAACCTGCCGATCCTCTACCTGTCCAACTGCCTTGCTGATCCTCACATACCCCCAAACCTTACTCGCCATACCTTATCAGCCTCCTAATGGTTATAAGGAGACTAGAAAAATATCCGATCCTAAAACTTAATCTCAAGGAAAACGGGAAGATTTGTCCCAAACAAATTGCAGGATTTGTGGGAAAAAGCTAACGGGAATATTTTTGCAACACCAACGACCCATCTGGAACCCAAATAACTCGCATTTTTTAGCGGGAGCAGTATCAATAGTTTTTGAACCTCTCAAAGCAAAAGAAAATACCCTTAAAGGGATTCCCGAATCCCCTCAAGGGCAAGCAAATAGGGCGAAACCATAAACACATATTTATGAAGCGCTAGCAACGTTCCATCTTCTCTATATGAAGAATCGGTACTGATACAAACTGACCGCGATGTGAAAGATCAGGGAGTGACATGTACCCCATAGAAGCACTGCTGCTCCAATCCGCCCACTTAGTCATTTCAGCCTTTGTAGGAGTCGTACCAAGCCAGCTAGCAACTACGCCAGTATCGAGCGTAGTCACCAACGGCGGGCGCAAGCCCCCTGTATCACGATAGGTCAACCGTACTTTTTGTCGCTCCAAAGCATTTTTCAACCGCATAGCAAAGCTGTTCACCCCGTAATAAGGGAATATGAAACGCGAACTGCTTACGCCTAAAGTCCTCTTGCTAAGGCGAACCCCATCCACATCCGCGAATAGCCTGACTGTGGCATACGAACCGCTACTTAGCTCTTTGTAACTGGTCGAGAGCTGCTCGGAAAAACGGTCGAACCCTTTTTTACGATCAGTTGGAGCCAATTGATCTTCGTGCGCTCGTAGAATCTCAGGACTCTTGGTCACGAAACTATACTCCCAAAGCCCACCCGATTTTGTCTCTGCTACGCAAAGGGAACTGCCCAGCAAATAGGAGCTAACCAGCGATTCCCGATGGTCATTTACAAAGCCAGCGGGCAACTGGATACCCCCTTGAGCCAAGAATAAGGCTTGGCATTTGGCGATCCAAGTATCAAGCGGCGCCCCATCCAAGCTGATACCCCTCACATCATCCGAACCGATCATCGGCTGTGGATGCGGGCAGTTAAACTTATAGAGACGCTTCCGCTGTTGACCTAACCTGAACAAATAGGCGTGCAACCGATTATTAACGCATGCTCCAGGCAAGAATACATCTATGCCCCTGTACTCAAAGCAAGACGGATGAGAACTTATATCCATGTCCATAACCATACCCCACCTCAATCCTCAAATAGAGTTGGTGCAGAGTAGATGTTAAAATCACGCAACAGAGCTAGCGCCTCATCAGGCGAAAACTCACCTTCCAAACAGCGGAAAAGAATAGAGCGTTCTGTCATATAGCTGCGATCATTATGCGATAGAACGAACAGCAGATGCTCCAGCTTCTGCTGATCTAAGGCATCCAGAACCCGACCGAAGTGGTGATGCGTAAAGCGAAACAAAAGACCAAGTTCTTTGTGACAAGTGCTCAGGTCTACCCCTGAATGCTTTACAGGAACGAACCTATCATGGATCGCACTGATAAACAGATTCGTGTTATAAGCACCTGTTCCCAAGGCAAACTCCCGTTCCGCCGCGACAAGATCACCCGAACGCAACAATTCCAATGCTAGCCCAATACGCTTTTTCAGGCGATTAGCTGCATAGGAGACGGATGCATGAATGGACTTGACCGATACTCCGAATTTTACTGCCGTATCACGGTAGTCGTACCCGTTTTTCAAGAAGTAAGCGAGCTTCTCCCGCGACTTCCCATGTGATAACCAGACATAGCTGTTGGTAAAGGCGACCAGCCGTAAGAGCAAGTCCAGCTTCTTCTCATCTTGGGCGTGATCTTCTCCCTCATCCCATACTGCCAGACGATTCTGTACTTCGCTAACCTCTTCGGCTAGCTCTTTGAAAATCAACATACCTAATTCCTCCCTCTCGCCTCTGGCGAAATTCTGATACAGCAAATGACGAACTCCAAACGAAAAAGCATAATCCGTACCCCTAACTGCCGCGATGGGCGAGAGTAGAGGACTCCGAGAAAAAGTGAAAGCGTACTCCAATAAAACAGCCCTAATATTTGTTTACGGTCATTAGTGCAGGAGGTAATGCAGTGCTACCAAGGCGTTCGGATTTCACGGAAATACAACAAGAACGAAACCGAGATTTTTGTAGGAGTACGCTTTCAGAGTAACGTAGCTGCTACTGCCCTTTCAGATGCCCGGCGGCGAAAAGTTTTCATAAAATGCGATACCCCTGAAAACAAAAATACAATCGCTTGATCTGCATCCAGATTGTATTTTTCAATTGATACCCTATAAGACTGACCGATTAGAATGAGTGATTAGGCGCATACGATCACGATTGGGCGATGACTAGCCTTCTCGCGCCTAGCTGCCAAGCCAAGTCCGGCTTTAAACGGTACCCCTCAGGGGATAAGGAAGGAAAACGATCCGCCAAACTGCCAGAAGAACCATCGAAACTGCGAATTATGTATGCCGACCGCCTCCAAACCATCACTGCCAGCAAAGTTAACTGGCGAAAAAGGTGATGGCTGCATGTATGTGAATGCGCGGCGGGCTAACTACGCCTACCACGTTTAAACTCTACCAGCGACTAATATTGCGCCGCGCAACCGATATTAGCGAAATTATAGGGAAAGTCGCGGGGAGGAAACCAATGTAGGAGGGAAGCGGAGTTGCTCCATTGAGGTGACCTAACCGATTCGTGTTGCACTATTTACAATGTTGCTTCTTTGCTCGATTTTCGGCGTTCCTATGTCCTCTTATATACTTTAACTCAGTTTCACTTTCCCTAAAGTAGAGCCACCTTCACAGGGAAATACAAAATGTGCCTCCCTCATGAGCACAAACAGGAAGCACATTTCGATAGGTTTTAATGGCTTTGATGGTTTTAGAGCCGATATGTAGGTTTTATAAACCAACTGAATGGCTTTAGAACCATTCCTCTACCATGCCGTATAATTAAACTCGGATATCTGGTCTAGAAGGGAAACAGGAACGTCATAGTTAATCCAGAGATATTCATCATTCCTGCGCCGCGCTTCGGAGCTAGACGCTACAAAAACATTCTTGAGGTACAGTTTCCGCCAGCCCGCCGACACAAGTCTGTCATAACAGGGATTGTCATAACCGCTAAGAGCCATCTTTACACCGATTGTTTTTAGCAACAGATCGACTAATCGCTCATGATCATCCAAAGTCCAAGAACGGTCGCCGTAATGATCCTTTAACACCATTTCTTCGGGAGTGTATGGAGGATCAAGATATGCGAACACATCATCCCTGCCATTCAGCAACTTCAATAGTTCGCGGCAGTCTCCACGAGTAACCTCAATATCCTCTAAAGTCGGATAGAACAAGTCCAGTTCCCGAATCCTCTTGAAATACGAACGGAGCCGCTTCTGATCCTTTACGCGCGAGAAATCAAATGTTTCCATATCCGCCGCCCTCGACTGCATGGCGAGAATGAAAGCATAGGCTGCCGAAGTGACGAGATCAAGCCTGAAGTCCGACCCCTGCGACAGCATTCGCGCCTCGTACTCCCGTGCATGCTTGGCACGAAGAAAGATATCTTCGCCTACCCCTAAATCCTCCAGCATCGCCATCAGGTCATACAGGTACTGCTTATCACCAAGACAAGCAAATAGCGAACATAAACCTCTGTCCATATCGTTATAAGAGCGATGCTGGAAAAGAGCGGTCGGGAGATTTAAGAGCATCCTCGCGCCTCCACCGCACAACTCATAGTAGCTACTCAAGCTGTAGGTATTAGCTGCATAGATGATAAGCGGAACGATATTGGAAATTAGCTGAGATTTACCCCCTATATAACTGATAACCGAATGCGGATGCCCGTTATTATACTCTGACCGACTTTCACGCCTAATCACGCCCATCTAACCCCCTCCAGCAAGCTATTCCTGCCCAAGGGCATCGATCCTGAAGATGTAGAAGCGCTTAACTTCTTTGGAGCTAATATTAGGCTTTACAGGCTCCTGTAAGCGGGATTGGCGGCTCAGTTTAAGAAGGAAGCCTTGCTCCCGCCAGCCGCGCGTGATCTCCATAAAACGGACGCTCTTGGTACTACCCTCAAGATTCAAAATATCCAGCAAAGCCTCTGTGGTGATGCCGACCGCATTTCTCCCATACTTTTCGACATACTGTTCCGTGTCAAGTCGTATCCCCGATGAAGCGCCATGCTTATACTCATCGCTACTGATCGTCGGAAAGGCATCAGGATCGCTGAGAACAGCGTCTACAATCATTTCAAATAGCTCCAAACTGTCATCAGTACTGGCAGACCCCTCGATGACCGATAGCAGATTAGGTACACGCCTGAAGATACCGTTTATTTTTAAGTGCTTTACATAATCGATAACTCTGTGAAAATCCGATTTCTCAAGTACACCGAAGACATTCAGATCACGCAGGTATTCATCGAATCTATCCCGAAGATCAATAACCAAGAAACATTTCGAAGCGTTTCCCTCAAGTTTCGTTGTGAAGTTCACCGCATATGTATTCTCCGAATATGACGGATGCTTGCCGTATAAAAGCTCTATTTCCCAGAGATCAGCTACTGGATTCGCCATTTCCTTAGCTTGTACGCTAGCGGCGGCACTGCTGCGCTCCTTGACCAACTGTAACATAAAGATTCTCCCCTCGTTGAATTTATCACACCTCAAGCAACGAGCTCGAAGCTTGTCGATAACCTCTAGGTAAATTCTATCAAAAATATCTGGTAAGGGGAATCCATAATAAAATAGCCGACTCAATGAACCGCTACGTTCAAACTGCTACCAAGCATAAAAATGTCGCGGGAAAGCCAGTTGATCTGCGTCAAAAAGTACCCCTAATAGAGAATACGGATCGGAGGGTTTGGAAGCATGTGCCCATCAGTAACTCCATGAAAAATGCCCGATTTCCTATAAAAGACTGCTATTTTCAAAACCTAACTGACGGCATAGATAAAATATACGCACCGAGCAAATATAACTCGAGATTTTACTAAATGATCACCCGTGAACGAAACGTGCTTCGGCATTTCAGGATACAAATTCTGCCCAAGGAATCAATAACTCAGCGGTACATTCAGTCTGTTCAGTCATAACCACCGGCTTAGCCGGTGGCTTCCATCAGCCCTATAAGGGCATGGTACTAGCAAGCGCCTAAGAAGGCGCACTGAAAGTCTGCCAACCGCGAGCGGTCTCGGTCTTGCCCCTCAAAGGGGCTTTTTTATTTGCCCTTTCCTACCGACTCACCCGTAAACGGGTCGAACAGTTCTTTCATTGTGAGTTGTTCGTAATTCTTATCCTCTGCCAGCTGATTGCGAATGTATTC
>NZ_CAKKLI010000022.1:0-83335 GCF_918697855.1 Paenibacillus sp. CECT 9249 | reverse complement strand
CCGTTTGGTGGCGATGGCGGAGGGGTTCCACGCGTACCCATCCCGAACACGACCGTTAAGCCCTCCAGCGCCGATGGTACTTGGACCGAAGGGTCCTGGGAGAGTAGGACGTTGCCAAGCGATCAAATACCGTTATCGAGTCAGCTCGATGGCGGTATTTTTTATGAGCATGGGACCGTGTAGTCGAGTCCCGAGGGAGTCGAACGCTAATACCGTTATCGAGTCAACTCGATGACGGTATTTTTTATATGTGTGGGACACGCAGGTCAAGTCTTGCGAGAGTCGAACGAACAATGCAACTGGCGAGAACAACTCTCTGGTGGCATTTTTCATGGGTTCCCCTCATACTTCTTCATTCCCTTCCACCGACCTATTGCTTTCCACGCCCTTCTGTCAAAATCCCCTTGGTTCAGATGTCGCTTTTTCAGTTCGCTTCCGGTCTGGGCTCGCAATCTCCGCTCCAGAATGAATATTCCTACTTTTACTATTACAGAGTAATTTCCCCTAGCCCTGAGTGAAGGGAATTTCGACAAAAGGTGCAAAAAAAGAAACAAGGAAGGAACTGCCTCAGACCGCATTTCATCTATACTGAGTAAACGGGATTTCGACAAAGGGCGCAAAAAGGAGAAACGGGGAAAGGAGTCACTACGGCAGGCCGCCATGTTCCAAATCTGAGCGAAAGGGACTTCGACAGAAGGCGGATAACAGGGGAATGCCAGCGCCAGAGACACTGTAAAAAGTCGGCGGGTAAGGTGCAGTAACCGTAACTCAACCTGACACTCTACCCTGATACTCCACCTGGAATCTCATGCCCGAACGATCTCACCACGAACTGCTTCTCCCGGACTACCTCGCCGCTTATGGCCCCCCCATTTGTCCGCCAGTGTAACTGCGAAAATCCAGTTAATTTCAGCAGAAACGCGACAAGTTAGTCCAGCAACTGCAAAAATCCAGTTAAATTGGCCAACAAGCGTGAAAAGGGGCGATTTGCGGTCTGAGCAACTGGATAATTGCTGTTGCTAATGCAAAATCGGGCTCATTCAGCAATATTAACTGGATAATTGCAGTTGCTACAAGCACGATCGAGGGCACGCGAACGCCTAGCGAGCGAACGACCATGTTGTGCGCAACCTGCAAACCGTTAATGGTGATGCCCGACTGAAGCGCAATAAAATATGTGCATCATATTCAGACGGCAAAAACAGGGAATAGTATCGTTCACCAAGAATAGAGCGCTTACTGTCGTAAATTGTAGCAACGTGTTCTTTTTTAGTACTACTCTTGAAAGTCAAAAACTACGACCCATGCATACATATCCCACACGTGCAACTTTATCCTAAATCCCCATCTTCAATTTATCGTAACAACTTCTTTTTTCGGGCAAGTATTGATAAGATAAAAACGACAACGTTTTTGCATATTCGCCGGCCGGCAGATCAAGTCCAAGATTAACAAAAGCATAACTCGGCCTATAAACATGAATGCATTGGCGATGGGAGGAACAGGGATGATATTTCGTTCACGTTCGAAGGAGCAAGGAAAGGTTACGAAAATAACCGATTTCAAGAAGCAAAAAGAAACTGCTTCCCGCCAGCAGAAATGCAGCTATTGCAAAACGATGGCTAAACGTCTGACCTTTTATGCCGATCACGACGGCAAGGTTGTCGGTTTGTGCCGGGAATGCAGACCGCGAGCGAAACGGCAAGATCTGATGCCTCTTTAAGGAAGGGGATAACAACGACGATGCAGCTTCTAGCTATGGTAACGATGTTAATCGATCATTTGGGAATTGTATTGGCTCCCGATGAAGAGATGTGGAGAGTGATCGGACGGCTTGCGTTTCCGTTATATGCTTATGCCATCGTGCAAGGCTATGCCCGAACCAGCGTTTTTCGCGGTATTTGAAGCGTCTCATCCTCATCGGCTTATTGTCGCAAATTCCGTTTATGCTGGCATTGGGAGGTCATTCGATCAATGTCATCGGAACGTTTATCGTATGTTTGCTCGTATTGAAAGGTCTGGACCGTTTTCCGCAACCTGCGGCTCCCATGCTGCTAATTGCCGCGGCGATCTTGTTGTTGGAGGTCGTGCCGTTCGATTACGGAAGTTATGCGCTGCTCCTTGTTCTTCTCTTTAGATATGCCTCGGCTCAGTGGGCCATAGGGCTGCACGTACTATTGAACTTCGTGTTTTTATTCTATAAAGGTTGGTTCATTCAGTTTTATAGCGTCGTATCGACGATTTTGATCTATTATTTGCCGAAGATGCTCAAGGCGTTGGAACGGGCGAAGATCCCCCGCTGGTTATGGCGCAGCTTCTATCCGGCCCATCTGGCGATTCTGGCTATTGTTCAAGCCTTGACGTAGCGAGGCGCAAGAGAATCGCCCGCCATATAAAAACTGCGACTCGTCTGTGGGTCGCAGTTTTTGCAATAGCATTATGAGTCGAGCTTCTTGATGACCCGGCACGGGTTGCCCGCAGCTACGACGTTGGAAGGGATATCCTTCGTTACGACGCTTCCCGATCCGATCACGACATTGTCGCCGATCGTTACGCCGGGATTAATGATCGAGCCCCCGCCGATCCATACATTATCGCCGATCGTAACCGGCTTGCCGTATTCGAGTCCGGTATTCCGCGTTTCCGCGTCAAGCGGATGGCCCGCGGTGTAAATATGGATGCCCGGCGCCAGAAAAGCGTTCTTTCCGATTCGCACTTCGTTTACATCCAAAATAACGCAATCGAAATTGGCGTAAAAATTGTCCCCGACATGGATATTGTATCCGTAATCGCATCGGAAGTTCGGTTCGATATAAATGGAGTCGCCGGTCGAGCCGAACAGTTCTTTTAAGATCCGGGTACGCTCCTCCGTCTCCGTTTCCACTGTCGAATTAAACAATCTTGTCAATCTTCTGGCTCGCTGTCTTTCTTCGGTCAATTCGGGATCGAAACCGTAATACAGCTCGCCCGCCAGCATTTTCTCCTTTTCCGTTCTCTCCATGGTTTCCTATAGCTCCTTTCTTGTATCGTCGCTTCATAGAACTAACACTTATCTTACTTGAAACTCGCGCTACAATTCAATTCGGATCCGTTCTCCGCTCCGGATGATTCACCCAACATGAAATTGACGATTTACAACGAGAAATAAATGTGCTACATTTAACTCAATGTTATATATTCAACGTTGACTATAAAAGACGAGAGGTGATACTGTGACGCGTCTCATGGTTTTGGGACTCCTCATGAAAGGTCCGATGTCAGGTTACGATATGCAGCAACTATTGCAACTGTCCAAAACCGATGCCTGGGCGGGCGTACTGCCTGGTTCGATTTATCATGCGTTGAAAAAGATGGATAAAGAAGGATTGGTTACAGTCGATTCGGTTGAACAAACCGGGCATCGCACGAAGGCGATCTACCGGATTACGGAGGAGGGGGAGGAGCAGTTTTATCAATTGCTTCAACAATCTTTGGCTTTGCCTTCCGTTATATTTCCTACGACATTCTATACCGCGGTTTCATTCATCGATGCGTTGCCTAAAGACCGAATTATCGCTGCGATCGAGTCGCAGCGGACGGCTCTGCGCAAACAGTACGATGAAATGAAGGCAGGCGAAGAAGAGAAGTCGCAATTCGTGAACTTGACCGAACCGGCGAAAATCATTTTCCGGAACATGTACGATCAATTCGAGATTCAACTGTCCATGCTGGATCAGTTGGAGGCCGCGATTCGCAGCCAACCGGATTAAACAATGAAAGGTGATGATTCAATGAAAGAAAACGATTTGCTCGAAGCGGAACATGTCAGCAAAACATACGGCGGCCGTCCCGTCGTGGACGATGTAGGGCTGCATATCGCAACAGGAGAGATCCTTGGCATCATTGGACCGAACGGCGCCGGCAAATCGACCACAATCGATTTGCTGCTCGGATTGCGCCGGGCGGACAGCGGACGCATCTCGTATTGGCGTAAAGATTATTTGGCGCATGTCGGCGTGCAATTGCAGTCGACCTCATTTTTCCCCGGGCTGAGCTGTTACGACAATTTGCGCTTATTCGCCGCGCTGTACAAAAAACGGCTTAGCCGGCCTGAAACGATGCAACTGTTGCGATTATGCGGACTGGAAGAAGCGGCCCGGACGGAAGCTTCCCGTCTATCGGGCGGGCAGCAGAAACGGCTGGCGATCGCGATAGCCACCGTACACGATCCCCGTCTCGTATTTCTCGACGAGCCGACCTCCGCGCTGGATCCGCGCGCGCGAATCGAAATCCACTCGGTGATCCGCCAGTTGGCCGCCAAAGGAACGTCGATTATATTGACTTCGCACGATATGGAAGAGGTGCACCAGTTGGCGGACCGGGTCATGATGATCGACCGCGGACGCGTTATCGCGGAAGGTACGCCGCATGAACTTTGCGAACGCTTTAACGCGGCACGTTTGGAAGAAGTGTATTTGCAACTCACGGCGAAGGAGGCCGATGTCTCATGATTTCAACCGTTATACGGGCAATGTTCGTCTCATCGCTGAAAGATAAAATATCTCTCTTCTATGCCGTACTTTTTCCTTTGGCGCTGCTGATCGGGCTTGGACTTTATTTCGATACGCCGGAATACCGGTTCCGGCTGTTGACCGGCGTCGTCGTCTTGAGCTCCTTATTCTGGAGCGTCCAAGGCATCGCCTTTCAAGTTCATTGGCAGCGAAACCGGGGCGTTTATAAGCTTTTGAAGCTGACTCCTTTTCCGACCGTTTCCTTTATATTGACGATGGTTTTGGTTCGAACCGCTTTGGGGGTAGCGATCAACGGAATCGTCATGTTGGCCGGCATGATCGGTTTCGGCATTGCGATGCCGTTGGGCGGAATCGTTCCTTTTCTGCTTATCTTAACGCTCGGCATGTTATGTTTTACTGCGATGGGATTTCTGTTATCCAATCTCGCCCGGAACGAAGCGCAAATTAACATGATTTCCAACCTCATTTATATCCCGATGCTGTTCGGTACCGAAACCTTCTACAGCTTGCAGCATGCGCCGCAATGGATTGCGACGGCGGGCAATCTTTTTCCGTTGACCTATATGGTTCAAGGATTAAGGTCGTCGTTTGCGGGATGGAACGGGACCGCGTTCTACATGCTCATTGTCGCTGCCTTTACCGTCGGCTTGCTGGCGCTCGCCGCGCTCACGTTCCGCTGGGACGCGGAACAGTCGATCGCGCAGCGGAAACTTCCGGCATAATCCGGGCTGCTAAATCAAACAGCGAATGAATAAGCCGATTTCTTGACGGAATCGGCTTTTGTATATTTTTCGGCAAAACCGTAAAACTAATAGTAAAAGACTTCTTCCGCCATCGACAATTCAAACCTCTTGGCAAATTGAAAATTTGTGCTATAATATTGTTAAAGTCAAAGAAAGTCAAAGTCAACGATCGATGCAATGAATTATAGTGGGGGATGAATGAATGCGTAATGTCTCTGATATTATAGAACAATATCTGAAGCATATTTTGCATGAAAGTCCTGAAGGCGCGGTGGAAATTCAGCGCAATGAACTGGCCGATAAATTTTCGTGCGTCCCGTCGCAAATCAATTACGTAATTAGCACCCGCTTTACGTTCGAGAAAGGTTATATTGTCGAAAGCAAACGGGGCGGCGGAGGCTATATCCGGATTCAACGAATCGAATTGCCGTCGCATCAGGCGATTCATGGGCATCTCAGCCGCACCATCGGCGACAGCATGGAACAGACGGCGGCCGAAGGGCTCATTTATCAATTGGAAGAAGCCCGCGTCATTACCCGCAGAGAAGCCAACATGCTGCGAGCCGCCGTTTCCAGGGACGTTCTCAAACTTAAATTGCCTTATCGCGATGAAGTTCGCGCCAAATTGCTAAAGGCGATGCTTATCTCTTTGCTGGGCAAATAAGAATAACGCACCCATTTTCCTCACGGCATCGGGGCTGGAAAAACGCGAGTCAAAGGAGGTCCGAAGGATGATCTGTCAAGAATGCGGAAAGAAAAACGCCACATTGCATTTTACGAAAATCGTCAACGGAGAGAAAACGGAATTCCATATTTGCGAATCGTGCGCACGCGAGAAAGGGGAGATGATCCCCGGCACGGCAAACGGTTTTTCCATTCACAGCTTATTGTCCGGGCTGCTCGATTTCGATCCGGCAGGCAAAGGCGCGTCGTTAGCCCAAAAGCCGCAAACGATCCGTTGCGACGAATGCGGCCTAACCTATACGCAATTCAGCAAAATCGGCCGCTTCGGCTGCAGTTCGTGCTACAAGCACTTTGGCGAGCGACTCGAACCGTTGTTCAAGCGGGTGCACGGCAATACGAAGCATATCGGCAAAATTCCGAAACGCCGCGGCGGTACCATTCATTACAAACGCGAGCTGGATGAGCTGAAAAAAGAACTGCAGTATCGCATCATTCATGAGGAATTCGAGCAGGCGGCGCAAATTCGCGACCAAATCCGGGAGATCGAAAGGAAAATGTCCGGGGACGGTTAAAGGGATTCAACGCTTAAGGAGGGATATGCGATGTCAAAACGTCAATTCACCGAGCATGCGCTAAGCGACTGGATGAAAGGAAACGGTCCCGATTCCGAGATTGTCATCAGCAGCAGGATTCGGATCGCCCGCAACCTGGAATCCTTCCCCTTCCCGATGCTCGCGACGAACCAGCAGTCGAAGGAAATTCTAGATACGTTGTCTAATGTATTAAATACGGATGAATTGAAATCGATAGGACATTTTGAGAAAATATTGTTGAACGACTTGGACGAATTGGAAAAAAGCGTGCTGGTGGAAAAGCATTTGATCAGCCCAAGCTTGGCGAATGAATCGCGCAACGGCGCGGTTATCCTAAGCGAAAACGAATCGATCAGCATTATGATTAACGAAGAGGACCATTTGCGCATTCAATGTTTGTATCCGGGATTTCAGATTCGCGAAGCTTGGGAGCTGGCCGGCAAAATCGACGATATATTCGAAGCGCATGTCGATTTTGCGTTTGACGAAGACAGAGGATTTCTTACCAGCTGTCCGACGAATGTGGGCACAGGCATCCGCGCTTCCGTCATGATGCACTTGCCGGCGCTTGTCCTGACGCAGCAAATGAACCGGATCTTGCCGGCCATTACGCAAGTCGGCCTGGCAGTTCGAGGCTTGTATGGCGAAGGCAGCGAAGCTGTCGGCAATTTGTTTCAAATCTCCAATCAAATTACGCTTGGCCAATCGGAATCCGAAATTATCGATAACTTGTACAGCGTAGCGCGGCAAATTATCGAGCACGAGAAAGCGGCACGGCAGAAGCTGATGGCCGAATCCCGCACCCGCCTGACCGACCGGATCCGCAGATCGTACGGGATTCTGTCTTACGCGGAAGTGATGGATTCCAAAGAAGCGATGCAGCGCTTGTCGGACGTAAGGCTCGGGATCGATCTCGGGTTGGTCGACAACGTGTCCGAGCATGTAATGAATGAATTGATTGTCATGACGCAACCGGGATTTTTACAGCAGTTTTTCGATGTGAAATTAAGCGCCGAGGATCGGGACGCGCATCGCGCCAAACTGATCCGAGACAAACTCAATCAACATTAATCCCATCCAAAGCTGGGGGAATTTACGGAGGTGTATCGATATGATGTTTGGCAGATTTACGGAACGGGCGCAAAAAGTGTTGGCATTGGCTCAGGAAGAAGCCGTTCGATTGGGACATAACAATATCGGAACGGAGCATATATTGCTAGGGCTTATTCGCGAAGGCGAAGGAATCGCCGCGAAAGCGCTGATCGCATTGGGGCTTGGGCTCGAAAAAATTCAAGACGAGGTCGAATCGCTGATCGGCCGCGGACAGGAGCAGCCAAGCAACATCGCTTATACGCCGCGCGCGAAGAAAGTCATCGAGCTATCCATGGATGAGGCGCGTAAGCTGGGACATACTTACGTCGGGACCGAACATATATTGCTCGGCTTGATTCGCGAAGGCGAAGGCGTTGCCGCCCGCGTGCTGAACAATTTGGGCGTCAGCTTGAACAAGGCGCGCCAGCAAGTGCTGCAGCTGCTCGGCAGCAGCGAAGCGGTATCGAGCCATCACGGCACGCAAGCGAACGTAAGCACGCCGACGCTCGACAGCTTGGCCCGCGACTTGACGGCGATTGCCAAGGAAGGCAATCTGGACCCGGTCATCGGGCGCAGCAAAGAAATCGAGCGCGTGATTCAAGTGTTGAGCCGCAGAACGAAGAACAATCCTGTTCTGATCGGCGAGCCGGGGGTCGGGAAAACGGCGATCGCCGAAGGGCTCGCCCAGAAAATTATCAATAACGAAATTCCGGAAACGCTGCGCGACAAGCGGGTGATGACGCTCGATATGGGCTCCGTCGTCGCCGGCACGAAATACCGGGGCGAATTCGAAGACCGCTTGAAAAAAATAATGGATGAAATTCGCCAAGCGGGCAACATCGTTCTGTTCATCGACGAGTTGCACACGCTGATCGGCGCGGGAGGCGCGGAAGGCGCCATCGATGCGTCCAACATCTTGAAGCCTGCTCTCGCTCGCGGAGAACTGCAATGCATCGGGGCGACGACGCTGGACGAATACCGCAAATATATCGAGAAAGACGCCGCTCTGGAGCGCCGTTTCCAACCGATTACGGTAGATCAGCCGTCTCCGGAAGAAGCGATTCAAATTTTGCATGGCTTGCGGGACCGTTACGAAGCGCATCACCGCGTCAAAATTACGGACGAAGCGATCGAACAGGCGGTCAAACTGTCAGACCGTTACATTACCGACCGGTTCCTGCCCGATAAAGCGATCGATTTGATCGACGAGGCGAGCTCCAAAGTCCGGTTGAATACGTACACGGTACCGCCGAATTTGAAGCAACTGGAAAGCCGTCTGGAAGATATCCGCAAGGAGAAAGACGCTGCGGTGCAAAGCCAGGAATTCGAAAAAGCGGCCGCCTTGCGCGACACCGAACAGAAAATGCGCGAGGAACTCGATACGACCAAAAATCAATGGAAAGAAAAACAAGGCCGTACGGATTCCGAAGTGACGCCGGAAGATATCGCGCAAATCGTCGCCAGCTGGACGGGGATTCCGGTCAGCAAGCTGGCGGAGGAAGAGACGGAACGATTGCTTAAGATGGAATCGATCCTGCATGAGCGCGTCATCGGCCAGGATGAAGCCGTGAAGGCCGTCAGCCGAGCCATCCGCCGCGCGCGCGCCGGATTGAAAGATCCGAAGCGCCCGATGGGTTCCTTCATCTTCCTCGGACCGACGGGCGTCGGCAAAACCGAGCTTGCCCGCGCGCTGGCCGAGTCGTTGTTCGGCGACGAGAATGCGGTTATCCGGATCGACATGTCCGAATATATGGAGAAGCATTCGACCGCGCGTCTGGTCGGGGCGCCTCCGGGATATGTCGGATATGAGGAAGGCGGCCAATTGACCGAGAAGGTGCGCCGCAAACCGTACTCCGTCGTGCTGCTCGACGAAATCGAGAAGGCGCATCCGGAAGTGTTCAACATTTTGCTGCAAGTGTTGGAAGACGGGCGATTGACCGATTCGAAGGGCCGTGTCGTCGATTTCCGCAACACGTTGATCATCTTGACGTCGAACGTCGGCGCCGAAGCGATCAAGCGGAACACGACGCTCGGATTTACGGCCGTGAACGATGCCGGACGCGATTACAACAATATGAAAGACAAAGTGATGTCCGAACTGAAGAAAACGTTCCGTCCGGAATTCCTGAACCGGATTGACGAAATTATCGTGTTCCATTCGCTTGAGGAAGAGCATATCGCTCAAATCGTTTCGCTCATGTCCGATGAATTGCGCAAACGTCTGAAAGAGCAGGAAGTGGACTTTGAATTGACCGACAAGGCGAAGGCGTTCCTGGCTAAAGAAGGCTACGATCCGGCTTACGGCGCGCGTCCGCTCCGCCGGGCCATTCAGAAGCATATCGAGGACCGCTTGTCCGAAGAACTGCTGCAGGGCACGATCTCGAAAGGAGATTCCTTGACGATCGACGAGCAAGACGGCGAACTGGTTGTGCTTCGGGGCAAAGAAGCCGCGGCCAAAGAAGTTACGGCAAATTCGTAATATAGAACGCAATTGGGCCAACCCGAACATTTCGGGTTGGCTTGTTCGCATCATACGACAAAATCCTTAACATTTTTGTAAAATATTCCGATATACATGTCATTGATACCAATTTGACCGCAGAAAGGCGTATAAAGCTTTCCCCCCATGCCCAGAAATGTTACAATTTTGTTATAGAGGTAGTTCAAAAAGTCCCCTTGGACTTTTGAACATGGATTTAAGCGGCATAGTGATAGGAGAAACGGGTATGGCGAAAGCGAAAACGAAGTTTTACTGTACGGAATGCGGCTATGAAAGCGCGAAATGGCTCGGCAAGTGTCCGGGCTGCATGAGTTGGAATACGATGGTGGAAGAGACCGTTTCCGTCGTCAAAACGAAAGGAATGAACTCGCCGGTTTTTCATACGAAAGAAAAGCCGCTTCCCATCATACATATAGAGAGTGGTCAGGAACCGCGCGTTCAAACGGACATATCGGAACTCAATCGCGTGCTCGGGGGCGGCATCGTCCCGGGTTCGCTTATTTTAGTCGGAGGAGATCCGGGAATCGGCAAATCGACGCTGCTGCTGCAAACGTCGCACTCGCTGGCTCATCGCGGGCTGAAAGTGCTGTACGTTTCGGGCGAGGAATCGGTCCGCCAAACGAAGCTGCGTGCCGACAGGCTGAACGCGTTGTCCGAACATCTATATGTGCTTTGCGAGACGAATATGGAGCAGATTGAGGAAGCGATCGAACAGATCGAGCCGGATTTTCTCGTGATCGACTCGATTCAGACGGTCTACCGGCCGAACGTGGAATCGGCGCCGGGCAGCGTTGCGCAAGTTCGAGAATGTACAGCGCTGTTTATGCGCATAGCTAAGGTAAAGGGAATCGCAACCGTGCTGGTCGGACATGTGACCAAGGAAGGCGCGATCGCGGGCCCCCGCCTTCTGGAGCATATGGTGGATTGCGTCCTTTATTTCGAAGGGGAGCGCCATCATACGTACCGTCTGCTGCGGGCGGTCAAGAACCGCTTCGGATCCACGAACGAAATCGGCATCTTTGAAATGAGCGAAGACGGCTTGATCGAAGTGGCGAATCCGTCGGAATTGTTTCTGTCCGAAAGGCCGCTCGGCGTCGCGGGCTCGACCGTGGTTGCGAGCATGGAGGGGACGCGCCCCGTTCTGGTTGAGCTGCAGGCGCTCGTCGCCGCCACGAACTTCCCTTCCCCGCGCCGCATGTCGACCGGTGTGGACCACCACCGGATGGCGCTCATTATCGCGGTTCTTGAGAAACGGATGGGGATGTTCCTGCAAAATCAAGACGCCTATTTAAATGTGGCGGGAGGGGTTAAATTAGACGAACCGGCAGTCGATTTGGCCATTGCCGTCAGCATCGCGTCCAGCTTTCGCGACGCTCCGACCCAGCCCTTCGACGTCTTCGTCGGCGAGATCGGCTTGACCGGGGAAGTTCGCGCCGTGTCGCGCGTTGAACAGCGGGTGAAAGAGGCGGAAAAGCTCGGATTTAAACGAATCATTTTGCCGGAAAAAAGCTTGCGCGGATGGAAGCCTCCGGCAGGCATAGAAGTTATCGGGGTAAACACTGTTGCGGATGCACTAGCGGCTGCGTTAGGTTAGGGGGCAAATTAGAAAGATGAAGGAAGGAAACCAACAGGAAAATATAAACGATCTGCTTCGTTTGGTGGCGCCTGGCACGCCGTTTCGCGAAGGGCTCGAAAACGTGCTGCGCGCCAAAACCGGCGGTTTGATCGTCGTAGGATATAGTCCGGAGGTGATGGAGGTCGTCGACGGCGGATTTTCCATCAATGCGGATTTTTCGCCGAACTACTTGTATGAGCTGGCTAAGATGGACGGAGCCATCATATTAAGCGAAGATATTAAACGCATTCTTTATGCGAACACGCAGTTGATTCCCGATTCGACGATTACTTCCACGGAAACGGGAATTCGGCATCGTACGGCGGAGCGGGTGGCAAAACAAACGGGCAAGCTGGTTGTCTCGATTTCGCAGCGCCGCAATGTCATTACATTGTATCAAGGACAGCTGCGGTATGCGCTGAAGGAAATCGGCGTGATTTTGACGAAAGCCAATCAAGCCATTCAAACATTGGAACGGTACAAGGCGGTTCTGACGCAATCGCTTACGAATTTGACCGCGATGGAATTCGAAGAACTTGTGACGCTCTACGAAGTCGTTCAAGTTGTGCAACGTTTCGAGATGGTATTACGTATTAAGAAGGAGATCAAACGTTACATCCACGAACTGGGGAACGAGGGGCGTTTGATCAGTATGCAGATGGAAGAGCTGGTGAGCAACACCGAGGAAGACGCCTGGCTCTTGCTCAAGGATTATGCCCGTGAAGAACATGACGACAAAATAAAAGAAATATTCGCAGGATTGAAGCGATGCAGCGATGACGAATTGCTCGATTTGCATCATCTGATTCGGCTGCTCGGCTTTCCGGCGACGAATACGGCTTCGGAGGAACTGGTCGCTCCGCGGGGATACCGCGTGCTGAACAAAATTCCGCGCCTGCCGAACGTCATTATTCAAAACTTGGTCCATCAATTCCGGTATTTGCCGCATATTATGATGGCGACGATCGAGGAGCTGGACGAAGTGGACGGCATCGGCGAAGTGCGCGCGCGCACGATCAAAGAAGGAATGAAGCGAATCCAGGAGCAGGTATTCATTGACAGACAAATTTAAATTGCATACAATCAAATAATGACACTTGGGCATAGTAAATTTAGAGGTGAACATATGATTACGAAAGCTATTCCGAACTTGTTTACCATCGGTAACCTCTGTCTCGGAATCATATCGATCATGCTTGTATTTCACGACAAGTACGATTATGCAGCCATTATGGTCATTATTGCTATGCTTTTAGACGGTTTGGACGGAAGAGTCGCCCGCGCCCTCAATGCGCAGAGCGAATTCGGCAAAGAATTGGATTCCTTATCGGATGTGATTTCATTCGGAGTAGCTCCTGCTTTTATCATGTACGTTGTCGCATTGACCGACTTGAACCCGGTGCTCGCTTGGACGGTTACGGCCATTTTCCCGATTTGCGGCGCTCTCAGACTGGCGCGGTTTAATGTCGCATCCGGCGTGCCGGGCTATTTTATCGGCCTTCCGATACCGGCGGCTGGCGGCGTCTTGTCTACGCTGGCCTTGTTCCGCGAAGATTTGGCCGTGCCTTATTTGGTAATCAGCATGCTTCTGCTGTCGTACTTAATGATAAGCAGAGTGAAATATCCGAATTTCAAAAAAATCGGCATTCCCAAGAAGACGATCTGGATTGCGCCGATTGTTGTCGCGGGTGCGGTGGTGCTCGCGGTACTGTTCCCGGACCAAACTCCAAAGTTAATTCTTGTGCCGCTCGCTCTTTACGCGCTTTACGGGCTAAAAAAAAACGTTGAACAAATTTTGCTCAAGCGGAGAAGAAAGAGGCATCCGGCCCGGGACGAAATGTACCAATCGGACCATTTGGGGAACTAGCGTCTCGTCCAATTTCATATGACGGCAAAATAAAAAGCATTTATTTTCCTACCCTGTGCGGGAGAAATAAATGCTTTTTTTGTTGGTCTCATATTAGCATGTTAAGAAAGATTGAAGTAACCGAGGGTCGAGCATTTGCTCGATTCGTTGGCGACGACATCGTCCATGCTGATCTCAAGCAAATTGCACAAAGCGGACATATAGAACAAATTTTTGCCCAGTTCCGCCGTAACGATTTCCTTGCAATGTTCGCAAAGCTCGCCGCTCAAATGGCTTTTCAAGTCCTGCTTCGCTTGCTCCATATCGACATCTTCGGCGTAGAATTGTTTCTTGGCGTTCAATTCGATACAGCCGCATTCGGTAACCGCCTTAACGACGGACCGGTTGACGGAAGCGTTGGTCTGGCCGTATTTGGATAATACGTCGAGGAGACTGCGGTGACGTAGCAACAATTCTGAGACTTGGTCTTGAAACGACTGGAGAGTCGGAGCGCTCATATTATACACCTCGATTTTCTCGAATTCATGGATTTCGTAAGCACGATTCACGATAGTTTCATTATACTTGCAACGATTACCAGTTTTCAACCAAAAATGTTATCGGCTGATTAGGTTGCGTCAATTTGGTCCATAATTGTAAAGGAGGTGAAATGCGTCATGTTAAAAAAAGGATTTCAAATCCTCGGCATGCTGTTCGGAGCGTGGTTCGGCCATCAAGTATATACCGCGGCGGAGGAGCCGTCATCGCTGCTGTCGCCATGGCTTGGCAAATTAAGTTCTTCGGCGGGCGTATTTGGTTTTATGGGGATGGGCGCTGTTCTGTTTTTGGTCTTATTTGCGCTAAGTGCCGGAGCTATCGTTTCAAGCGTTCAAAAAGGAATCAGCCGCATTTCCGAAGTTCCCTTCGAGGAACTGACGGCTGGAATGGCCGGCTTATTATGCGGTTTGACCGTGGCGGCGTTCATCGATGCGGTTCTTGTGCGGCTCGGCGATGTCGGGGTCGTGATGTCTATGTTTTTGACCTTGTTCTGCGGTTATATGGGATTATGGGTTGGAGTGCATAAAAGAGAGGAATTCGCCTCTTTTCTGGCGCGAAGCAGACGCGCGGCCGAACCTGCACCCGATAAAGCGTGGCTTGAGGAACATAAAATATTGGATACGAGCGTCATCATCGACGGCAGAATCGCCGATATATGCAAAACCGGATTTATTGAAGGAACCATCGTCATACCCGAATTCGTACTGGAGGAATTGCAGCATATCGCCGATTCGTCGGATTTGTTGAAGCGCAACCGCGGCCGGCGCGGGCTGGATATTTTAAACAAAATCCAAAAAGAGCTCGAAGTAAAGGTGCTGATCTACGAAGGGGATTTCGAGGAAATTTCCGAGGTGGACAGCAAACTGGTCAAGCTGGCGAAAGTACTGCAAGGCAAAGTCGTGACGAACGATTACAATTTGAACAAAGTATGCGAACTGCAAGGCGTATCGGTGCTCAACATTAACGATTTGGCCAATGCGGTGAAGCCGGTCGTGCTGCCGGGCGAGGAAATTATCGTACAGGTGATCAAAGACGGCAAGGAGCATGGCCAAGGGGTCGCGTATTTGGATGACGGCACGATGATCGTCGTCGAGGGCGGCCGCGATTATATCGGCACGACGATGGAAGTGCTGGTCACTAGCGTTCTGCAAACTTCCGCCGGCCGGATGATATTCGCCAAACCGAAATTGTTGGAAAAAGCGCAGTAAAAAAGGTATGATGGTGGTTAGTGCGATAAGGCACTCGCACCTATACCATTTTTACTAGGCAGGGATGAGGATGAAGCGCAAGCTGGGGGCTGTTGTCGTAGCGGCGGGAAAAGGCTCGCGAATGGGAACGGAAGAGAGCAAGCAATACTTGCGGCTCGGAAACAAGCCGATTATTATACATACATTGGAAACGTTCGAACGGATGGCGGAAATCGACGAAATCGCGCTAGTCGTCGGCGCGGACGATGTCGAACGCTGCAGGCAATGGATATCCGAGTACGGAATTCGCAAGGTAACAAGCGTCGTCGCCGGCGGGAACGAGCGCCAGCATTCGGTTTATAAAGGGCTGGCGCAGCTCGACGTCGAATACGTGCTGATCCATGACGGGGTGCGTCCGTTCGTTCGCATGGATCATGCGCGCGCTTGCTTCGACGAGGCGGTGCGCAGCGGCGCAGCCGTTCTTGCCGTTCCGGTGAAAGATACGATCAAACAAGTGAACGAATCCGGCGTCATCCAAACGACGCCGGATCGCCGAAGCTTGTGGGCGATTCAAACCCCACAGGCTTTTCGTCATTCCGTTGTGCTTGCGGCGCATGAACAAGCGCGCAAGGACGGTTTTATAGGGACCGACGATTCGATGCTGGTCGAACGGCTTGGCATTCCGGTGACGGTCGTTGAAGGGGATTATACGAACATTAAAATTACGACGCCGGAGGATTTGGATTTTGCGGCATTACTATTGAAGAAAAGGGGAGAGGAACGATGATTCGGGTAGGACAAGGTTATGACGTGCATCAGTTGACGGAAGGAAGGCCATGCATTATCGGAGGGGTGACGATTCCGTTCGAGAAAGGATTGCTCGGCCATTCCGACGCCGACGTGCTGCTGCATGCGATTAGCGACGCGATTCTTGGCGCGCTGGCGTTTGGCGATATCGGACGCCATTTCCCCGATACGGACGAACGGTACAAGGATGCCGACAGCTTGAAGCTGCTGCAGCTTGTTTGGGCGATGGCGAAGGAAGCGGGATACCGCTTGGGCAATCTGGATGCGACGATCATCGCGCAATTGCCGAAGATGGCGCCGTACATACCGCAAATGCGCGAAATCATCGCAGATGCGCTGGAGGCGGACGTATCGCAGATTAATGTCAAGGCGACGACGACCGAATGGCTCGGCTTCACCGGACGCGGCGAAGGAATTGCGGCTCAATCGGTTGTCTGCTTGCTTCAAGATATGGTATGATTTTGTGATGAATCGTTAAGAAGGGAGCACCATCATGACGAAAGAAATCCGCGTACGCTATGCGCCGAGTCCGACCGGCCATTTACATATCGGCAATGCCAGAACCGCGCTGTTCAATTATTTGTTTGCGCGGCGCCATAACGGCAAATTCATTATCCGTATCGAAGATACGGATGTGAAGCGCAATGTGGAGGGCGGCGAAGAGAATCAGCTTACCTATTTGAAATGGCTTGGCATGGATTGGGACGAAAGCGTCGATGTCGGCGGAGAATACGGTCCGTACCGGCAAACGGAACGGCTTGATATATACCGCACCTATTGGCAGGATTTGCTGGACCGCGGTCTGGCGTACCGCTGTTACTGTACGGAAGAGGAACTGGAGCGGGAACGCGAAGAGCAAATCGCCCGCGGCGAAACGCCGCGCTATTCCGGCAAGCACCGCAACTTGTCCGAAGCGGAGCGGGCGCAGTTCGAGGCGGAAGGACGGGTGCCGAGCATTCGTTTCCGCGTGCCGGAAGGCAGAACCTATACGTTCGACGATATGGTCAAAGGGACGATTTCCTTTGCTTCGGAAGATACGGGCGATTTCGTCATCGTGAAGAAGGACGGGATCCCGACGTACAATTTCGCCGTCGTCGTCGACGATTATTTGATGAAGATCAGCCATGTGCTGCGCGGCGAAGATCATATCTCCAATACGCCGCGGCAATTGATGATCTATGAAGCGCTCGGCTGGGAGCCGCCGCAATTCGGGCATATGACGCTCATCGTCAACGAGCATCGCAAAAAGCTGAGCAAACGCGACGAATCGATCATTCAATTTATCGAGCAGTACGACAGTCTCGGCTATTTGCCGGAAGCGATGTTCAACTTCATCGCCTTGCTCGGATGGTCGCCGGAAGGAGAGGAAGAAATTTTCTCGCGCGAGCAATTGATCGGCATATTCGACGCAAACCGGCTGTCGAAAAGCCCCGCGGTTTTCGACACCAACAAGCTGAGTTGGTTGAACAATCATTATATTAAACAAACGGATACGGCGAGAATTGTCGAAATGGCCATTCCGCATTTGCAGCAAGCCGGGCGTTTGCCGGAAACGCTCAGCGCCGACCGGAAGGCGTGGGCCGCATCGCTCGTTGCGTTGTACCAGGAGCAAATGCGCTGCGCGTCCGACATTGTCGATTTGTCCGATTTATTTTTTCAGGAAGAGGTTTCGTTTGACGACGAAGCGAACGCGGTGCTTGCGGAAGAGCAAGTGCCGGCGGTGTTAAACAGCTTCCTGCGCAAGATCGAAGCGGAAGAAGCGCTGACGGCGGATCGGGCCAAAGCGCTCATTAAGGAAGTGCAGACCGAAACGGGCGCCAAAGGCAAGCAATTGTTCATGCCGATTCGCGTGGCGATTACCGGACAAACGCATGGCCGCGATCTAAACGAAACGATCTATTTGCTCGGCCGCGACAAAGTGGCGAAGCGGCTGCGCCGTTTCGCGAAGGCGTAAGCTCGCGGGCGGCGGGAGCGGCAAGGCGGGCGAGCCGCGGCAAACGATTCTTGTCAGAATCGCCGCATTTGGCTATAATAACAAACAAAGCAAGAGGCGTAGAGCAGGAGAAGTACGCCCGGTTGCCGGGTTTCCCAGAGAGGGCGACCGGCTCGCATTGAAGCACTCGCGATCCGGCTGCAAGTCGCTCATTCCCGCACGGCGGAATTGCACCTGTGAGCCCTGTTTCCGAACTGGAGCTTTCGCGCATAAGCGCTGCCGCACAGCTAGGAAACAGCGTATTGTTCGCGTTAAGAACACGAGAGACGAACGTCGCCCGGTATGGCCGGCAATAACGTTCAAGCAGAGTGGGACCGCGTATCACGCCTCTGCAGCATCATGCTGTAGAGGCGTTTTATTTTGGACGGGAAAAGAAGGGATCGTATGTTTCGTAGAATGAAATCGGACATCGAAACGATATTCGAGAATGACCCCGCGGCGCGAAGCGTATTTGAAGTCGTGCTGACGTATTCCGGCTTGCACGCCATTTGGGCGCATCGGATCGCGCATTGGCTTTTCGTGCGGCGCTGGTATACGGTGGCAAGGATGATCTCGCAGCTGAGCCGCTTCTTTACAGGAATTGAAATCCATCCCGGCGCGACGATCGGGAACCGGTTGTTTATCGATCACGGCATGGGCGTGGTCATCGGGGAAACATGCGAAATCGGGGACGATGTCGTCATTTACCAAGGCGTTACGTTGGGGGGAACGGGCAAGGAAAAAGGCAAGCGGCATCCGACGATCGGCAACAATGTCGTCGTCTCGTCGGGAGCGAAAGTGCTCGGCTCGTTCAAGGTGGGCGACAATGCGATTATCGGCGCCAACTCAGTCGTGCTGCGCGAGGTGCCGCCGAACAGTACGGTCGTCGGCATTCCGGGGCGGGTCGTGAAGCAGGACGGCAAACGGATAGACCGGTTGAATCATACGCAGCTGCCCGATCCGGTGATCGATTTATGTTCCAATATGCAGCGGCGGATCGACCAGCTTGAAGAGGAACTGGCGCGCTTGAAGCAAGAGGGAGTCGGGATCGGCAACGATTGAACGCGGACCGTAGCGGGAGACGAGCGGCCCCGGGCAAGATCTAATCGGAAGAACCTCGCAGAAGGGATGAAGGATATGTCTTTAAAAATTTATAACACCGTTACGCGGACGAAAGAGGAGTTCGTTCCGCTTGAACCCGGCAAGGTGAAAATGTACGTATGCGGACCGACCGTATACGACTATATTCATATCGGGAACGCGCGTCCCGTCATCTTTTTTGATGTCGTGCGTCGTTATTTGCAGGCGATCGGATACGACGTCACTTATGTTTCGAATTTTACCGACGTCGACGATAAACTGATTCGGAAAGCGGAACAGACCGGATCGACCGTCCCCGAAGTGGCGGACAAATTCATCGCTGCCTTTTACGAAGACGTGGAAGCGCTGGGTGTGCGCCGGGCGGATCTGAATCCGCGCGTAACCGACAATATCGAGGAAATTATCGCCTTTATTCAAGATTTGGTCGACAAAGGCTACGCCTATGCGAAAGAAGGCGACGTTTTTTTTCGCACCTTGAAATTTGCAGAGTACGGGAAGCTGTCCCATCAAAATTTGGAGGAATTGCAATTCGGCGTACGGATCGAGGTAGACGAGCGCAAAGAAAATCCGGAAGACTTCGTCTTGTGGAAAGCTGCGAAACCGGGAGAAATTTATTGGCCCAGCCCGTGGGGGGACGGCCGTCCCGGATGGCATATCGAATGCTCGGCGATGGCGCGCAAATATTTGGGGGATACTTTGGATATCCATGGCGGCGGCCAGGATCTGCAGTTTCCGCATCACGAATGCGAGGTGGCCCAGTCCGAGGCGCTCACGGGCAAGACGTTTGCAAATTATTGGATGCACAACGGCTACATTAACATTAACAACGAAAAAATGTCGAAATCGCTCGGAAACGGCGTCATCGTGCACGATATGCGGGAACGAATCAAACCGGAAGTCCTCCGCTACTTCATGTTGTCGACGCATTACCGCAATCCGTTGAATTACAGCGACGAGACGATCGGGCAGGCGCGCAACAGTTTGGAGCGCATCGAGAATTGCATCGCCAATGTGCGGCATCGCCTGAAAGCGGCGGTCGAACTGCCTGCGGGAGACGAATCCGAAGCGCTCGGCGCAAAGCTGGAATCGATCCGCAGGGAGTTCCATGCGAAGATGCAGGACGATTTCAACACGGCGGATGCGATTACCGCCTGGTTCGACCTCGTAAGCGAAGCGAATGTCTACATGCAGCATCCGGCCGTGCGCCTGTCGGATTTGGAGGCGATATTGGCATTGTTCGCGGAAATGAACGATGTGCTCGGCCTGGTGAAGGAAGAGGAGCCGGAACTGCTTGACGAACAAATCGAACGGCTGATCGCGGAGCGGGCCGAAGCGCGCAAAGCGAAAAACTGGGCGCGCGCCGACGAAATTCGCGATTTGCTGGCAGCGGAAGGCATCGCGCTGGAGGATACGCCGCAAGGAATGCGTTGGCGCCGGAAATGAAGAGCGGAATGAAAGAAGGATACGGATATGGAGACAGATAAAACGGAGAATGCGGGAATAGATGAGAAGGCGGAAGCGGGTCCGGAATTCGACGATTTCCTGTTTCCGTATCCGCCCGCCAAAGAAGCGAAGCATATGAATCCGATTGTGCTGGCTTATATCGGTGATGCCATTTACGAAGTGGCGATCCGCCAGTACTTAATTTCCCGGCCGAATCATCGGCCGAACCATCTGCACCGCGGCGCGACGCAATTCGTTTCCGCGAAAGCGCAAAGCCGGTTGCTCCTGGTATGGCAGCCTTTGTTGACCGAGGAGGAGAAGGATGTCGTAAGGCAAGGACGCAACGCCAAATCCGGCAGCATCCCGAAGAACGCCAACGTGTCCGAATATCGGCTGGCTACGGCGTTTGAATGTCTGATCGGCTACTTGTACTACACGAAACGCTATGCGAGATTGCGCGAATTGCTCGGCGTCGCCATTGAAGCATGCGTAACCGAAAGAGGGGTTAATTGATGGAACAGGAATATATTGCCGGCAAGCACTCGGTAACGGAGGCGCTTCGTTCCGGCCGCCCGATTCATAAACTGTGGATTGCGGATACCGCGCAGAAGCATTTGGCGCAGCCGATCGCGGCGGAAGCGAAACGTCAGGGCATCGTCGTACAGAACGCCGACAAACGCAAGCTTGACCAGATGGTGCCGGGGGTCCAGCATCAAGGCGTTGTGGCGCAAGTAGCGGCGTACGGTTACGCCGAGGTCGACGACTTGCTCGCGGCGGCCGCGGAACGGGGGGAACCGCCTTTTCTATTGCTGTTGGACGAAATCGAAGATCCTCATAATCTCGGGTCGATTCTGCGAACGGCGGATTGCACCGGCGTGCACGGCGTCATTATTCCGAAGCGCCGCTCCGTCGGCTTAACGGCGACCGTCTCCAAAACGTCGGCCGGCGCCGTCGAATATGTGCCGGTAGCGCGCGTAACGAATTTGGCGCAGACGATCGACCAACTGAAAAAGCAAGGATTGTGGATCGTCGGCACCGACGTTTCCGGAGATCAGGAGTTGTACGGATCGGCGCAGTTCAATATGCCGATCGCTTTGGTGATCGGGAATGAGAACAAAGGCATGGGACGGCTCATTAAGGAAAAATGCGATTTTCTCGTCAAGCTGCCGATGGTCGGACGAATCAACTCGCTTAACGCTTCCGTAGCGGCCGGGATTTTTATGTACGAGGTATTGCGCCAACGCCGCGGCTTACAATAACCGAATGTCCGATGTAAGAGACGTTCTTCTGGTGGACGGATACAACATGATCGGCTCTTGGCCGGAGCTGGTCGAATTGGCGCGGATCAGCTTGCAGGACGCGAGAGACCGTTTGCTGGAACGGTTGGCTGAGTATCAAGCCTTTTCAGGCAGAAGGGTGATCGTTGTGTTCGACGCTTATAAAGTGCCCGGGCTTGGCGCGTCTTACGTACAAAGCAAGGTGGAAATCCATTTCACAAAAGAGAAGGAAACGGCGGACGAATGCATTGAACGCTTCGTTCGCGAACTGTCCCGCCGCCGGAGGCAAATCTATGTGGCTACCTCCGATTCGGTCGAGCAGCATGTCGCTTTCGGCCAAGGGGCGCTTCGCGTATCGGCGCGGGAATTGTCGATTGAAATCGAACAAAGCCGCAAAGAAGTCAAAGGCATGATCGAACGGGACGGCGCCGTTTCGCACAAAAATCCGCTTGCCGGCAAATTAAGCCCCGACATTCGCAATTTGTTCGAAAAATGGCGGCGCGGACAATAAACCAGCCCACTTCGAAACATTGGCAAACGGCGAGCACTTGTATTTTTTTGCAATTATGTTATTCGCAAACGATTTTGGATGCGCCGCGGTTGACGATGCAGGTGACATAATATATACTGAGTCTATATTTGATAGAGTAACGGGAGTACGTGTTGCTGGCCGGAGGGATTGTGGTGAGTGTCGACCTCAAAGATTTGAGAATGTTCGAGTATGACATCAAAACAGACGAAGACATCGTTGAAGCCGTCCGCGAAGGCGACAGTGAAGCATTGGAGTACTTGATCAACAAGTACCGTAATTTTGTGCGCGCAAAAGCTCGTTCCTATTTTTTGATAGGCGCAGACCGGGAAGATATTATTCAAGAAGGTATGATAGGTTTATATAAATCGATTCGCGATTTCAAAGGGGACAAGCTCGCTTCGTTCAAGGCGTTTGCCGAACTGTGCATTACGCGCCAAATTATTACGGCGATCAAGACGGCGACGCGCCAGAAGCATATTCCTCTGAACTCCTACGTTTCGCTGGACAAGCCGATTTATGACGAAGATTCCGACCGTACCTTGCTCGATATCATTTGCGGTTCCCGCGTTTCCGATCCGGAAGAGCTCATCATCAATCAAGAAGAATTCGTCGGGCTTGAAGACAAGATGTCGGAAATATTGAGCGATCTCGAACGCAAAGTATTGATGCTGTATCTAGACGGTCGTTCGTATCAGGAAATTGCGGTCGATTTGAACCGCCATGTGAAATCGATAGACAATGCGCTGCAGCGGGTGAAGCGTAAGCTGGAGCGATATTTGGAAGTGCGAGATTTAGGCATTTAATGCCTTTTTGATATGTATAACGTTGAAAATAATCAGGCTCTTATGCTGCGATAAAGCAATGTAAGGGCCTTTATTAATTAATATAGATAGAACTGACGTTCCCGGAACGTATATTCCTATCATACCGAAAACAGGGCGTTTTGACAAGAGCTTTTTCCCGCTCAGGCGCGGCAAATGTTTATCTTTGGGGATGTTTACCTATAATGGAAATAGAAGAGCGGACCGGTAAAGGCAAAAACAGCGCAGGAAGCGACGCGAAGCATCTTCCCGATGCGGTTTTCATTGACATCAACTGACCCTTATGATAAAGTGTTTTAGGTAGCCCTAAATATGCGTACGATTTTTAGGATCATTATAGACGATTCTTAATGATTTTTTTTCAATTCCATCCAAAGGATTGAAACAAGGTCTACTTAGAGGATGTCTTCGGGAGGTGCACATCATGCGGGTAATTATTACGTTGGCTTGTACGAACTGTAAGCAAAGAAACTATACGACAAGCAAAAACAAGCGAAATCACCCCGACCGCATGGAGATGAAGAAATATTGCAAGTTTTGTAACGAGCAGACTTCTCATCGCGAAACAAGATAGTTTTTGGAGGTGTAGTCGTGTCTTTCATCGGAAATGTAAAGCGTAGCTTTGGATCCTTTTTTTCCTTTATCGCCGAAAGCTGGGCCGAGCTTAAAAAGGTTCGCTGGCCAAATCGTAAAGAGTTGACAAGCTATACAATCGTCGTTGTTTGCACGGTTCTGTTTGTCACGATTTATTTTTGGATTCTCGATATCGGCATTTCTTCTATTGTCGAAGCGATCATTTAAGAAGGGCCCTAGCCAAGATGGGTACCAAGGTGGATTAAGATGGAAAAAAGATGGTATGTCGTTCATACCTATTCCGGGTATGAAAACAAAGTAAAAGCCAATTTGGAAAAACGCGTCGAATCGATGGATATGAAGGATAAGATATTTCGGGTTCTTGTTCCGATGGAAGAAGAAGTGGTGAACAAAGACGGGAAGAAGAAAACCGTCATGCGCAAGGTTTACCCCGGCTATGTCTTGGTCGAAATGATCCAAACCGATGATTCTTGGTATGTTGTACGCAATACGCCGGGTGTTACGGGATTCGTCGGTTCCACAGGATCCGGTTCCAAGCCGACGCCTTTGCTGCCTGAAGAAGTGGATCAAATTCTGAAGCACATGGGTATGGAGGAGCCGAAGCCGAAAATCGAATTCGATTTGAAGGAATCGGTGCGTATCAAAGTGGGTCCATTTGCGAACTTTGTCGGATCGGTCGAGGAAATTTTGATCGATAAGAGCAAACTGAAGGTTCACGTCAACATGTTTGGGCGAGAAACCCCGCTCGAGTTGGATTATACTCAAGTGGAGAAGATTTAATAGATATCTTTGATGGTTTCTTGTGGGAGGGAATCATTCCCGTCTACCACATTATCGGGCAAGGAGGTGTTTTACGTGGCGAAAAAAGTGATTAAAATGGTAAAACTGCAAATTCCTGCAGGGAAAGCGAATCCGGCACCACCGGTAGGTCCGGCTTTGGGTCAAGCGGGTGTCAACATCATGGCATTCTGTAAAGAATTCAACGCCAGAACGGCCGATCAAGCGGGATTGATCATTCCGGTTGAAATTACGGTGTTCGAGGATCGTTCTTTCACGTTTATTACCAAAACTCCTCCGGCTGCAGTATTGCTTCGCGTTGCTGCAAAAATCGAAAAAGGTTCCGGAGAGCCGAATAAGAAAAAAGTTGCAACTGTAAAACGCGCGAAAGTTCGCGAAATTGCAGAGCAAAAAATGGCCGATTTGAACGCTGCATCCGTTGAGGCTGCTATGCGTATGGTCGAAGGCACTGCCCGCAGCATGGGCGTAACGATCGAAGACTAATTGCGTCTTCGTAGCAATGCGACGGCTTAGGCGTCGCATGTTCGCGACTTGCTTCGCAAGCGCGTAAGTCACAGCACTCTCGTGTGCTGCGAATGTTTGCGATTTGCTTCGCAAACGCACCAGTGGGAGGAATTTCCGCTAATACCACGAAGGAGGAATCGTACATGGCGAAACACGGTAAAAAATATGTAGAAGCCGCGAAGCTGATCGACAGCGAAGCGACATATGAGCCATTGGAAGCCATTGAATTGGTGAAAAAGGCATCGACTGCAAAGTTCGACGAAACCGTTGAAGTTGCTGTTCGTTTGGGCGTAGACCCTCGTAAACAAGACCAAGCGGTTCGCGGTGTTGTTGTCCTTCCGCACGGAACGGGCAAAACAAAACGCGTGCTTGTATTTGCAAAAGGTGACAAAGCGAAAGAAGCGGAAGCGGCTGGCGCGGATTTTGTCGGCGATCAAGATATGATCAACAAAATTCAACAAGGCTGGTTCGATTTCGATGTCTGCGTAGCGACACCGGATATGATGAGCGAAGTAGGTAAATTGGGCCGTCTGCTCGGCGGTAAAGGCCTGATGCCGAATCCGAAAGCCGGAACGGTTACTTTCGACGTTGCCAAAGCGGTTCAAGAGATCAAAGCGGGTAAAATCGAATACCGTCTGGACAAAGCGGGTCAAATTCACGCGCCGATCGGCAAAGTGTCTTTTGACGCAGAGAAATTGAACGAGAACTTGAAATCGTTGATCGATGCGTTGAACAGAGCGAAACCGGCGGCAGCCAAAGGCGTATACTTGAAGAACATTTCCGTTTCTTCGACGATGGGCCCTGGCGCACGCGTGAACGCAGCCGTTTACAGATAAGACGCCTGACGCCGCTACTGACGCGAATATGCGGAAGTTGCATGCATGTCGTTGACATGATCGTCAAAGCGTGGTATTCTGTGAAAGTTGCGATATGCGTTGCATTGCAACCGACCTATAAAGTTGAATATGCTTACCGTAGACAGTAGGTGCCTTAGCAGGCTTAATTTCCTACCGAGGTGTTGTGATATAGAATGTATCGGTTATTTACACATCGTTGTAATCCAATACAGTACGTCATGCCTTCGTAGATGCTACGGAGGCTTTTTTGATGCCATAGCATGCGGGCGGGAATTCAACATAGGACAAGGTCGCTCATAAGGGATGTACGTCGTCAGACGTTAGTGTAGACGAATTTTTATAGGAGGTGTACAGTGTGGCAAACGCAAAAGTGATTGAGGCGAAACAACAAGCTGTCCAAGAGATTACGACAAAATTGCAAGAGAGCGCAACGACGGTTGTAGCCGACTACCGCGGATTGAACGTAGCGCAAGTTACGGAACTCCGCAAACAGCTTCGCGAAGCGGGCATCGAGTTTGAAGTATTGAAGAACTCGCTCGTTCGCCGCGCAACGGCGCAAGCGGAATTGACGGAACTTGACGAAGTATTGACTGGACCGACTGCGGTCGCGTTCAGCCGTGAGGATGCGGTAGCTCCTGCGAAAATTTTAAACGAATTTGCGAAGAAAAATGACGCATTGAAAATTAAGGGTGGCGTCGTTGAAGGCCGCGTTGTCGACGTAGCGCAAATTAAAGCGCTGGCTGATCTTCCTTCCAGAGAAGGTCTCCTGTCCATGTTGCTCAGCGTGCTTCAAGCTCCTGTTCGCAACTTCGCGCTTGCGGTTAAAGCCGTCGGCGAAAAGCAAGAAGAAACGGCTTAAGACGAGAGAACGGGTGATCCCGCTCGTATCGTAAAGACGAATCAATACTATTAAAAATATGGAGGTTCAATCATGAGTAAAGAACAAATCTTAGAAGCAATTAAAGGCATGACTGTATTGGAATTGAACGATCTCGTTAAAGCGATCGAAGAAGAATTCGGCGTAACGGCTGCTGCTCCTGTAGCGGTTGTAGCCGGTGGCGGCGGCGGCGCTGAAGCTGCTGAGCAATCGGAATTCGACGTTATCCTGGCAAGCGCAGGCGCGTCCAAAATCAACGTTATCAAAGTCGTTCGCGAAATTACGGGCCTCGGCTTGAAAGAAGCGAAAGACCTCGTAGACAACGCACCGAAGCCGCTTAAAGAAAAAGTAAGCAAAGAAGAAGCGGAAGCAGTGAAAGCGAAACTTGAAGAAGCAGGCGCAACTGTCGAAGTGAAATAATATTGCTTCAACTGCCGAAACCCCTTGAAGATCTTTCAAGGGGTTTCTTTATTCCCGGGAAGGGCCCGGTCACTCAACAATTAACGGTTTTTCAAGGTCTTATTTTTGGAATTACAGTCGATATTTCGAAATTAACGGATTTTCGAACCGTTAACATGTCGCGATCAGCCTGAGAAATTCTTGTTATTGTGAATTTGCGGCAAAATAGAGCCCTCAAAATCCGCTAACTCAGCCAAAACAGCGTTTTTGGACAAAATAAGGCCTCCAAAGTCTGTTAACCTATGCATCATCCCTTTTGGAATGATCGGATTGTAACGCAGTACAATATTCAATGCAAAGCTAATGGCCTAGGGAGAAATAACTGCGATTAGAGTCAATTTCACGATTGGCCACCGTTGATGCAACAGGCTTTATTGCGCATACAGAAGGGCTTGCCTCCCCTATATTTCGAAGGTAATCCATGCGGACCTAGCTCCTTATTGACGCTAACGAAACTGGCATTCCTTATAGGGTACAAAATGAAGACGTTCCCAATTTAACGAAAGTACATATCGTTATTCATAGGAAATCTGCGGTTTTTTCGCCTTTTTTCCCTCATTAACGTGCTTCAGTTTCGTTACAACAAACAACAAGGTGATTTACAGGCTATTAACGTGTATACGTTTCGTTAGCGCTGCGATGGGGCGTCGGCCGCAAGCGGTATTGCGAAATTGACTTCCATTGCATGTTTGAATGATAGGCCCTTCAACGCAAGCTTTGGGAAAGGCCTGGCGGGGGTAAAATAGAATGAACGCAATAGGAAAGCGAGGTGGCATCACTGTCGGAACATTATTATTCCAATCGGCCTGCGGTCGGTCATGACAGAAATACGATCGAAGCGACGCTGCGCGGACATCGGCTCAAGTTCGTAACGGATGCCGGCGTGTTCTCGAAAGCCGGCGTGGATTACGGCAGCAAAGTGCTGATTGAACATATGGACATCAAGCCGGACGCGAACATATTGGATGTCGGATGCGGCTACGGCCCGATCGGTTTAACGGCGGCCAAATTGGCGCCGAACGGACAAGTGACGATGATCGACGTGAACGAACGGGCTGTGCGGCTGGCGCAAGAAAACGCGGCGCTCAACGGCGTCTCCAATGCCGAGGCGTTGCAAAGCGACTTGTTCGCCGGGGTGGCCGGCCGGCGGTTCAACACGATTTTGACGAATCCGCCGATACGCGCGGGAAAAGAGACGGTGCACCGCATCTTCACGGAAAGCTTCGCCCACCTTCAAGACGGGGGCAGCTTATGGGTCGTCATTCAGAAGAAACAGGGAGCCCCCTCGGCAAAGGCGAAGCTGGAATCCGTCTTCGGAAGAGTGGAGGAAGTCGGGAAAGATAAAGGCTACCGCATTTTCAAAGCGGTAAAAGCGTAGATCGGCAATAAGAGAGGCGAACGAAAGGGGAAATTGCGATGGAACTTGCGATTAGGCTGATGAATCAAGAGGAGCAATGGCCGTACGATCTTCTGCTGCTTGCGGATCCTTCCAAACCGCTAGTGGATGAATACGTTCGTCGGGGCCATTGTTTTCTGGCTTATCTTAACGATGAATTGGTCGGGGAATTTGTGCTCATCCGCACCCGTCCCGAAACCGTCGAAATTGTTAACATTGCCGTGAAAGAACGATGGCAAGGGCGCGGAATCGGAACGCGATTGGTGCGGGCGGCCATTGAAGAAGCGCGAAAGCTGCAGGCGAAGACGGTCGAGATCGGGACGGGCAATTCCGGATTTAAACAGCTCAAGTTGTACCAAAAATGCGGCTTTCGGATTTGCGGCGTCGACATTGATTTTTTTATCAGAAATTACGATGAAGAACTTTATGAAGAAGGGATTCAAATTAAAGACATGGTCAGGCTAAGACTGGAGTTATAAGATTGCCGTGTCTTGACGGGAAAGCTCGAGCCGAAGCTTTCCTTCTTCGTTTGCGCTCATTTGGAAGCGCTTCCAAGTTACAAACCCAATTTCCGGAAATATTGCGGTTCCGTTTCCTTGTATTTGGCAGGATCCGGCAGGATACGGGAGGATTTATATAGAACCGACCGCTCAGCCCGGATAATCGCGGATTATCCACAGATATCTCATGTAGCGGGGGGATACCCCTTTTGGTCGGCAATCCAGTTTCCGGTAAAATAATAGTGATAAGGGCATTTCATTTGTAAAAGTTTCCTTATCGCATGGCCGGCCTTGCCGGAAGCCATGCCGAAGCACGCAAATTACGAAAAGGTGGTGAATGCATGATTCAATTGCAGGGGGTAAATAAAGTATATGACGATGGCTTTCAAGCCCTCAAAAACTTGAATCTGGAATTCAAGCGGGGTGAAATCAGTGTATTGATCGGGCCGAGCGGCTGCGGGAAGACGACGACGATGAGGCTTATCAATCGTTTGATACAGCCATCGAATGGCGCCGTAATCGTCGACGGCCAAGATATCTCCGCCGTCGATCCGGTGAAGCTGCGAAGGAACATCGGTTATGTGATCCAAAATATCGGGCTGTTCCCGCATATGACGATCGCGAGGAACGTCTCCGTCGTACCGCGATTGCTCCGCTGGGATAAGCGTAAAATCGACGAACGGGTCGACGAATTGCTGCGGCTTGTCGGGATGGACCCGGATACGTACCGCAACCGGTATCCTTCCGAACTGAGCGGCGGACAGCAGCAGCGCATCGGCGTCATCCGGGCGTTGGCCGCCGATCCGGACATCATCCTCATGGACGAACCGTTCAGCGCTTTGGATCCGATCAGCCGCGAACAATTGCAGGACGAACTGCTTCGGCTGCAGCAGGAATTGAAGAAGACGATCGTATTCGTCACGCATGATATGGACGAAGCGATCAAAATCGCCGACTCGATGATTTTAATGAAAGACGGCGAAGTGATTCAGAAGGGAAGCCCGGAGAGCATATTGCGGCATCCCGCGAACGATTTCGTCAAGAGCTTTATCGGAACGAAACGAATGCGCACAGACAACGATCTGGAAGCTCTCCCTTCGGTCGATGAAGTGATGCTCGACAACCCGGCAACGGCTTATCCGACCCGCGGTTTGGCCGAAGCCGTCAAAATTATGGAACGCAGGCGCGTCGATTCGCTGCTGATCGTCGACCGCAGCAACAGGCTGCTCGGCATCGTGTCGATCTATCAGGTGCTCGATCAGTACGGCGAAGAAGGCAAGACGGTCGCCGACGTGATGCAGCGGGTGAAGCACGTAGTCTCGCCCGGAACTCCGTTGCCGAACGCCTTGAACATGATGAGCGAACACGGCCTGTCGAACTTGGCCGTCGTCGGCGAGGACGACCGTTTCGTCGGGCTCATTACGAGAGGCAGCGTAGTTCGCCACATGGCCGATGTTTATCCTCCGGTAAGGAAGGAGGAGGCTGTTTATGAAGGGGCATAGTTTGGCAACGAACTATATCGGCTTCATTCAAGAAAGATTCCCCGATATTATGGCAAGCGCGGGAGAACATCTCGTCATCTCCGCCGCGGCCGTCATCTGCGGCAGCATTGTCGCGATTCCGCTCGGTATTTATTTGGCGCAAAATGAGCGCAAATGGCTTCATACCGTCACATTCTCGATCGCAAATCTATTTCAAACGATACCGAGTCTAGCGCTTCTGGCGTTATTGCTCCCTCTGCTCGGCATCGGTACGGCGCCGGCGATATTCGCCCTCTTCCTCTATTCGATCATGCCTTTGATGCGCAATACGTATGCGGGATTTCAAGCCGTCGATTCTTCTGTTCTGGAATCCGCCAGAGGAATGGGCTACAGCCGGACGCAGCGGCTGATCCAAATTCAGCTTCCGCTCGCGTTCCCGTATATTATGTCGGGGCTAAGGATTACAACCGTCTATATTATTAGTTGGACCACGATCGCGACGTTAATCGGAGCCGGCGGATTGGGAGATTTGATCTACTCCGGCATCGGCGTCAACAAGAAAGAATTGATCTTCTCGGGAGCGGCTGCCGCGATTTTGATGGCGTTTATCGCCGATTGGATTTTGGGAGCCGTCGAAAAATGGGTGACGCGCAAAGCGAGAACGGGACTGAGCGAGTCGATGCAATAGACGGCAAACGTTTTTGCAGTAAAAAAATCGGTTTCATTAGGAGGAATTATGAATAGAAAAGGAATCATAGGATTGGTTTTCATTATTGTGATGTCGTTGGCTTTGTCTGCTTGCGGCGGCAGCGGCAAGAAAGACAATACGTTGGTGATCGGGGCGCAAAATTATACGGACCCCCTTATTATTGCGAATATGTACAAAGCGTTAATTGAAGATCGGACCGACCTGAAGGTGAAAATCAAGCAGGACTTGGCCTCGAGCCCGATCGTGATCGATGCGTTGAAAATGGACGAAATCCAAATGGCCACCCTGTATACGGGAGAAGTATTCAATAACTATTTTGAAGTGGAGCAAACCAAGGATCGTCAGCAAGTGTTGAAGCTGGCGCAAGAAGGATTCGACGAGCATTACGGCTTTAAGTGGTTCGATCCTTACGGATATGAAAATACGTATGTGTTCGCCGTTCGCGAGGATTTGGCGGCGGAGCATCATCTAAATAAAATTTCCGATGTGGAAGACATGGCCGGCGATATGACGGTCGGAGTGGATACGACTTGGCTCGAACGGGACGATATCGGGTACCGCGCATTCCAGAAAGAATACGGGTTCTCTTTCAAAGAAGCGCTCCCGATGCAAATCGGGCTCGTTTATGAGGCGGCAGCCAACAAAAAAGTGGATATCGTGCTCGCCTATTCCGTCGATCCCGGACTGATCGAGTACAATTTGCAAACGCTCCAAGACGACAAGCAGTTTTTCTACCCGTACGACGCTTCGCCGGTTGTGCGCAAAGATATGCTTGAGCAGCATCCGGATTTGGAAGAAGCGGTCAATTTGCTGGTCGGCAAAATCGACGCCAAAACGATGACGCAATTATGCTACGAAGTAGAAGTGGAAAAACAAAGCGCCCAAAAGGTAGCCGTCGCATTTTTGCAGGAAATCGGGTTGTTGCAATAAAGCGGAGCTGACCCAAATAATGAAATGAGGTGGGGGAAGCATGGAACGTAACTTTATGACGCGAATGGCTGAATATTTGCAGGATCATGCGGGCGATTTGCTGATGTTGACGCTGAATCACATCGTTATGGTCGTCGCCGGCCTGCTGCTGGCGCTCGTTGTCGGCATCCCGCTCGGCATCTTGTGCGCCCGCAATGAGCGAACGGCCAAAATCATTCTCGCGGCGGCGAACACCATTCAAGTGTTCCCCAGTCTGGCGCTGCTGGCGATATTGATGCTCGTGCTCGGACTCGGGTTTAAAACGATCGTCGTCGGCTTGTTCCTATACTCGCTGCTGCCGATCATCCGCAACACTTATGTCGGATTGCAGCAAGTGGACCGGGGCGTTTCCGAAGCGGGCAAAGGTGTCGGCATGAGTCCGCTGCAACTGCTGTTGAAAGTGCAGATGCCGTTGTCGCTGCCGTTCCTTATGGCCGGTCTGCGCGTTGCGGCTGTCATTGCGATCGGTGTCGCAACGCTCGCTCCGTTAATCGGGGGAGACGGCCTGGGGAAGGAAATTTACTACGGCCTCAACCATCGCAATGATATCCAGATTTATGCCGGCGCCATTCCGGCGGCGCTGCTCGCGATCGCAGCCGATATCGTGCTGGGGAAATGGCAGAAGCGAATGGAAGTGGATACGCGCAAAGGCAAAAAACAGCCAATCCGTTCGTAAGAGGTGAACTTTTATTTAAAGAAACATATTTTAAAAACCGATGACTCAATCGGTTTTTTTTGTTGACTTCAAAATTTAGATATGGTATTATTTTAAAATGTCAGTATTAGGATGGTCTTCATGTCTTTAGTTTGCTAAAATGTCAAGACTTTTTTCGATATTGGATGTATAGAAAATTGTCGTTTAACGTATAATGTTATCATTTTGGGCAAATCTACTTGATATGAAGAAACTATTTCCAAAGGACGAAAGGAACAATGAGGATCGCGCTCTTTTTTCGAACACATTCGATAAGGGCTTTTCTTTATTTGTCTTCTGATTCCTGCTGCCGCTTTTCGTTTATGCTCCGACAACGGAAGTTTAACTTTTTTACGGGATTTTCGTCAAGTTAAAATTTTACTTTGTACGGATTATACGGCGGAAGCGGACGAATGTGCAATGAATTTTTAGTGAGTAGACATGAGGGGTGAGTATAAGTTGGCAGGACAACTTGTTCAGTATGGTCGACGCACTCGGAGGAGTTACGCACGCATCAAAGAGGTACTCGATGTTCCGAATCTGATTGAAATCCAACAAAAGTCATATGAATGGTTTTTGGACGAAGGATTGCGTGAAATGTTCCAAGACATTTCGCCGATTCAGGATTTTACAGGAAACTTGGTCTTGGAATTTATCGATTACAGCCTGGGCGAACCGAAATATTCCATCGATGAAACGAAAGAGCGCGATGTCACCTATGCGGCTCCTTTACGAGTCAAAGTACGGCTTATTAACAAAGAAACCGGTGAAGTGAAGGAACAAGAAGTGTTCATGGGAGATTTCCCGCTTATGACGGAAACCGGTACGTTTATTATTAACGGTGCGGAACGGGTTATTGTCAGCCAGTTGGTTCGCTCTCCCAGCGTCTATTTTAGCACTAAAGTTGATAAAAACGGGAAGAAAACATATACCGCGACGGTGATCCCGAACCGCGGCGCTTGGCTGGAACTGGAGACGGACGCGAAAGACATCATCTATGTACGGATCGATCGCACGCGCAAAATTCCGGTTACGGTGCTGCTGCGCGCCTTAGGCTTCGGAACGGACGCGGAAATTTTGGAATTGCTCGGCAATGACGAGTACATTCGCAATACATTGGATAAAGACAACACCGACACGACGGAAAAAGCGCTGATCGAAATTTACGAGCGCCTTCGTCCCGGCGAGCCGCCGACGCTTGAGAATGCGAAGAGCTTGCTTGTGGCGCGTTTCTTCGATCCGAAGCGTTACGATCTGGCGAATGTCGGACGCTACAAAATTAACAAGAAGCTCCACATCAAGAACCGTTTGTTCAACCAACGGCTCGCGGAAACGCTGGTCGATCCGTCCACGGGCGAAATTATCGCCGAGGCGGGACAAATGATCGATCGCCGTTTGTTGGACGAAATTTTGCCTTACTTGGAAAAGAACGTCGGCTTCAAAACGTATCATGTAGCAGGCGGCGTCATGGATGCGAACGATATCCCGCTGCAAAGCGTCAGCGTATTCTCGCCGCATGACGAAACGAAAGTCATCAAAGTCATTTCCAACGGGGTTATCGATAAGACGGTCAAACATATTACGCCTGCAGATATTATTTCTTCAATTAATTATTTTATTAATTTATTGCATGGCGTAGGAAGCACCGACGACATCGACCATTTGGGGAACCGCCGTCTGCGTTCGGTCGGCGAACTGCTGCAAAACCAGTTCCGCATCGGCTTGTCCCGGATGGAGCGCGTCGTGCGCGAGAGAATGTCCATTCAGGATGCGAACGTGATTACGCCGCAGGCGCTGATCAACATCCGTCCGGTAATTGCGTCGATTAAAGAGTTCTTCGGAAGCTCCCAGTTGTCGCAGTTCATGGACCAGACGAACCCGCTGGCGGAATTGACCCATAAGCGCCGCTTGTCCGCGCTCGGTCCCGGCGGTTTGACGCGCGAACGGGCCGGTTTCGAAGTCCGCGACGTGCATCACTCGCACTACGGCCGGATGTGTCCGATCGAGACGCCGGAAGGTCCGAACATCGGATTGATTAACTCGCTGTCTTCGTACGCGCGCATTAACGAGTACGGATTTATCGAGGCGCCGTACCGTTGGGTCGATCCGAAGACGGGCGTCGTTACCGATCAGATCGCATACTTGACGGCGGATGAGGAAGACAACTACGTTATCGCGCAGGCGAACGCGGAGTTGAATCCGGACGGCACGTTTAAAGACGATATGGTTATCGTTCGTTATAACAAGCAATCCGACAACATCCTCGTGATGCCGAGCGATCGCGTCGATTATATGGACGTTTCGCCGAAACAGGTTGTCTCGGTGGCGACGGCGTTAATTCCGTTCCTGGAGAACGACGACTCCAACCGCGCCCTGATGGGATCGAACATGCAGCGGCAAGCCGTTCCGCTCCTCGTCCCGAAAGCTCCGCTCGTCGGAACGGGAATGGAGCATAAGGCGGCGAAAGATTCCGGCGTATGTATCGTAGCGAAGCACGACGGCATTATCGAGCGCGCTTCGGCGAACGAAATATGGCTGCGCCGCGTCGAGACGATCGACGGCAAAGAAGTGAAAGGCGACGTCATTAAATATAAGTTGCACAAATTTATGCGTTCCAATCACGGAACTTGCAACAATCAGCGTCCTCTGGCCCGGAAAGGCGATATCGTCAAAAAAGGGGACATCCTGGCGGACGGACCTTCCACGGAACAAGGCGAATTGGCGCTCGGACGCAACGTCGTCGTCGCCTTTATGACATGGGAAGGCTACAACTACGAGGATGCGATTTTGTTAAGCGAGAAACTGGTGAAAGAAGACGTTTATACGTCGATTCACATTGAAGAATACGAGTCCGAAGCCCGCGACACGAAGCTCGGGCCGGAAGAGATTACCCGCGATATTCCGAACGTCGGGGAAGAAGCGCTCAAGAACTTGGATGAGCGCGGCATTATCCGCGTCGGGGCGGAAATCGGCGCAGGCGATATTCTCGTCGGCAAAGTTACGCCGAAGGGCGTCACCGAGTTGACGGCGGAAGAGCGTTTGCTCCACGCGATCTTCGGGGAGAAGGCGCGCGAAGTTCGCGATACGTCATTGCGCGTGCCGCACGGAACCGACGGAATCGTCGTCGACGTCAAAGTGTTTACGCGCGAGAACGGCGATGAATTGCCTCCGGGCGTGAATCAGCTTGTCCGTGTCTATATTGCGCAGAAGCGTAAAATCTCCGAAGGGGACAAAATGGCGGGACGCCACGGGAACAAAGGGGTTATCGCCCGGATTTTGCCTGAGGAAGATATGCCGTTCTTGCCGGACGGCACGCCGGTCGAAGTCGTATTGAACCCGCTCGGCGTTCCTTCGCGGATGAACATCGGGCAGGTGCTCGAAGTCCACTTGGGCATGGCGGCGAAACATCTCGGCCTTCATATGTCGACGCCGGTATTCGACGGCGCGACCGAATACGACGTATTCGACACGATGGAAGAAGCCGGCATGAACCGCAACGGCAAGACGATTCTATATGACGGTAGAACCGGCGAGCGCTTCGAGCGCGAAGTTACGGTCGGCGTCATGTACATGATCAAATTGGCTCACATGGTTGACGATAAAATCCATGCCCGTTCCACCGGACCGTACTCGCTCGTTACGCAGCAGCCGCTCGGCGGTAAAGCGCAGTTCGGCGGACAGCGTTTCGGGGAGATGGAGGTTTGGGCGCTGGAAGCTTACGGCGCGGCCTACACGCTGCAAGAGATTCTTACGGTCAAATCCGACGACATCGTCGGCCGGGTGAAGACGTACGAATCGATCGTGAAAGGCGAGAACGTGCCGGAGCCTGGCGTTCCGGAGTCGTTCAAAGTATTGATTAAAGAGCTGCAAAGCTTGGGTATGGATGTGAAGATCTTGACCGAAAACGAGGAAGAGATCGAAATGAAAGAAATCGACGATGACGACGATGCGAGCGGCGATAAGCTTAGCTTGAATCTGGAAGGAGCCGAGGTCGGCGTCGAATAGGCGCCGGCTTTCTGCCCGGATATATTTTGCCAATGAGTACATGATTCCAATAAGTACATGATTAAGGAGGGTTGCTCCTTGATGGACGTAAACAATTTCGAATTTATGAAGATCGGATTAGCTTCACCGGACAAAATTCGTTCTTGGTCCCGCGGAGAAGTAAAAAAGCCGGAGACAATCAACTATCGTACCTTAAAACCGGAAAAAGAAGGGCTCTTTTGTGAAAAAATATTCGGCCCGACGAAAGACTGGGAATGTCATTGCGGCAAATATAAACGCGTCCGTTATAAAGGCGTCGTCTGCGACCGCTGCGGCGTTGAAGTAACCCGCGCGAAAGTGCGCCGCGAGCGGATGGGCCATATCGAATTGGCCGCCCCGGTTTCGCATATTTGGTATTTCAAAGGAATTCCAAGCCGCATGGGTTTGGCGCTGGATATGTCGCCGCGCTCGCTCGAAGAGATTATTTACTTCGCTTCCTATGTGGTCACCGATCCGGGCGATACGCCGCTCGAGAAGAAGCAACTGCTGTCCGAGAAGGAATACCGCAGCTACCGCGAGAAATACGGCTACGGATTCCAGGCTGGCATGGGAGCCGAAGCGGTCAAAAAGCTGCTTCAAGATCTCGATATCGATAAAGAACTCGAATTTTTGAAAGAAGAGCTGCGCACGGCGCAAGGACAACGCCGCAACCGTGCGATCAAGCGTCTCGAAGTTATCGAAGCGTTCCGCAATTCGGGCAACGAACCGGAATGGATGATTCTCGACGTGCTGCCGGTCATTCCGCCGGAGCTGCGTCCGATGGTTCAATTGGACGGCGGACGTTTCGCCACGTCCGACTTGAACGATCTGTACCGCCGCGTTATTAACCGCAACAACCGCTTGAAACGTCTCCTCGACCTCGGCGCGCCGGATATTATCGTGCAGAACGAGAAGCGGATGCTGCAAGAAGCGGTGGACGCGCTGATCGACAACGGCCGCCGCGGCCGCCCGGTAACGGGTCCCGGCAACCGGCCTTTGAAATCGCTCAGCCATATGCTCAAAGGGAAGCAAGGCCGTTTCCGTCAAAACTTGCTCGGAAAGCGCGTTGACTACTCGGGTCGTTCCGTTATCGTTGTCGGACCGAGCCTGAAAATGTACCAATGCGGCTTGCCGAAAGAGATGGCATTGGAATTGTTTAAGCCTTTCGTCATGAAAGAGCTTGTCAATAAAGGATTGGCGCATAATATCAAGAGCGCGAAACGCAAAGTGGAACGGGTCAGCCCGGAAGTATGGGACGTGCTCGAAGAAGTCATTAAAGAGCATCCGGTTCTGCTGAACCGCGCTCCTACGCTGCACAGACTCGGGATCCAAGCGTTCGAACCGATTCTTGTGGAAGGACGCGCTATTAAGCTTCATCCGCTCGTATGTACGGCGTACAACGCCGACTTCGACGGCGACCAGATGGCGGTGCACGTGCCGTTGTCCGCCGAAGCGCAAGCGGAAGCGCGCATTCTGATGCTGGCTTCGGGGAACATTCTGAACCCGAAAGACGGCAAACCGGTCGTCACGCCTTCTCAGGATATGGTTCTGGGCAGCTATTACTTGACGATGGACAACAAGGAAGCGGAAGGAACGGGCCTCATCTTCGCCCATCCGAACGAAGCGATCTCCGCTTATCAACGCGGAACCGCCTCGCTGCATGCGCGCGTCGCGATTCCGGTCAAGGCGCTGGGCAAAACGTCCTTCACCGACAAGCAGCAGGGCGCGATGCTGGTTACGACGGTCGGCCGGATTATTTTCAACGAAATATTCCCGGCGTCGTTCCCGTACATCAACGAGCCTACGAAAACGAACTTGCTGCAAGGAACGCCGGAACAATACTTTGTATACGACAAAGGCGTCGATATCCGCGAGTACATGCTGTCGCTTCCGCAAACGGGCGCGGTCGGCAAAGAATATTTGGGACAAATTATCGCCAAATGTTTCGAGACGTACCATACGACGGAAACGTCGGTCATTCTGGACAAAATCAAACAGCTCGGCTTTACGTACTCGACGAAAGCGGGCATTACGATTGCCGTCTCCGATGTTATCGTACCGCAGGAAAAAGCGGATATTTTGCGCGAATCCGAAGAGAAGGTCAAAGTGGTTACCAATCAATACCGCCGCGGTCTGATTACGGACGAAGAGCGGTACGACCGGGTTATCGAAATTTGGGGCCAAACGAAAGACCGGATTACCGACGTATTGATGAAATCGATGGACCGTTACAATTCGATCATGCTCATGGTCGACTCCAAAGCGCGCGGTAACAAATCGCAGATTACGCAGCTTGGAGGCATGCGGGGGCTGATGGCTACGCCGTCGGGCCGAATTTTCGAATTGCCGATCAAATCGAACTTCCGCGAAGGCTTGACCGTCTTGGAGTACTTTATTTCCACGCACGGCGCGCGGAAAGGTTTGGCCGACACCGCGCTTCGTACGGCGGACTCCGGTTACCTGACGCGCCGTCTCGTCGACGTGGCGCAAGACGTCATCATCCGCGAGGAAGATTGCGGTACGGATAAAGGATTTACCGTCAGCAAAATTCAAGACGGCAAAGAGGTTATCGAAGACTTGTTCGACCGGATCGAAGGACGCTATTCGTTCGAAACGGTACGCCATCCGCAAACCGGCGAAATTATCGTGAACCGCAACGAATTGATCGATTCCGACAAAGCCGATCTGCTGCTCAAATCGGGAGCGCTCATGAAGCCCGACGGCGTCGAGCGTCTGCAAATCCGTTCGGTTCTTAGCTGCCGCGCCCGTCACGGCGTCTGCAAAATGTGCTACGGCCGCAATCTGGCGACCGGCAAGCACGTCGAGATCGGGGAAGCGGTCGGCATTATCGCCGCGCAATCGATCGGGGAGCCGGGAACGCAGCTCACGATGCGTACGTTCCATACCGGGGGCGTCGCGGGAGACGATATTACGCAAGGTTTGCCGCGGATTCAGGAGCTGTTCGAAGCGCGGAATCCGAAAGGGCAAGCGGTCATTACCGAAATCGACGGCGTCGTGAAAGAAATTCGCGAGGCGAAAGACCGCCGCGAAATCGAAATTCAGGGCGAAGCCGAAACGAAAGTGTACGCCGTTACGTACGGATCGCGCATTCGCGTATACGAAGGGAAAGAGGTCGAAGCCGGCGACGAGTTGACGGACGGTTCGATCGACCCGAAAGATATGCTGCGCATTAAAGGAATTCGCGGCGTGCAAAACTACATTCTCCAAGAGGTGCAGCGCGTATATCGAAACCAAGGGGTTGAGATTAACGACAAGCACGTCGAGGTTATGATCAAGCAAATGCTGCGCAAAATCCGAATCGTCGATTCGGGAGATACGCCTCTGTTGCCGGGCTCGTTCGTGGATATTCACGAATACGAAGCGGCCAACAAGGATGCGATTCTCTCCGGCAAAGAACCGGCTGTCGCGAAACCGGTATTGCTCGGGATTACGAAAGCGTCGCTTGAAACCGACTCCTTCCTGTCGGCGGCATCGTTCCAGGAAACGACTCGCGTCTTGACCGATGCGGCCATCAAAGGAAAAGTCGACCAATTGCTCGGCTTGAAGGAGAACGTCATTATCGGTAAGCTGATTCCTGCGGGAACGGGCATGAGCCGATATCGCAACGTCAAATTCGTCGAGCCTGAGCCGGAAGAACCGACACAGGAAGAATTGGAAGCCGTATCGATAGAATAGCGGTTATGGCGGAGCGGAATGAGCGGATAAGCCGGCGTGGCTTTCCCTCATTCCGTTTCAGTTTTTTCTTGACATCCGATTTTTGAAATGATAATATATCGTAGTGTGCCTAAGCTAACGTATCACCTGTTCTTTTGGAGGATATGATCGATGTCTTATGATAAAGGATTACAGGACGCGAACATTAAGATCGGCACCAAACAGACGATGCGAATGGTCGAACTGGGGCAAGCCGTCGAAGTGTATGTGGCGGAAGATGCCGATTCGCGGATTACATCGAAAGTGATCGCGCTGTGCAAGAAAGCCGGCGTGAAGGTAACTTACGTCGACACGATGCGGAATCTCGGCAAAGCTTGCGGGATCGAAGTCGGAGCCGCGATGGTTGCCGTTGTGAATGAATAATGAAACTAATGTTTTTGTAGGGGCGGGAGTCCCGGGCAAAGACATTTCGTTTGTTCTTTTATGAACCGCCTGGGTCTGTGGGCTTAAAAGCGGCTCATAATCGAATGTTTATTATGGGAAGGGGGTGGCAACATGCCAACAATTAATCAATTAGTGCGCAAAGGCCGCGAAGAGAAAAAATCGAAGTCTAAATCCCCTGCATTGCAAAAAGGATTCAACGCTTTGAAGCGTGAAGAGACTGATTTGAGCGCCCCGCAAAAACGCGGCGTATGTACTCGCGTAGGTACTTTGACTCCGAAAAAACCGAACTCCGCGCTTCGTAAATACGCTCGTGTTCGTTTGACGAACCGCGTGGAAGTGAACGCGTATATCGGCGGAATCGGACACAACTTGCAAGAGCACAGTGTCGTATTGGTTCGCGGCGGACGGGTAAAAGACCTTCCGGGGGTACGTTACCATATCGTGCGCGGTGCATTGGATACTGCAGGCGTGAACAACCGTATGCAAGCTCGTTCGAAATACGGTACGAAACGTCCGAAAGAGAAAAAATAATCGAATGACGATGTAAGCAGAAGATTGATAGAATGACGAAAGAAAGGGGGATACCCATGCCACGCAAAGGTCCAGTTTCGAAGAGAGACGTGTTGCCGGATCCGGTGTATAACAGCAAATTGGTTACTCGCCTGATCAACCGCATCATGATCGACGGTAAACGGGGCGTTGCTCAAACAATCCTTTACGATGCGTTCAAGTTGATTCAAGAACGTACAGGCAAAGAGCCGATGGAAGTGTTTGAAGCAGCGATCAAAAATATTATGCCGGTATTGGAAGTTAAAGCTCGTCGTGTCGGCGGCGCCAACTACCAAGTGCCGATCGAAGTAAAACCTGAAAGACGCACCTCCTTAGGGTTGCGTTGGCTCGTAAACTATTCCCGCACTCGCGGGGAGAAAACGATGGAAGAGCGTTTGGCGGCTGAGATTATCGACGCTTCCAACAACACAGGCGCTTCCGTCAAGAAACGTGAAGACACGCACAAAATGGCTGACGCCAACAAAGCGTTCGCGCACTATCGTTGGTAGGATCAAGCTTTACGTTTCGTCAATTTATAGAATTCAGTTAAGATAGTCTAATTTGAAGGGAGACTGTTTCATGGCAAGAGAGTTCTCCTTGAAAAATACACGCAACATCGGGATCATGGCACATATTGATGCCGGTAAGACTACGACTACGGAGCGGATCTTGTTCTTTACGGGCCGTACGCACAAAATCGGGGAAGTTCACGAAGGTGCGGCTACGATGGACTGGATGGAGCAAGAGCAAGAGCGCGGTATTACGATTACGTCTGCCGCGACGACCGCTCAATGGAAGGGTCACCGCATCAATATCATCGATACCCCCGGACACGTTGACTTCACCGTTGAAGTTGAGCGTTCCTTGCGTGTATTGGATGGGGCAGTTGGTGTTTTTAGCGCGAAGGAAGGCGTAGAGCCGCAATCCGAGACGGTTTGGAGACAAGCCGATAAATACGGTGTTCCGCGTATTGCATATGTCAATAAAATGGATACCGTCGGAGCGGACTTTTTGCACGTTATTCAAACGATGCGCGACAGATTGCAAGCAAATGCCGTTGCGATTCAACTTCCAATCGGAGCGGAGAATGATTTCAAAGGTATCATCGACTTGGTCGAACAAGTAGCTTATATCTACAAAGACGACCTTGGCAAAGATATCGAACAAATCGAAATTCCGGCGGAGTACAAAGACAAAGTCGAAGAACTTCGCATGGAATTGGTCGAGAAGGTAGCGGAGCTTGACGAAGACTTGACCATGAAGTATCTTGAAGGTGAGGAAATTACAGTACCCGAACTGAAAGCGGCATTGCGCAAAGGGGTATGTAGCGTACAAATCTTCCCGGTCGTTTGCGGGTCTTCCTATCGCAACAAAGGGGTTCAATTGATGTTGGACGCCGTTGTCGATTACTTGCCTGCGCCGATCGACGTACCTGACATTAAAGGTCATCTTGAAGACGGTACGGAAGCGGTTCGCCATTCTTCCGACGAAGAGCCGTTCGCGGCGCTTGCTTTCAAGATCATGACAGATCCTTATGTCGGTAAACTGACGTTCTTCCGCGTATATTCCGGCGTGCTACAATCCGGATCGTACGTATTGAACGCGACGAAAGGCAAACGCGAACGGATCGGCCGTATCCTGCAAATGCATGCGAACAGCCGCCAGGAGATCTCCATCGTGTACTCCGGCGATATCGCGGCTGCCGTAGGTTTGAAAGATACAGGCACGGGCGACACGCTTTGCGACGAGAAAAATCCGGTTATTCTGGAATCCATGAACTTCCCGGATCCGGTTATCGAGATCGCCGTCGAGCCGAAGACGAAAGCCGACCAAGACAAGCTTGGCGCGGCGCTCGCGAAATTGACGGAAGAGGATCCGACGCTGCGCGCTTCGACGAACGAAGAAACGGGCCAAACGATCCTTGCCGGTATGGGCGAGCTTCATCTCGATATTATTATCGACCGTATGCGCCGCGAGTTCAAAGTGGATACGAACGTAGGTAAACCGCAAGTTGCTTACCGCGAAACGTTCCGCACTCCTGCACGCGTGGAAGGCAAGTTCGTACGCCAATCCGGCGGTCGCGGACAATACGGACACGTTTGGGTCGAATTCGAACCGCTTGAAGCGGGCACCGGCCTGCAGTTCGACAGCAAAATCGTCGGCGGTGCGGTTCCGAGAGAATATATCGCTCCTGCGCAAGCGGGTATCGAAGAAGCGATGAAGAACGGTGTTCTTGCCGGCTTCCCGCTCGTCGATGTGAAAGCCACGATCGTTGACGGATCTTACCATGACGTCGACTCCAGTGAGATGGCGTTTAAGATTGCCGGTTCGATGGCTTTGAAAGCGGCGAAAGACAAATGTAATCCGGTTCTGCTCGAGCCGATCATGAAAGTGGAAGTTACCGTTCCGGAAGAATACATGGGCGACGTGATGGGTATGCTTAACTCCCGTCGCGGCCGGATCGAAGGTATGGATTCCCGCGGGGGCGCGCAAGTGATTCGTGCGAAAGTGCCGTTGTCCGAAATGTTCGGATATACGACGGTATTGCGTTCCGGTACACAAGGCCGCGGTGTCTTCTCGATGGAAATTTCCCACTACGAAGAAGTGCCTCGCAACATTGCCGAGGAAATCATTTCGAAGAGCGGCTCTTAAGATTGTTTTCCAGCCGGCTGTGCGCTTGACTCATTCAGGCGCACAGCCAGGCAACATATAATTTCCAAATATTAAGGAGGCTTCGTTTCAAATGGCAAAGGCTAAATTTGAACGTACTAAACCGCATGTTAACATCGGTACAATTGGTCACGTTGACCATGGTAAAACTACTTTGACAGCTGCGATTACAACAGTATTGACAAAAAAATACGGCGGCGGTTCCGCGATCGCTTACGACCAAATCGATAAAGCTCCGGAAGAGCGCGAGCGCGGTATCACAATCTCGACTTCCCACGTGGAATACGAGTCCGCTACTCGTCACTATGCACACGTTGACTGCCCAGGTCACGCCGACTACGTTAAAAACATGATCACCGGTGCTGCGCAAATGGACGGCGCGATTCTCGTCGTTTCCGCTGCTGACGGCCCGATGCCGCAAACTCGCGAGCACATCTTGTTGTCCCGCCAAGTAGGCGTGCCTTACATCGTCGTATTCATGAACAAATGCGACATGGTTGAAGACGAAGAGTTGCTTGAACTTGTTGAAATGGAAATTCGCGATCTTCTTAGCGAATACGAATTCCCGGGCGACGACACTCCGGTCATTCGCGGTTCCGCTCGTGAAGCTCTTCAAAATCCGGACGGAGAATGGGCAGAAAAAATTCTTGAGTTGTTCGAACAAATCGACAACTACATCCCAACTCCGGAGCGCGATACTGACAAGCCTTTCTTGATGCCGGTTGAGGACGTATTCTCGATCACTGGCCGCGGTACGGTTGCTACAGGTCGCGTAGAGCGCGGTGTCGTTAAAGTCGGCGACGAAATCGAAATCGTTGGTATCGCTGAAGAAACTCGCAAATCCGTTGTTACAGGCGTTGAGATGTTCCGTAAACTTCTTGACTCCGCACAAGCTGGTGACAACATCGGTGCGCTTCTTCGCGGTGTTGACCGTAAAGAAATCGAGCGCGGCCAAGTTTTGGCTAAGCCGGGTTCCGTTAAACCTCATACGAACTTTACAGCTCAAGTATACGTATTGACGAAAGAAGAAGGCGGACGCCACAAACCTTTCTTCACAGGTTACCGTCCTCAATTCTACTTCCGTACAACGGACGTAACTGGCATCATCAACTTGCCGGAAGGCTCTGAGATGGTTATGCCTGGCGACAACATCACCGTTACGGTTGAACTGATCGCTCCAATCGCGATCGAAGAAGGTACTCGCTTCGCGATTCGCGAAGGCGGACGTACGGTTGGTGCCGGTGCGGTTGCATCCATCATTAAATAATAACAGGCGTTCGCTAGAACGCCCTATCGGAAATCCATTATCGCATCGTTGCGGTAATGGATTTTCTTCGTTATAGGGATCGGTGTAGGAGGAACTCGGCGACCAACCACCCAACCCGTGACAATGCAGATTTGCGGGAGCTTGCGATCCGACTGCCGGCATGCAGCAATACACCGTCTGCCGGGAATTGCGCTCGGTGCTCCGGCTCGGCGATTAACTCCAAATTGCGGAGTTATATTGGGGCTATGTTGGCTTTCTCGCTGCCTGAACGGTAAAACCTGGCGCCAATTTCAAGCAACTCGCCACTTTCCCTATACGTACCCCAGGACCAGGGCTTACATCGCGATTTGTATATGAAAATTCGAATAATATCGTCGGATTCGATGCGTGCGCCGCACATTTTGTATGATTTTTCGTATACAATTACTGGATCAGGGCCTGAAATCGCGTTTTGTGTATGAAATTTCGAACAATATCGACCGATTCGATGCGTGCACGGCACATTGTGTATGATTTTTCGTATTCGTTATGCCGCCTCTCGCAGATTTTCAAAGTTATATACAGTCAATCGGCGGCCTATTTCAATTTCATAAATCCCTGCCGTTGAAGTAACTGGCTTTATTGCGCATATAGAAGGGGATACCTCCCTCAATTTCGAAGGCGGTCCGCGCGGACCTACGCTCTTCGTTTAGCGCTAACGAAACTAACGAGGCTGTCTATAATTGAGGACACTTTTTTAATTTGCTTCTCAGATGCCATCAGATCGATTTTCTTTTAGACAAGGGACCATCTTTCATCTGAAATTCCATCTGAGCGGCGATTTTGAAGCAAAATAATTGTTGTCCACTTTAAATCGACAGTCTCCTAACAATCCTTATTCGGCTCAAAAGGAAGACGTTCCCCATTATAAACCACGTATCGCTATGCATCGGAAATCGTCGGTCTTACCACCTTTTTCAGTTAGCCCCCTAAATTCGCAACCTTTTTCGAGGCAACGCCAATGCTTGTTATCTGAAGATTCAGCAAAATAGCGCCCCAGTGCAGAGCCCTTCTAGCTCAATCGTCGTAAGTCACAACAAAACGCTCAATGCAACGCTTGTGATACATACCCCAAATTAACTACCGCTAAATCCGCCCTCACCGCCCAAATGAAGCAAATTGCCTTCATAAAATACTGTTAACCATTAAATTGCTAGCTTGTCAGTGATAGCCGATTGGAAATTGTCCAATGAAAACAGCCGATTTCACGGGCAAAACGGGTCCCTGTTGGAAATTGTCCAATGGAATGCCCCCATCTTCGTCTGTTCGCTGCATTTTCTGCTGATTCTATTGGATGAAATCCAACGGAGGGCTGCATGTTCGGTTTCAAGCGGATAAAACATTGGATAAAATCCAATGAACGACCTTATCCTGGGGTTTACAAGTAGTAAAATATTTGATAAATCCAATGAACGACTGTATCTTGAGGTTTGCAAGGAGCAAAATATTTGATAAATCCAATGAACGACTGTATCTTGAGGTTTGAAAGGAGCAACATTGGATAAAATCCAATGAAGGAGCGCATGCCCGGGTTCGGTCGGATCAAACGGATCCCATTCGCGAACCTCCTGCCGGCTTATGGTATGATAAGACGTAATAAAGTCATCTTCGAACGGCGAAAACGAAAGGGAAGATTCGTATAAGGGGGAGAATGCGATGAAACACAGTGCGGGCGAATGGTTGGAGCGAACACTTGGGCAATTTTCGGGCAAAGGAAACATTAGCAAAATGATAGACAAGCAAAGCATTGGAAAAAGAGTCGCAAATAAAAGCGGCATAGGCAAACGGATCGAAGCCAAACGGATCGAAGAAAAAAAACGAATCGCAGGCAAAAGAGGTGCAAGCAAACTCGCAAGCAAACCAGTCGCGGGCAAACGATCCACAGGCAAACCAGTCACCGGCAACAGTGTCACAACCCCAGGCAGACGCATCGCGCTGGCGGGCATGATGCTGTTGTTGCTGTCCGGGGCAGGCTGCGATGACGAGACGTTGCGCGGCGGAACGGCGAAAGAAGGCGAGGGGCCAAGCGCGGTTGAAACGGCGAGAGAGTCCGCCATCCCGTATACGGCCGAAACGTTGGCAGAAGGGCTGAATGTGCCGTGGGAAATGGCGATCGCTCCGGACGGGCGAATCTTCTTCACCGAGAGGCCGGGGGCGATTCGAGTGATCGAGCAGGATCGTCTGGCGAAGGAGCCGCTCATCGAAATGGAGGCGCCTTTCATCAGCAGAAGCGAAGGGGGGCTGCTGGGGCTTGCGATCGATCCGAACTTCGAAGACAACCGCTTCCTGTATGCGTACCATACATACGAGACGGAAGAAGGAATCCGGAATCGGGTCATTCGATTGAAGGAGAACGGCAACAAGGCCGAGATCGATCAAGTGCTGATCGACGGGCTGCCCGGCGCTGCCAACCATAACGGAGGAAGGATCAAAATCGGTCCGGACGGCTATCTCTACATTACGACCGGCGACCGGTACGAGCCGGGACTCGCCCAGGAACGCGAAAGCTTAGGCGGTAAAATATTGCGGTTCGCACCGGACGGCTCCATCCCGCAGGACAATCCGTTTCCCGGCTCGCCGGTATACAGCTTGGGACACCGCAATCCGCAAGGCCTCGCGTGGCATCCCGTCACGGGGCAGTTGTACGCTTCGGAACACGGCCAATCGGCGCATGACGAAGTGAATCGGATCGAAGCCGGCGCGAATTACGGCTGGCCGATCGTTCAAGGCGACGAACAATCCGGACAATATCCGGATTTGATAAAGCCGCTGCTCCATAGCGGGGAAGAAACATGGGCTCCGTCGGGCATGGCCTTTATTACGCAAGGTCCGTGGAAGAACAGGCTGCTTGTCGCGAATTTGGCGGGGAAGCAAGCGCTGCTGATCGAGCTAAGCGAACCCCATTATAATGAAGCAAAAAATGTAGAGGCGTTGTTTCGCGATTTGGGGAGAATTCGCAACATCTACGAAGGGCCGGACGGCTCCGTATATGTCATGACCAATAACCGCGACGGACGAGGAAATCCGCAGCAGGGCGACGACAAGATGATACGGCTTCGTCCCCGGACGTAACCGGTACGACAAACCGCAGGTTAAGGGCGCACAGGTTAAGGCGTACGGGCCGGCGGTAGTTTACAGCCTTTTATCCACGGTGTGACATAACTCACATCTAATTTAAAACGTTTCCTTCAAAATATTGGCATGTCGATGGAGAAGCGCGCTTGAACGCATTCTGCACTGTCTTATTGAGGAGGAGATTGAAATGAGCGAAAAACGGTTTTTAGCATTTGCACAACGTTTCGGAAGCCAACGCAACGGAAAGCGAAGGAGCCAAGATCTATTGGATACGGAGAAAAAGCATGAAGTCGTCATCGATTGCGGCGGCAACGAAGACGTTCGCAAACAGTTCGAGATGATTCGGCTGAACGCGGACGATTTGCAGCGGATCCGGCAAATGCAGCCGCTGATCGAACGGCATATCGGCGAAATAACCGCCGCATTCTACGATTCGATTCTGGGCGTGAAAGAATTGGAAGCCATCATAACAAGCCATAGTACGATCGAGCGGCTGAAAAAAACATTGACCGCGCATATTATGGAAATGTTCTCCGGCCGAATCGACGAGGCGTACGTCGGCAAACGGTTCCGAATCGCCCAGGTTCATCTGCGAATCGGCCTGCGCCCGAAATGGTATATGGGCTCATTTCAAAACTTGCAAAACTCATTGATCGATATTTTACATACCTATATAAGCAACCCGGAAGAGCGCGTCGCTTATGTGAAATCGGTGCTGAAGCTGTTGAACTTGGAGCAGCAGCTCGTTCTGGAAATCTATGAGGCGGAACATTTGCACGAGCGGGAAGAGCAGTATGAAAAAGTGAAAGACGAACTGAAACAGAACTTGTTCGGCTTGAGCGAAGGGCTGGCGCGGCTAACGAAAGAAACGAGCGGATCGGTGCAGCAGTTGGTCGCGAAAAGCAACGAAGTAAAGCAGGCGATCTATCGCAGTACGGAAGTGTCCGAACGATCAAGCAAGCTCGCCCTGGAAGGGAAGATGAAACTGGACGAAATGACCGCCAAGATCGAGATTATCGACAAGAGCTCGTCTCATATGGAGCAAGCGGTCATGCAACTGTCGGAGTTGTCGCGGCAAATTCGGGGCATCGTCGGCGCCGTTCAGCAGATCGCCAATCAAACGAAACTGCTCGCGCTCAACGCGTCGATCGAAGCGGCAAGAGCCGGGGAGCACGGCAAAGGATTCGGCGTCGTATCCAATGAAGTGAAATCGTTATCCGAGGATACGAGACGGACGGTCGCGCTGATTGCCGATTTGGTAGAACAGTCCGAGCGGCATACTGAAGAAGTGGTCGCAGCGATCGGCAACGTCCAGCGGCTGGTCAAGGACGGGCATGAGCATTCGAAAGGGACGAGCCATGCATTCGGCATGATTGTAGACTCCATGAAGCATATCGGCGACGAAATCGTGATGATCGAAAAAGAAATGACCGCGCTGAACGAGACGCTGGAAAGCATCGGACAATCCACCTATGAGGTGGCCGCGTCGGCGAGTGCGCTGAACGAAACGACGATCAATTTGTAGGAGACGGGCTGCCGGAAGGGACGGTTTCAGGCCCGTTTCCGTTATCCTTCCCGTCTTCGAAAACGCCCATTCGGAAATATCGAATAAAATCATGCCCCATATGAACTTTTTGTTGCATTTGTCATTCGTTTTATATATAATAGTGAATGTTGTTCTGTGACGTTGCGATGATGTGAGAGGTTACCGACACACCCGGCCCCTTTGCCATGGGACGGTGTTCGGAAAATTTTCACGGAGTATGTCCGATACCAAATTGGGCGATAGAAGGAGGGACTAGCATGGCAAAGCAAAAAATTCGTATTCGTTTGAAAGCTTATGATCACAGAATTCTTGATCAGTCCGCAGAGAAAATCGTGGAAACGGCAAAACGTTCCGGCGCAGGTGTATCCGGTCCGATTCCGCTTCCTACCGAGAAGCAAATCATTACTATTCTTCGTGCGGTACACAAGTATAAGGATTCTCGGGAGCAATTCGAAATGCGTACGCACAAGCGCTTGATCGATATTGTCAACCCAACGCCACAAACTGTGGATGCCTTAATGCGCTTGGATCTGCCGTCCGGTGTAGATATCGAAATCAAACTGTAATACAAGATTAACGAGAGTAGGAAAGGAAAAGAGGTGTCAACATGAAAGGTATCTTAGGGAGAAAATTGGGAATGACGCAAGTATTTACTCCGGAAGGCAACGTGATTCCGGTCACGGTTATTGAAGCCGGCCCTTGCGTAGTTCTGCAAAAGAAAGACCAAGAGAACGACGGATACGAGGCGGTTCAGCTCGGTTTTGTCGATAAGAAAGAAAAAAACGCCAACAAACCTGAAACGGCTCATGCGAAAAAAGCAGGAACCGCACCTAAGCGCTACATTCGTGAAATTCGCGGCGTAGACATGGCGAATTACGAAGTCGGACAGGAATTGAAAGCCGATATTTTCGAAGTTGGCGAATTCGTTGACGTAACGGGTACTTCGAAAGGGAAAGGGTTCCAAGGCGTTATTAAAAGATGGGGACAAAGCCGCGGACCGATGTCGCACGGTTCCCGCTATCATCGCGGACCGGGTTCGATGGGTTCCATCCAGGCGAACCGCGTACCGAAAGGCAAACGTCTTCCAGGGCATATGGGCAACGAGACGGTAACGCTTCAAAAGCTGGAAGTGATTCGCGTGGATGCGGAACGCAACGTGTTGCTCGTTAAAGGATCCGTTCCTGGAGCGAAGAACAGTTTCGTGAAAATCAAATCTACGGTGAAGAATTAATTGCGTAAAGAAAGGAGGAACAAGAAATGCCTAAAGTAACAGTATACAATGTAAGCGGAGCATCGGTAGGCGAGATCGAATTGGCGGATAGCGTATTCGGCATCGAGCCGCATGTTCATGTATTGCATCAAGCTGTTGTTATGCAGCAAGCAGCAGAACGTCAAGGCACTCACAAAACGAAAGGGCGTTCCGAAGTTCGCGGCGGCGGCCGTAAACCATGGAAACAAAAAGGAACGGGCCGCGCTCGTCAAGGCTCCATTCGCGCACCGCAATGGAAAGGCGGCGGTACCGTGTTCGGACCGACTCCTCGCAGCTACGGCTTCAAACTCCCGAAGAAAGTTCGTCGCTTGGCAATCAAATCCGCATTGTCTTCGAAAGTTGTAGGTAATGAAATTATCGTATTGGATCAATTAACGATGAATGCACCGAAAACGAAAGAATTCGCGGCGATTTTAAATAACTTGAAAGTGGATCGTAAAGCTTTGGTCGTGACTCCAAGCTACGACGACAATGTCGCTCTTTCCGCGCGCAACATTCCGGGCGTGAAATTTGTAGCGGCTGACGGCATTAACGTTTTGGACGTAATGGTATACGACAAGCTGATCATTACGAAAGAAGCAGTTCAGAAAGTAGAGGAGGTGTTCGCGTAATGAAGGATCCTCGCGATATTATCAAGCGTCCTGTGATTACGGAACGCACGAGCGACTACATGGCGGAAATGAAGTACGCTTTTGAAGTGGATATGCGTGCGAATAAGGTCGAAATCAAACAGGCGATTGAACAAATTTTCAAAGTAAAAGTAGCGAAAGTGAACGTTATGCGCGTTCCGGCGAAGCCTAAGCGTTACGGCCGCCATTTCGGATATACGTCCGAATGGAAAAAAGCGATCGTGACTTTAAGCGCGGACAGCAAGCCGCTTGAAATTTTCGAATCGGCTTAAAGAATTATTTCTGAAGTAAGGAGGGACAAGAAGTGCCTATTAAAAAATATAAACCGACATCCCCGGCACGTCGCGCGATGAGCGTGTCGACGTTTGAAGAAATTACGACAAGCACGCCGGAGAAATCGTTGCTTGCGCCGCTAAGCAAAACGGCAGGACGCAACAACCAAGGTAAAATTACGGTTCGTCACCACGGTGGCGGTCATAAACGCAAATACCGCATGATCGATTTCAAACGGAACAAAGATGGAATACCAGGACGCGTTGCTACAATCGAGTACGACCCGAACCGGACTTCCAACATCGCTTTGATCCATTATGCGGACGGCGAGAAACGTTATATCATCGCGCCGCAAGGTTTGAAAGTCGGCGATCAAATCATGTCCGGAGCAGGTGCCGATATTAAAGTCGGTAACGCGCTCCCGCTTGAAAACATCCCGGTGGGTACGCTTATCCACAATATCGAACTGAAGCCAGGCAAAGGCGGACAATTGGTTCGCGCTGCAGGTACGGAAGCGCAGCTGCTCGGTAAAGAAGAGAAATACGTATCGGTACGTTTATCTTCCGGCGAAGTTCGCAAAATTTTGAAAGTTTGCCGCGCGACGATCGGATCTGTAGGCAACCAAGATCACGAGCTTGTGAAAATCGGTAAAGCAGGCCGCTCCCGCTGGTTAGGCAAACGCCCTGAAGTACGCGGTGTCGTCATGAACCCGAACGATCACCCGCACGGTGGTGGTGAAGGCCGCGCTCCGATCGGACGCAAATCGCCGATGTCTCCATGGGGCAAACCGACTCTTGGCTACAAAACGCGTAAGAAAAACAAAGCTTCTGACCAATACATTATTCGTCGCCGTACGAAATAATAATGCCGCAAGAAGAATTGTCGCCACGCATCGTGGCGTAACGTTAGCCCGCCGTGCGCAAACGCAGGCGGTATGGCTTGGTGAAGGGAGGATTCACACATGGGTCGCAGTCTAAAAAAAGGACCGTTCGTCGACGGTTATCTGTTGAAAAAAGTCGAGGAAATGAATGAGAGCAACAAAAAGGCGGTTGTGAAAACATGGTCCCGCCGCTCTACCATTTTCCCGCAATTTATCGGACACACTTTCGCGGTGTATGATGGCCGCAAGCATGTGCCGGTATACGTAACGGAAGATATGGTCGGTCACAAATTGGGCGAATTCGCTCCAACCCGTACGTATAAAGGACATACGGACGACGACAAGAAAACAGGCAGACGTTAATCGTCTTTAATTGTTTGAGAGGAGGTAATACAATGCAAGCGAAAGCAAGTGCGAATTATGTTCGGATTGCTCCTCGTAAAGCTCAACTCGTAGTTGACTTGATTCGCGGGAAACAAGTGGGCGACGCGATCGCAATTTTGCGCCATACGCCTAAATCGGCTTCCCCGGTCGTTGAGAAGCTGCTCAATTCCGCAATCGCAAACGCTGAACATAACTATAACTTGGATGTTAACAAACTGGTTATTACGGAAGCGTACGTGAACCAGGGTCCGACTTTGAAACGTTTCCGCCCGCGCGCGATGGGACGTGCTAGCAGGATCAACAAAAGAACGAGCCACATCACCTTGGTGGTATCTGAAAAATAAGGAGGGAAAACGTGTGGGGCAAAAGGTAAATCCGGTTGGATTACGTGTAGGGATTATTCGTGACTGGGAGTCCAAATGGTATGCCGGCAAAGATTTCGGTGATCTGTTGCTGGAAGATGTCAAAATTCGTGAATACCTGAAAAATAAATTGAAAGACGCTGCCGTTTCCCGTGTGGAAATCGAAAGAGCGGCGAATCGTGTAAATGTAACAATCCACACTGCGAAACCAGGGATGGTTATCGGTAAAGGTGGCTCGGAAGTTGAAGTGCTGCGTACGGAAATTGCGAAAATTTCCAAAGGCAAAAAAGTGCACATCAACATTTCGGAAATTAAAACTCCGGATCTTGACGCAATCTTGGTTGCGGAAAGCATCGCACAACAATTGGAACGCCGCGTTTCTTTCCGTCGTGCATTGAAACAAGCGATCCAAAGAACGATGCGCGCTGGCGCAAAAGGAGTCAAAACAGCGGTTAGCGGACGCTTAGGCGGTGCCGAGATCGCTCGTACGGAAGGCTATAGCGAAGGAACCGTTCCACTTCATACGCTTCGCGCCGACATCGACTATGGCACGGCAGAAGCGCATACGACATACGGCCGCATCGGCGTAAAAGTATGGATTTATCGTGGAGAGGTACTTCCTACGGCTAAGAAGCAAGCTGCTAAGGAAGGAGGCAACTAATCATGTTGGTACCAAAACGTGTAAAGCACCGCAAGCAACAACGCGGTAGCATGAGAGGCCGCGCGAAAGGCGGCACGGAAGTGAATTTCGGCGAATACGGTTTGCAAGCCATGGAACCTGCATGGATTACGAACCGCCAAATCGAAGCAGCGCGTATCGCGATGACTCGTTACATTCGCCGCGGCGGTAAAGTATGGATCAAAATTTTCCCGGACAAACCGATTACGCAAAAGCCGCTTGAGGTTCGGATGGGTAGCGGTAAAGGTAACGTCGAGAAATGGGTGGCAGTAGTTAAGCCGGGCAAAATTATGTTCGAGCTTGCCGGCGTTTCGGAGGAAATTGCTCGTGAGGCGATGCGTCTTGCCGCTCACAAACTGCCGGTGAAAACGAAGTTTGTGAAACGAGAAGAATTGGGTGGTGAAGCAAATGAAAGCTAATGAATTGCGCAACTTAACCACTGCTGAGATTGAACAAAAAATTGCCGGATTTAAAGAAGAACTCTTTAACCTCCGTTTTCAATTGGCTACAGGCCAGCTTGATAACCCGACTCGGATTCGTGATGTGCGTAAAGAAATAGCTCGTGCTAAAACCGTATTACGTGAAAGAGAACTTGGGATCATCAGTTAATTGATTTTTTTCGAGCCTCGAAACAGGGTTGAAAAAGAATCTATATGAAGCATATGTCCGGTGAACGCCAGACGTATTGATTTCAGGAAGGAGGCAAAGTATGAGCGAACGCAATGCTCGTAAAGTGCAGATCGGTAAAGTAGTGAGCGACAAAATGGATAAAACCATCGTTGTTGCCGTTGAAACTTATAAAAAGCATGATCTCTACCACAAGCGCATTAAATACACGAAAAAATTTAAAGCGCATGATGAGAACAATCAAGCGAAGATCGGCGATACAGTCAAAATTATGGAAACTCGTCCGCTCTCCAAAGATAAGCGTTGGAGACTCGTAGAGATCGTTGAAGAAGCGGTAATCGTTTAAGGACGTGCTATTTTTCCGAAAGGAGGAAATCGAAAATGATTCAACCATTCACACGTTTAGCTGTCGCTGACAACTCCGGCGCGAAAGAATTAATGTGTATTCGTGTACTGGGCGGCACAGGACGTCGTGCTGCGCATATCGGCGATTTGATCGTTTGTTCCGTAAAACAAGCAACACCAGGCGGCGTTGTCAAAAAAGGTGATGTCGTTAGAGCGGTTATCGTTCGCACGAAACGTTCGGTTCGCCGGAAAGACGGTTCTTACATCGCATTCGACGAGAACGCGGCGGTTATTGTAAAAGAAGATAAGAGCCCGCGCGGAACGCGTATTTTCGGACCTGTCGCTCGCGAGCTTCGTGATAAAGACTTCATGAAAATCGTTTCCTTGGCTCCTGAAGTTATCTAACAGAACCTGATAAGCGGTTGTGACGCTTCGATAGTAGGAGGTGTAAGAAAGTGCCAAGATTGCAAAAGATCAAAGAATCCTATAACAATAAATTGCACGTGAAAAAGGACGACACGGTAATCGTCATTACCGGGAAGGACAAAGGGAAGAAAGGCCGCGTCATCGCAGCTTATCCTCGTGAAAACCGCGTTCTTGTCGAAGGCGTGAACATGGTGAAAAAACACCAAAAGCCGAACCAAGCGAATCCGCAAGGCGGTATCATCGAGCAAGAAGCTCCGATCCACGTTTCGAACGTGATGCATGTGGATCCAAAGAGCGGCAAAGTGACTCGAATCGGATACAAAGTGCTGGATAACGGCAAGAAAGTTCGCGTTGCGAAAAAATCCGGAGAAGTTATCGATTAATCAGTTTTGACGGAAAGGAGGACCATAAACCATGGCAGCAAGATTAAAAGATCGTTTTTTAAATGAAATTACGCCTGCGTTGATGCAAAAGTTCAATTATTCTTCCGTAATGCAGGTTCCGAAAATCGAAAAAGTCGTCATCAACATGGGTGTCGGCGATGCGGTTCAAAACTCCAAAGTGCTTGATTCGGCCGTGAACGATTTGCAGCTTATCGCAGGTCAAAAGCCGGTCATCACTCGTGCGAAGAAATCGATCGCCGGTTTTAAATTGCGCGAGAACATGCCGATCGGCGCGAAAGTAACATTGCGCGGAGACCGGATGTATCATTTCTTGGACAAATTGTTCAACGTGACGCTTCCGCGCGTACGCGACTTCCGCGGCGTATCGAACAAAGCGTTCGACGGACGCGGCAACTATACGCTCGGTTTGAAAGAACAATTGATCTTCCCGGAGATCGAATACGATAAAGTCGATAAAGTTCGCGGTATGGATATCGTTATCGTAACGACTGCGAAAACGGACGAAGAATCTCGTGAATTGTTAACTCAACTCGGCATGCCTTTTACGAAATAAACCTAATGAGAAAAACTTGGTTCCAAGTTTTTGGGAGGTGTCAATAAAACGTGGCAAAAACTTCGATGAAAGTTAAACAACAACGCGCACCGAAATTCAAAGTGCGAGCCTATACTCGCTGTGAGCGTTGCGGTCGTCCACACTCGGTTTTACAGAAATTCAAAATTTGCAGAATATGTTTCCGTGAATTAGCCTATAAAGGCCAGATCCCTGGCGTGAAAAAAGCAAGCTGGTAATCACCCTACAGCGGGAAGGAGGTAATACACTAATGGTAATGTCAGATCCGATTGCAGATATGCTAACACGCATTCGCAATGCGAACGTTGTGCGTCATGAAACAGTGGAGATGCCTGCTTCGACCATGAAGAAGCAAATCGCTGAAATTTTGAAGCGCGAAGGTTTCATCCGCGATGCAGAATATATTGAAGACAATAAACAAGGGATTATTCGTATTTTCTTGAAATACGGCCCGAACAGCGAGCGCGTTATTACCGGTTTGAAAAGAATCAGCAAGCCAGGTCTTCGCGTTTATACGAAATCGAACGAGATTCCTCGCGTACTTGGAGGTTTAGGGATCGCGATTATCTCTACTTCCAAAGGCGTGATGACGGACAAGGAAGCTCGTCAAGCAAAATCAGGCGGAGAAGTCGTCTGCTACGTATGGTAATACAACCGCAAAAGATCGGAGGTGCAAACTATGTCTCGTATTGGTCGTAAACCAATTCAAGTGCCTGGTGGTGTCGACATCACCTTAGACAACGGCACGATCACAGTAAAAGGTCCCAAAGGAACGCTGTCCCGTGAAATCCACAAAGACATGAAAGTGTCGATTGCGGAGAACGTGATCACGATCGAGCGTCCTTCTGATAATAAAGCTCACCGTTCCCTTCACGGAACGACTCGCAGCGTCATTTCCAACATGGTGAACGGCGTAACGGAAGGCTTCTCGAAATCTCTCGAGCTCGTAGGCGTCGGTTATCGTGCGAGCAAAACCGGAGATAAAGTCGTATTGAACGTCGGTTACTCTCACCCTGTTGAAATTACGCCGGAACAAGGCATCGAATTCGAAGTTCCGTCGAATACCAAAATTATCGTTAAAGGTATCGATAAAGAACGCGTCGGCGCTTATGCCGCGAAAATCCGCTCCGTTCGCGAACCTGAGCCGTACAAAGGCAAAGGGATTAAGTACGAAGGCGAGCGCATTATTCGCAAAGAAGGTAAAGCCGGTAAGAAGAAGTAAGTTAGCTTAATGGCAAACTGAAGGGAGTGAAACTTGAAGCATGATTTCAAAAGCTGATAAAAATAAAGCTCGTTTGAAAAGACACCTTCGTGTTCGTAAAAAAATTCAAGGTACTGCTGAGCGCCCTCGTTTGAACGTATTCCGTTCTTCGAAACATATGTACGCCCAACTGATCGATGACGTAAAGGGCGTAACGTTGGCGGCTGCATCGACGCTTGACAAAGATCTGAAAGATCAAATCGAAAACGGCGGCAATGTGGAAGCAGCTCGCAAAGTCGGCGAATTAATCGCTAAACGTGCGAAAGCACAAGGCTTTGAACAAGTTGTTTTCGACCGCGGCGGTTATCTATATCACGGAAGAATCCAAGCATTGGCGGACGCTGCGCGCGAAGCCGGACTGGAATTCTAGGACAATAATCAAAGGAGGTTAACGACTTGCGTGTAGATCCGAACACTTTAGAACTGACTGAAAAAGTTGTAAATATTAATCGCGTTGCTAAAGTCGTAAAAGGCGGACGCCGTTTCAGCTTTAGCGCGCTCGTCGTTGTCGGCGACGGCAAAGGTTGGGTTGGCGCCGGTATCGGTAAAGCTTCCGAAGTACCGGACGCGATTCGCAAAGGTATCGAAGATGCGAAGAAAAACCTGATCCAAGTTCCTTTCGTTGGAACGACTATTCCTCACCAAGTTATCGGCCATTTCGGCGCAGGCCGCGTTCTGCTCAAGCCTGCATCCGAAGGTACGGGAGTGATCGCGGGCGGACCGGTTCGTGCGGTGCTCGAGCTCGCCGGCGTGGGCGATATTTTGACAAAATCATTAGGTTCTTCGAACTCCATCAACATGGTCAACGCGACATTGGAAGGCTTGTCCCGTTTGAAACGTGCCGAAGATGTGGCGAAACTGCGCGGTAAAACCGTAGAAGAACTGTTAGGTTAAGGAGGGACTCGCATTGGCTAAATTAGAAATTACCCTCGTTCGCAGTCTGATCGGTCGTTCGGGAACGCAGCGCACTACAGTGAACACGTTAGGTTTGCGCAAAATCAACCAAACCGTCGTTCATAACGACAGCCCGGCGATTCGCGGAATGGTTAACAAAGTTAGCCATTTGGTGAAAGTGAAAGAAATCGAAGCTTAATAACAAGACTTTAACAGAATGATTTGCTTTAGAAATAATCAAGGAGGTGCAACGAACGATGAAGTTACATGAACTTTCTCCTGCGGCAGGTTCCCGCCATCCTCGCAAACGCGTAGGCCGCGGAACGTCGAGCGGTACGGGAAAAACTTCAGGTCGCGGACATAAAGGTCAAAATGCTCGTTCCGGCGGTGGTGTGCGTCCAGGTTTCGAAGGCGGACAAAATCCACTTTATCGCCGTTTGCCGAAGCGAGGATTTACGAATCCGACTCGCAAGGAGTATGCGGTTGTAAACATCGAGGAACTTAACAGCTTTGCGGCAGGTACTGAAATCACTCCGGAAGTTCTGATGGAGAGCGGTATTGTAAAAAATCCTAAAAGCGGCATCAAGATTTTAGGAAATGGCGAAGTGAAAGTACAACTTACTGTGAAAGCAAATAAGTTCTCTCAATCTGCGGTAGAGAAAATCGAGGCTGCCGGCGGTAAAACCGAGGTGATCTAATGTTTAAAACGCTGTCCAACATTTGGCGGGTCGTAGACCTTAGAAAAAAAATCTTGTTTACCTTGCTCATCCTGATCGTTTACCGGATCGGCGCCTTCGTTCCGGTACCAGGCGTAAATACGGATGTATTTAAAGAGGTAAATCAAGCGGGAAGCGATTTGTTCGGCTTGCTGAACACCTTCTCCGGAGGCGCGTTGTTTCAGTTTTCTATTTTTGCGTTGGGCATTATGCCTTATATCACCGCGTCAATTATCGTGCAATTGTTGACGATGGATGTCATTCCGAAATTTGCGGAATGGGCAAAGGAAGGCGAAATCGGTAAACGGAAATTAGCGCAAATAACCCGGTACGGTACGGTTGTCCTTGGTTTAATCCAAGCGTACGGTACTGCGATCGGCTTTAACCGTTTATATGCCGCGAAGATGGTACCAAATGCGACATATGCGGATTACCTCGTGATTGCCATCATTCTGACCGCCGGTGTCGCATTCTTGATGTGGCTCGGGGAGCAGATTACAGAACGCGGAATCGGAAACGGGATTTCGATTCTCATCTTTGCCGGGATTATCTCGCGGATTCCTGAATTGAGTCAGCAATTGTACCAATCGGAGTTTGTCGACACCAATGCGAATCTGTTCCTGGGAATTGCGAAAATCATCATTGTTTTGATTGTAATTTTGGCGATTGTCGTCGGTGTTATATACATCCAGCAAGGCATACGCAAAATTCCGGTGCAATACGCAAAGCGCGTAGTCGGCAACAAAATGTACGGCGGGCAAAATACGCATATTCCGCTGAAAGTGAACGGGGCGGGCGTCATCCCGGTCATCTTCGCTTCATCGCTGCTTATGTTCCCGTACACGATCGCACAGTTTTGGGCGGATAAACAATGGGCACAATGGATAATGCACAACCTGTCCCATGACAAACCGCTCGGTATGGTGCTGTATGTATTGCTGATTATCGGATTTACCTTTTTCTACACATTTGTACAGATTAACCCGGTGCAAATGGCGGATCAGATGAAGAAGAACGGCGGATACATTCCTGGCATTCGCCCGGGGAAACCGACTTCCGGTTATTTGACGAAAGTCATGACCAGAATCACCTTGTCCGGCGCCATTTTCTTGGCGGCTATTTCCGTGCTCCCGGTATTCTTCGGAGCTCTTGCCGGACTGCCGCGTTCGATTCAGATCGGCGGTACGAGTATTCTGATCGTTGTCGGGGTCGCCCTGGATACGATGAAGCAAATCGAAAGCCAGTTAATGAAACGCCATTACAAAGGGTTTATCAATAAATAGGCAATAGGTTCTGATCGAGATCGCAATCATGCAAGCTCGGCGGCACCTATTGTGCTGTTTCAGTTAAGCGGATAGGAGGAACGACAATGAACATTTTATTCATGGGGCCTCCTGGAGCAGGGAAAGGGACGCAAGCGGTACGAATTGCAGACGAATTCGAAGTTCCGCATATTTCGACAGGCGACGCGTTTCGCCTGGCAATGAAACAAGGAACGGCGCTCGGATTAAAAGCGAAGCAGTTTGTTGATCAAGGCTTACTTGTTCCAGACGACGTGACGATCGGCATCGTGCGCGAAAGACTCCAGCAATCCGATTGCGAGAAGGGCTTTCTCTTGGACGGTTTTCCAAGAACGATCTCGCAAGCGGAAGCGTTGGACGATATTCTCGCTTCGATGAACCGGAAACTCGATCACGTCATTGACCTTAAGGTGGATCGCGACCAGTTGCTGGCGCGTCTGACCGGACGCCGCATTTGCAAATCTTGCGGTTCGACCTACCATGTCATTTTCAATCCGCCGCGCCAAGAAGGCGTATGCGATAAATGCTCGGGCGAGCTCTACCAACGATCGGACGATACGGAAGAAAAGGTAGGCACTCGGCTCGACGAGTACATCAACAAGACAGCTCCTTTGCTGGATTACTATCGCACCAAAGGGTTGTTGCGCCAGGTGGACGGAATGAAAGAAATCGATACGGTGACGTCTGATATCGTATCGTTGTTGAGAGGTTGAATAATGATCATTTGCAAGTCTGAAGTGGAACTAGGCTTTATGAGGGAAGCTGGGAGGATTGTAGCCGAGACGCATCGGCTCATGGCTCAATCCGTTCAACCGGGAATAACGACGCGCGAATTGGATTCGATCGCGGAGAAGTATATTCGCAGTCAGGGAGCTTCACCTTCTTTTAAAGGCTATAACAATTTTCCTGCCAGCATATGCGCTTCAGTAAATGAAGAGTTGGTTCACGGAATTCCCGGCGATCGGAAATTAAACGAAGGTGACATCATTAGTATTGACATCGGCGCCGAGTACCGCGGCTATCACGGTGATTCCGCCTGGACCTATCCTGTCGGAAGCATCTCGGAGATTGCCCGGAAGTTATTGGACGTAACGGAACAATCGTTGTATGCGGGATTGGCCCTTGTCAAACCGGATGTTCGTTTATTTACAATTTCACATGCGATTCAACGTTGTATCGAAGATGCGGGTTTTTCGGTTGTAAGGGAATATGTCGGCCACGGCATCGGCGCAAGCCTGCATGAAGAGCCGCAAATTCCGAACTACGGCATACCGGACCGCGGGCCGAGACTGAAACCGGGCATGGTGCTTGCGATCGAGCCGATGGTTATTGCCGGATCGCGGCATGTCAAGACATTGCCGGATCGGTGGACGGTCGTTACGGTCAACGGCGATCTATGCGCCCACTTCGAGCATACGGTGGCGGTAACGGAAGACGGCTTGGAAATTTTTACGAAAATCGATTCGTAGGTGATGAATGTGGACAACGATCAGAGCCCCAAAATCGGTCAAATCGTTAAAATATTGCGAGGCCGGGACGCCGGACAGTACGCCGTCATCGTCGGTATCGCGGATTCGCGGTTCGTCTATGTGGCGGACGGCGACAAGCGGAAGTTTGACGGGCCGAAGAAGAAAAACTTAATTCATCTGGAATTGCAGCAAACGATCAGCAGTGAAGTTGTAAACAGTTTAAACGAGAGCGGTCGGGTCACGAACGGGAAATTGCGGTTCGCGTTATCCAAATTTGCCGAAACCGCCGCATTGCATGCTGAGAAGAAAGGAGAATGACTGTGGCTAAAGAAGATGTCATTGAAGTGGAAGGTACGGTTATCGAACCACTGCCCAATGCGATGTTCAAGGTTGAACTTGAGAATGGTCATCAAATTCTTGCCCATGTTTCCGGAAAGCTGCGAATGCACTTCATTCGTATTCTAACGGGTGACAAAGTGGTCGTTCAGTTATCACCTTATGATTTAACCAGAGGGCGCATAACGTACAGAAAATAGATGCTAGACGTTTAACACTTGAGGTGACGAGCCTTATCGGACGGCGAATGCCGGATCGGACCGCATCTCGCCTCGTATACAGGAGGTAATCTATCATGAAGGTAAGACCTTCGGTAAAGCCCATTTGCGAAAAATGCAAAGTCATTCGCCGCAAAGGGAATGTAATGGTTATTTGTGAAAATCCTAAGCACAAACAAAAACAAGGTTAAGAAGGGGGTGTAGCGTAATTATGGCTCGTATAGCTGGTGTGGATTTGCCACGTGACAAACGCGTTGAGATCGCCTTAACTTATATTTTCGGAATCGGGAGAACGACTTCCCAGAAAATTTTGAGCACAACAGGCATCAATCCTGATACTCGCGTTCGCGATTTAACGGAAGACGAAGTGAGCAAGCTTCGTGAAACGATCGATAAAACGGTTAAGGTTGAAGGTGACCTTCGCCGTGAAATTTCCTTGAATATTAAACGCTTGATTGAAATTGGATGTTATCGCGGTATCCGCCATCGTCGCGGTTTACCCGTTCGTGGACAACGTACAAAAACAAATGCTCGTACACGTAAAGGCCCTCGTCGTACTGTAGCGAATAAGAAAAAATAATAAGGGGGGATAACTAGCATGGCTAAAGCGAAAAAAGTCGTTCGTACAAAACGTCGTGACCGTAAAAATATCGAATCCGGTGTTGCGCATATTCGTTCAACATTCAACAATACGATCGTAACGATCACGGATCCGCACGGGAATGCGATTTCCTGGGCAAGCTCCGGCGGTCTTGGATTTAAAGGCTCCCGCAAAAGCACGCCATATGCAGCGCAAATGGCGGCTGAGACGGCTGCGAAAGCCGCTATGGAACATGGGATGAAGGCTGTTGAGGTTATGGTTAAAGGTCCGGGCGCAGGCCGCGAAGCAGCAATTCGCTCTTTGCAAGCAGCCGGCTTGGAAGTTAACTTGATCAAAGACGTTACTCCTATCCCGCATAACGGATGCCGTCCGCCAAAACGTCGTCGCGTCTAATGAGACATCTCATTGTGGTATAATTTACCTGCAACTTGTGAATAATGGTTGTTTAGGCATACTGCATGAATCGACTGAATAAAAGGTTTCAAACGGAGCGACGTTTTGAAGGAGGGTTATTTCAGTGATTGAAATCGAAAAGCCGAAAATAGAAACCGTAGACGTTAACGAGTTAGGCACCTACGGGAAATTCGTTGTTGAACCGCTCGAACGCGGTTATGGGACGACGCTGGGCAACTCGTTGCGCCGTATATTGCTCTCTTCATTGCCGGGCGCGGCAGTTACTTCCGTCCAAATTGACGGCGTTCTGCACGAGTTCTCCACGATTCCCGGCGTAATCGAAGACGTAACGGAAATTATTCTAAACCTGAAAGGCCTATCGCTTAAAATTCATTCCGACGAAGAGAAAGTGTTGGAAATCGATGCAGAAGGCGAAGGCGTTGTTACGGCAGGCGATATTCGGGCGGATAGCGATGTCGAGATCTTGAACCCGGATCTTCATATTGCGACGCTTTCCCAAGGTTCGAGATTGCATATGCGCATTTTTGCGAACCGGGGTCGCGGTTTCGTGCTGGCGGACCGCAACAAGTCGGAGGATCAACCGATCGGCGTCATTCCCGTCGATTCGATCTATACGCCAATTGCACGCGTGAACTACGGTGTAGAAAATACTCGTGTCGGTCAAGTGACGAACTATGATAAACTAACCCTCGAAGTATGGACCGACGGAAGCATTCGGCCGGAAGAAGCGGTGAGCCTCGGCGCCAAAATCTTGACAGAGCATTTGATGCTGTTCGTAGGTTTGACCGATGAGGCGAAAGACGCGGAAATCATGGTCGAAAAAGAAGAAGACAAAAAAGAAAAAGTGCTCGAGATGACGATCGAAGAACTTGATCTTTCCGTTCGTTCCTACAACTGTCTCAAACGTGCGGGCATTAATACGGTACAAGAATTGATTACGAAAACCGAAGAAGATATGATGAAAGTTCGCAACCTTGGACGCAAATCTTTGGAGGAAGTTCAGGAGAAACTGGAAGAGCTCGGCTTGGGCTTGCGAATGGAAGACTAGTTATATCTGCTAGCGAAGGAGGGGAAAGACATGGCATATCAAAAATTGGGTCGTGACTCAAGCGCACGCAAAGCTTTGTTCCGTGACTTGGTAACCGACTTGTTCTTATATGAGCGCATTCAGACGACGGAAGCGAAAGCGAAAGAAGTTCGTTCTATCGCTGAAAAGCTGATCACGCTTGCGAAACGCGGAGATCTTCACGCGCGTCGTCAAGTGGCGGCATTCGTGCGCCGCGAAACGGTTAACGGTGAGCAAGATGCAATCCAAAAATTGTTTTCTGAATTGGCCACTCGTTACTCGGAGCGTCCAGGTGGATACACTCGTATTCTAAAACTGGGGCCTCGTCGCGGTGACTCAGCTCCTATGGTTTATTTAGAATTAGTGGATCGCGCTTAATTGACCTTATGAGAAAGGGTGGACAGAATCTTCGGATTCTGAACAAGCCCTTTTTTCTTTTGAGCGCATGATTTGAAAAGCAAGTTTTGTAGAAGGATTTCGGGAGGGGACGAATGCGGAACATCTGTATGGTTGTAAGTTATGACGGCACGGGATATTACGGCTTTCAGACGCAGCCGGGACACAATACGATACAGGACAAAATCGAAGCGGCCATCTTGTCGTTGACGGGGGAAACGGTCAAAATTATCTCCTCGGGACGCACGGATGCCGGCGTACACGCTTACGGACAAGTGTTCAATTTCGCTACGCATTCCTCCATCCCCCTGGAACGCTGGAGTTTGGCGCTCAACACGCGCCTGCCGAAAGACATCGTCATTCGTTCCGCGAGGGAAGTGCCGCCGGACTTTCATGCGCGCAGATCCGCCAAACGGAAAACGTACCGGTACACGATCAACGCCAACCAATTTCCGGACGTCTTTCACCGGCATTTTCAATTTCATCATCCGACCAAGCTGGACGTCGAAGAAATGCGCAAGGCGCTCGCGCATGTCGTCGGCACGTATGACTATACTTCGTTCGCTTCCCGCAAATCGACGAAAGCAAGCCATGTGCGAACGATATACGAAGCCTGGATCGAACAGGATCTGAGCGGCGCCGTTCCGGGGACGAGGGATCAAGGCGTTCTTCATACGTATATGACGGGGAACGGATTTTTGCATAACATGGTACGCATCATTATGGGGACGCTGCTGCGCGTCGGACAAGGCAAGCTTGGGAGCGAAGAGATTCCCCGGATATTGGCGGCCAAGGACCGGTCGGCCGCAGGGCCGACGGCCGTGGCGCACGGGCTCGCGCTGTGGGATGTGGCATACGATTTCGACTCCGTCGAACGGTGAAAAAAATGTGATGGAATCTTTGAAAAACCTTGCGGTTTAGGGCGTAATATTGTAAAATATAACTTGTGCTTTCTTAATGGCTTTCCCACAGCCCCCAATCAAGAAACACAATTGACGTATTTTTTAAACGAACAGAATTTGAATGAACGAAGATAAATCGGAAAATGCTTTCGACGAATTAAGGAGGATCTTTTCATGCGTACCACATATATGGCGAAGCCAAACGAAGTTGAGCGCAAATGGTACATCATCGATGCGGAAGGCAAAACGCTCGGTCGCTTGGCGACGGAAGCTGCAAGCCTGATCCGCGGCAAACATAAGCCTCAATTTACTCCACATGTTGATACTGGAGATTTCGTAGTTATTATTAATGCAGACAAAATTGTCTTAACAGGCAAAAAGCTGCAAAACAAAATGTACTATCGTCACTCCCATTATCCTGGCGGTTTGAAAGTGACGTCTGCTCAAGAAATGTTGAACAAAAAACCGGAAAGAATGGTGGAATTGGCTGTACACGGCATGCTTCCTAAAAATCGTTTAGGCGAGAAAATGAAGCTGAAATTGAAAGTTTATGCCGGTTCGGAGCATCCACACCAAGCACAACAACCTGAAGTTTACGAACTTCGCGGATAATTATAAGGGAGGACAGTTTCATGGCTCAAGTACAATACTATGGGACAGGTCGTCGTAAACATTCGGTAGCTCGTGTTCGCCTTGTACCGGGTGAAGGACGCATCTTGATCAATAAACGCGATATTAACGAATATTTCGGTTTGGAAACTCTCAAACTGATCGTCAAACAACCTTTGACTTTGACGGAAACATTGGCAAAATACGATGTTCTTGTCAATACGCATGGCGGAGGCTTCTCCGGCCAAGCGGGCGCAATTCGCCACGGCATTTCCCGCGCTTTGCTCAAAGCGGATCCGGAATTCCGTCCATCTTTGAAAAAAGCCGGCTTCTTGACGCGCGATCCTCGTATGAAAGAACGTAAAAAATACGGTCTTAAAGCGGCTCGCCGCGCGCCACAATTCTCGAAACGTTAATATTCCTTGTGCATCAAGGATGCAAAGCCTCTGGCCTCATTGGTCAGGGGCTTTTGTTTTGCCTCTAGGAGGGGTAACACCAATTTGGAGTTTTTTTCTTTTTTTCGAACCGTTCCTTTAGTTGTGCAGATATATCAGTGAAGGGGGAGGGAATATGGCAGTTGATCCGCAGGAGGTAGAGCGATTGGTATATGCGTACGGTAGCCGTGTTTACACTTTCTGCCGAAAGTTGACATGGAGCCAAGCTGACGCAGACGATTTGTATCAGCAGACCTTTCTCCGTGTACTCAATATGTCTCAACAAATTGATCAAGCGAATAATCCGGCCGGATTATTAATGGCAGTGGCAGCGAGGATCTGGCATGACGAACGTAAAAAATATGCCCGAAGACAAAGAATTGCTCCCATCCAAGATGATGGTTCCGGTGAGTTAAACAATGTATCCAGTGCAATATTGACGGATCACGAATTCGAAGAAAAGCAGCGCAATACGGAAGTGAGAAAGGCTGTTCAGGATTTGCCGGAAAAACTGCGTGTACCCATTTTATTGTATTACATGAGTGACTTGCCAGTACATGAGATTGCAAAAACTCTTCGAATTCCGGAAGGTACGGTAAAGAGCCGATTACATCAAGCGCGTGAGAAACTAAAAAAAGAATTGGGGGGGTCACAGTATGACGGATGAACTTTTTTTGGAAGATGATGTGGACGATCTGATACGGAGTTCGTTATTAACGGAAGAAACACCTCATCCGGCTATACAGGCTGCGCTTATTCATAAGATACACAGTCAGGAATCAAGTATGAACATACCATGGTGGTTGCTTGCTGTGATTGGTGGAATGCAAACAGTGGCTATTGTTGCAGTGATTTGTTTTCTTCTGCCCGGCTCATTGATTTCGTATTTGGCTATCATTTTTGGAAGTAGTTTGATCCTTTGCGCTAGCGTGCTGTCAGGTTTCGTTGGAAAGGCATGGACGAGAAAGGATGTTGATTATTCATGTGGATCGTAATGGGATTGGCCGGAGTAGTTTTGCTGCTCGTTGTAATGGCAATGGTCGGTTTAGGAATCTGGACATATCGCGATGCAAAATCACGCGGGCTTGAAGCAAGGATGTGGACTTTAATTGTGGTGCTGGTTCCCAACTTTATAGGACTGTTGCTGTATTTACTTATTGGACGCAAACAGCAACAAACATTATGTCCTTCGTGTGGATTTAAGACGCAGCAAGGAAAACCCTATTGCTCAAGTTGTGGCGCTGCCATGACACAAGGAGGGGGATCATGGACTGCATCAAAAAACAATAGCAAAAAGCCGCTGATTTTTGCGTGTACATGTGTCGCATTGACATTTATTTTAATGCTTTTCACTTCTGTTGCTAGTGTTTACGTACAGCCAGAAATGTTTTCATCCCCAAATATTTCTGTTGGCCAGAATGAAACGAGGGTGCCAGGTGTTTGGAAGTTGTCCTTCTGGTACTTTGACGGGGAGAAAAGTCGGGCCATAGTCATGAAAAATCGAGCTCCAAGCGCTCTGAACGTCAGTGCCAAAGTTGAAAAGGGAACATTGGAAATGGGCATTAGCGTGGATGGCAAAGAAGAAAAACGTATTTCGCTCAATAATATAGATTCAAACTATGTTTGGGATTTGAGCCATTATCCAGAAAACAGCAGAGTTGTACTGCGTCTATATGGGGATGCAGCTAAAGGAAAAGTGAACATAAATTGGAATGATTAGGGGTATCGATAAGTTAATGCATAAACTATGGAACCGCCGCATACCGAACGGTACGTCCGGTGGCGTGGAGAGTCCGGCTACTCAATGAATGGGTAGCCTCCTACCCGATTGCGCTATAGCTTGGTTTGCTTCGCCCGCCCTTTGTCGATATCCCTCTCATTCAGAAAGCCGGTTTCGAGACGGGGCGGCCATCCCTCTGTTTGTACGGTTCGCTGCGCCCGCTGGCCGATTTCGGGCTCTGGCATGACGTGATTGTAACGATCTTCTCAGCCGCCGCACTCAACTCCATTGGATTTCGTCCAATAGAATGTCCCTTCCGACTCTGTAGAACGGTATTTCATTGGAAAACATCCAATGAAATCTTCGCAAATATACCCAAATGGCGCGAAATGAGGAAATCCGTTGTACATTTTCCAATCCAGGCGCATCCCCATCCATAAAACAACAAATTTCATTGGACATTTTCCAACGGGCAACTATTCATAAACTCGAACACCGCCCTTCCCGTTCCTTCGTTACCACCCCGCCTGTGACCTTCATTCGTTCTGAACGAAAGGTTATCGGTCGAAACATATTTTTTGCCTTATCCTTTTTCACATTTTGGGCGAATGCCGAATACGTATGAAGAGGAGGTAGCGAAATTTGCGGCAAGCATTGACATCTTTTTGGAAAGATTTATAATAAAGGTAATAATTCGCATTAGAATACTAGGATATAAACGAGACATCGCGAAAACGGTGAAACATGCTTCAAAGCAAATTTTGCGAGAGGCCGTTCGGGGAAGCATCGCTCATCAACTTTAAGGAGGAGAGTTCACATGAATTTGATGGAAAAAGAACGCTTGGTCCGGGATAAGGCGGAGGAACTGGAACACGCCTCGGCGGAAGCCGTCATCGAATGGGCCGTATCGGCCTTTTCGAACATTACGTTTGCATGCAGCTTCGGGGCGGAGGATGTCGTTATTGTCGATATGCTGCAAAAAATTAGCCCGAAGACGGATATTTTTTATCTGGATACCGACTTTCACTTTGAAGAGACGTATGCCACTCGCGACCGATTGGCGAAGCGATATAATCTCGAATTCGTACGCGGCGTGCCGAAATTGACGCCGGAGCAGCAGGCGGAGCAATACGGGGACGAGCTGTGGAAGAGCGATCCCAATTTATGCTGCAACATACGTAAAGTTGTGCCATTGACCGAGATTTTGTCCAAGTACGACGCCTGGATTACGGGAATTCGCCGCGACCAAGCGCCGACGCGTGCGAATGCGAAGAAGGTCGAGTACGATTACAAGTTCGGACTGATCAAGTTCAATCCGATTGCCGACTGGACGTCGGACGATGTGTGGAATTATATCCGCAAGCATGATGTGATTTATAATCCGCTTCACGACAATAACTACCCCAGCATCGGCTGCAGCCATTGCACGCGGCAAGTGATGCCCGGCGAAGATCCGCGGGCGGGGCGCTGGTCCGGCAAGGAGAAGACGGAGTGCGGGTTGCATAAGTAAACGAATAATAGGGGGAAACCGATATGACTGCGATACAACCTCACGGCGGAACGCTAATCCGGCGGGTCGCAACCGGAGAGGAGCGCGAACGCTTGCTTCGTGCCGCGGAATCGTTGCGCCGGGTACCGATCGACAGATGGACGATATCCGACTTGGATTTGATCGGAGTCGGCGCGTTCTCGCCGTTAACGGGATTTATGAATGAGGCGGATTACCGTTCCGTTGTCGATCGAATGCGACTGGCCGACGGCACGGTATGGAGCATTCCGATCACATTGGCCGTGGATGAGCAATTGGCCGGTGCGCTGAGCGCGGGCGAGCAGGTTGCGCTTGTTGGCGAGCAAGACGGCGTCGTATACGGCATCATTCAAGTCGAGAGCATATACGAAGCCGACCAAGTGGAAGAAGCGGTGAAAGTGTTCAAAACGGCGGATACGAATCATCCGGGCGTTCAGAAACTGTTCGCCAGGCCTGCGCACTATATCGGGGGAGCCGTTCAAGTGTTGAATCGGCCCGTGCCCGATCAATTCAACGAATATTACTTCGATCCGGCGGAAACGCGCCGCATCTTCGCCGAGAAAGGATGGCGCACGGTCGTAGGCTTTCAAACGCGCAATCCGGTTCACCGCGCGCACGAATATATTCAAAAGAGCGCAATGGAGATCGTTGACGCATTATTTCTGAATCCGCTTGTCGGCGAGACGAAGTCCGACGACGTACCGGCCGACGTGCGCATGAGAAGCTATGTCGCTTTGCTTGAGCATTATTATCCGAAGGATCGGGTATTTTTGGGCGTGTTTCCGGCGGCGATGCGGTATGCCGGGCCGAGAGAGGCGATTTTCCATGCGATGGTGAGGAAAAACTTCGGCTGTACCCATTTCATCGTAGGACGCGACCATGCCGGTGTCGGCGATTATTACGGCACGTACGAAGCGCAAGAAATATTCAGCCGCTTCACGGCGGAGGAACTGGGCATCACGCTGCTGTTCTTCGAGCATAGCTTCTATTGTACGAAATGCGGGAATATGGCATCGAGCAAGACATGTCCCCATCCGAAGGAAGATCATTTGACGCTATCGGGCACGAAAGTGCGCGAGTTGTTGAGAAACGGCGTTTGCCCGCCTCCGGAATTTTCCAGGCCGGCCGTGGCGCAAATCTTAATCGAAGGCATGGCCGAACAAGTCATAACCTAACGTATATTTGTCCACCTTATAACATATAGATGATTAGACTCTGTATGGGATAAGGTGGGTTTTTTTATGGGCAAACAACGCAAACGAACGATTTTGTGGATTCGGCTCAGTGATTTGAAACGATGGATGATCGCCGCCTGTCTGCTCGTTTTAATAGTTGCGGTCATGACGTATGAGATCCCCTCGACGAAAACGTGGACGTATTGGACGTTGCCTCTATCGGGCAAAGTGATCGTGCTGGATGCCGGGCACGGCGGACCGGACGGAGGCGCGGTTAGCAAGCAAGGCATTATCGAAAAAGACATCAATTTGGCCATTACCTTATATTTGCGCGATTATTTGCAGCAGTCCGGCGCCATCGTTCGAATGACGAGGGAAGGCGATTACGATTTGGCAGGCAAGGATACGAAAATTCTTCGCAGGCGCAAAACGGAAGATTTGATGAAACGAATGGAGATTATCGAGAAGCAGAAGCCGGATCTGATGGTGAGCATTCATTTGAACAGTTTTACGTCCGCCCGTTGGAGGGGGGCGCAAACCTTCTATTATCCAAGCCATCCCGATAACGGAAATTTGGCGGCCTTAATCCAGGAGGAAATCAAGCGCAATCTGGAAAATACCGAACGGGTAGCGAAAGCGGTCGATAGAGACGTATATCTGTTGAAAATGACCAAAGCGCCTTCCGCGCTTGTGGAGGTAGGGTTTCTGTCGCACCCGCAGGAGTCGCGCCTGCTCGCGGACGAGGAATACCAACGGAAAGTGGCCGCGTCGATCTACAAAGGGATATTGCGTTACAGCGCCGGGGAGAAAATGCCAACGAGCAAATAACTATGCTATAATGAAATCGCAAGCTGTAAATTTTGATAAAAGTTGAGGTGCTGGCATCATGGTCTCCAGGGAACAAGTGATAGAGTCGTTGCAGACGGTAACCGATCCGATTTTACATAAAAGCCTGACCGAGCTGCAATTGATTCGCGACATTATGGCGAAAGAAGATAAAATCGCTTTAACCGTAATCGGTTCGACCGAAGACGAAGGGTTGCGGTCGGCGTTGCGTGAGCAAATTGTCGGCAAATTGCGCGAGATTGGCGCCGTGGACGTACATGTGCGCTTCCGTTCCATGTCGGATCGCGAGCGGGCCGAAGCGGAGGCGATCGCGTCAGGGAAAGGCCAGGCTGCGGAGGAACAGAGCGCAAACGGCGGACCGGCAGCCGCTCCGGTGAAAGGGCATGGTGCGGGGTTGGAGAAGCATCCGCTGCTTAATCCGAACAATAAGGTAACGTTTATCGCTGTCGCCAGCGGCAAGGGCGGAGTCGGCAAATCGACCGTTACGGCGAACTTGGCCGTCGCATTGGCGCGCCAAGGGAAAAAGGTCGGATTGATCGATGCCGACATTTACGGGTTTAGCATACCGGATATGATGGGGATCGAAGAGAGACCGGCCGTATCCGACGATTTGATTGCACCGATCGAACGATTCGGCGTGAAAGTGATGTCCACCGGTTTCTTCGTCGAGGAGAACAGTCCAGTCGTCTGGAGAGGGCCGAAACTTGGCAAAATGCTGCGCAGCTTCTTAAGCGAAGTGAACTGGGGCGAGCTGGATTTTATGCTGCTGGACTTGCCGCCGGGAACAGGGGATATCGCGCTTGACGTTCACCAAATGATCCCGCAAAGCAAAGAAATTATCGTGACGACTCCGCATGCGACGGCTGCGTTCGTTGCCGCGCGCGCGGGAACGATGGCAATCCAAACCAATCATGAAATTATCGGCGTTATCGAAAATATGGCCTATTACGAATGCGGGTCTTGCGGCAATAAAGATTATATATTCGGCCGCGGCGGCGGAGCCAAATTGGCGGAATCGCTTCACTGCGATCTGCTCGCGCAAATACCGCTGGGCATTCCCGATAATCATCCGTCGGAACCCGATTTCTCTCCTTCCGTATATAAAGCCGAATCGGATACCGGACGGATTTATTTGGACGTTGCGGCGAAAATCATCGATAAATGCCAGCAGGACTGACGGGAAACCGTCAGTCCTTTCTTCTTGAACCTTTATCTGCTGCCTTCTCCTTCTCCTTCGCCGCCTTCTCCTTCGCCGCCTTCGCCTTGTTCATCCTGCCGCTGGTCGCCGCCTTCCTTGCCCTGGCCCTTTTCTTTTTTGCCGCGTTCTTGTCCTTTTTTCTCTTTTTCCACTTTCGGCCGCAATTCATCTTGTACGACGGTGCGCAACAGTTCCATGACTTGCATTTTGAACATCGGGTTTTGCATCGTTTCCTGCATAACGGTCATCGTTTGCTTGCGGAATTCAGGTCCTTTGGTCAAGTCGAGGAACATTTTCATGATTTCCGGCGACTTCATAATATCGGCAACGGATTGTTGATACGTCGGATCCTTGATTAGCTCTTTATGCAGCTGTTTATTTTGCGATTGAATCGCTTTGGAGAAATCGCCGGCGAATTTCGGGTCGGTCATTACTTTTTCGATTTCTTTTTTATATTCCGGAGACGTCAGAACATCCTTAACAGTCAACCTCATTTGCTCGACTCCTTGCGCCCCCAGCATCTTCATTTGCATGCCTGCGGAGCCTCCGGATCCGCCGCCTTCGCTTCCTCCGCCGGACCCGCCCGACGAAGCTTCCTCAATCGCCTTTTTTCCCTCGTCGGTTTTCAAAATGTCAACGACCATCGATTTTAACTCTTTGTAGTTGGGCTGACCGCTGGAAGCCGCCTGACCTGAACCGCATGCAGTTACCACCATTAACATCAGTAATATCGATAAGATACGGGTCACGGATGCGTTCATCGCTTGCTGATCTCCCTTCGTTTCGCAATGTATGTTTTATTTTCCATGTTTATCAGTCCCCGTGTCGTGGCTTTTATTATCATTTAATAACTGTAGTATGTGAGGCTTGCATCTGTTTTATGTTGCAGGAGAAACGGCCTTTTATTGATTCTGCTGGAGATTATCGCCAAACAAAGAATTTCTGAAACAAAAAAAATCGCCCTCCAACGAAACCGAGTCGGATAAGGGCGATCGTTCCGATATGTTACATTCCGGCTGCATCGTTCAACATGTCCATAATGGCCGGCTGATCCTGAATTTGTTTGTTTTGCAATTCGGTTTGGTTAATCAATTCGGTAACGGTCACGAATTCGTATCCTTGCTCGCGCAATTGATCGATTATGGCAGGCAACGCTTCATGCGTTTGATTGCAGGAGTCGCTCGCATGCATAAGAACGATGTCGCCCGGATGGGCTTTCGTAACGACGCGTTCGATAATTTTTTCCGTACCGATATTTTGCCAATCCATCGAATCCGTATCCCATTGAATGACTTTATACTTCATTTCGTCCGCGATGCGCAGCACCTTTTTGTCAAAATCGCCGTTGGGCAGGCGGATCAAGTTCGGTTGTTTTCCGGTTATTTCGGTTAAAATATGATGGGCGGTTTGGATTTGATTGCGGATCTCTTCTTCGTCCAACATACTGTAATTGACATGTTTATGCCCATGACTGCCAATTTCGAATCCCGAATCGGCGATTTTCTTCACCACTTCGGGATGGGTTTTGCTCCAAGGGGAAGAGAGGAAAAATGTCGCTTTCTGCACGCCTTTTTCTTGCAAAATGTTGATGATCGGTTCGGCGCGCTTATCGCCCCAACTGATGTCGAAGGTAAGCGCAATTACCTTTTTTTCGGTTGGAACGCTGTAAATCGCGGAAGGGGCTCCTTGGGAGAAAACCGTAATATTGTCGCTTTCGATGTATACGACACCAATGGCGAATACGAGAGCAACGACCAGAAAAAAATATCGTTTTATTTTTTTTCCGCTTAATACATAAAAAAAGTTCATACATCCAATGCTCCTTTCGTACTTACATGGAATTAAGACGGCTTACGGCCAAGCAATTGGCTTGTTTCTATCAATTGTATGCTCGTACGACCCAGATATGATTCGGAAAGGAATGCAATTATTCCGATTTTTGTTTACAATATTCAACGAAACGCCGTTTGCCGCCGTTGCCCGCAATCGTCGGTTTATGGCCAGACGGCAGACAGGTGAAGGGAGAGGATGTTTTGTTCGGTTTAGGTGCAGTTTGGAAGCATTTTAGAGTAATGAGAGGATATATTCTCGTCTCCGCGCTGCTGTTTGCGGCAGGCATCGCGTTCGGAGCGACCCCTGCGGTATCGGCCGCGCTGGAATCTTTTTTGGCGCAACAAGTGCAAGGTTTGAGCGAAATTCAGAAGATGCTTGCCGAGCAGGAAAATACGCAGTTGGCGACTTTTATTTTTATTTTTCTCAACAATTCCATTAAAGCGGTACTCGTTATTTACCTTGGCGCCGTTCTTGGCATTGCTCCGGTTCTATTCCTCGTTGTGAACGGATTGCTGGTCGGTTTCGTCGTCCAAATAAGCGCGGCGCAATACAGCAGCGTGTGGGAATTGATTGTGAAAGGCTTGCTGCCGCATGGCATTCTGGAAATTCCCGCGATTATTATCGCCTGCGCTTACGGTATGCGCTTCGGCATTTTATTGATTCAAAGCATCGGTTGGTCGTTGACTCCCAAACGAGCGGAGATCGGCGACAGCCTCGGAGAGTTCATGATGCGCAGTCTCGCCGTTTCCGTCTGGATTGTCGTCGCTTTATTCGTGGCCGCTGTCATCGAGAGCACGTTCACGATGTGGCTCATGCAGACGGTGAAGGCAAGCTGACGGAGAGGGGCAATTTGCCCACAAAAATAAACATTCGATTTGACAGTACGCAGCCATTTCCTCTATCATTTAATCAATATTCTTCAAGAGGAGGGGATGGGAATGAAACCGGTTAAAAGAGAACTAGTTCATGAATTAGCTGCCAAGGAGCTTCAAAACTATATCCATGAGCAGCGATTCAAGGAAGGAGACAAGCTGCCGTCTCTGGAAGAGCTATGCAATATGCTGCAGGTTGGCAGATCCTCCATGCGTGAAGCCCTTCGATACCTTGAGGCGATGGAAGTCATCGAGATGATTAATGGAAAGGGCATCTACGTAAAGGATGTTGATACATACCGTTTTTCTGCCAAGGTGAAGGGCGAAAACTTCAAACAGATACTGCTGCATGTGCTGGAGGTTCGGCGAGGCCTGGAAGGGCAATGCGTGGAGTTGGCAGCTTCGCGGGCGACTCCGGAGGATATCGCTCAGATGGAGTACTTTTTGAAGGAAATGAAGCGATTGGATGAGATTCAAGGAGATAAATCGCAATTTGATATGCATTTTCATCGGACGATCTTTAAAGCTTCCGGAAATCCGGTAATGGAGAGCGTAATCAATTCCGTATGGGATATGATGGAGCATTTCTGGAAATATCCGTTCGGCAAGAAGGACATTTTCGATGATACGCTGGAATATCACTTTACAATCGCAGAGGCGATTAAAAACAAGGATGCGGTTAAAGCGCGGCAAGAATTTAATTTAATGATGGATTTAATTGAAACCGACATTCACAAGGCATCTCAGAATAGTTAGTCATTCTTCCCTCTGCCGTATTCCTCAACACATCCGAAATGAACTTTTAGTCTTGCACATGTAGCAGATATCAGTGTAGCGAATATGTATCTTTACCCAAACTAGGCACTATGCTATAATTTACCTATCAGATAGGATGACAGACAGAAAGGTTTTTTCTTCAACCTATCTGATAGGATGACAGATGGATTGATTGTTTATCGTTTTACTAGCTACATCACTTCTTACTAAGGGGGCAGTTGTTTCATGATGAGAATGAAAAAGGTAGTGAGTTTGGTTCTAATCACTGCATTGTTGCTTGTATTGGCAGCATGCGGCAGTAAGGAAAACAGCAATTCTGGATCGGACAATACTAAAGGCGAGCAAGTGAAGCTTACAATGGTTGAAAGCCTATCAAGTCCAAAACGTACTGAATTTTTAAAGCAATCGATTGCTGAGTTTGAAAAACAAAATCCGAATATTAAAGTTGAGTTGATCTCCCCTCCGCTAGAGAGTGCGGATAACAAAATCAATCAAATGCTGGCGGCTAAACAAGACGTTGACGTTCTCGAGGTTCGCGACATTACAGTCGCACAATTCGTAAACAATAGTTACCTTGAGAGCCTTGAGCCTTATGTGAGCAATTGGGCGGATTATAGCACGCTTTCTGTAAGCGCTCTCACAATGGCTAAGGACATTAATAATACAGCGTACTACATCCCTTACGGTATTTACCAAAGAGAGCTGTTTTACCGTACGGATTTGTTCGCTGAGAAAAATCTAAAGGTTCCTACAACTTGGGAGGAGCTTTATGAGGTAGGCAAAGCACTTACAGATCCTTCTCAAAATAAATATGGCTATTCCTTCCGCGGCGGCGCCGGCGCTGAGCAATATATGACGCAAATCGTTCAGGACTATAACGGAAGCAATGTTAACCCTGGAGATTCCGTATTCAATAATGACGGCTCTACGATTTTCTCAACACCAGGCGCAATTGAAGCGCTTGAGCTATACAAAAAGATTTATAAAGAAATCTCTCCTCCAGACTCTGCAAACTGGGCATTCTCTGAGCAGGTTCAAGGCTTTACGAGCGGAACAACAGCTATGCTGATCCAAGACCCGGATACGATTGAGTCTATAGCAACTGCGCTTAATGAAGATCAATGGGCTTCTGCACCGCTTCCAACTGGTCCAGACGGCGTATCTCACTTTGTGCTTGGTTCCGCCGGCTGGGGGATGACTTCGCACTCCAAGCATAAAGATGAAGCATGGAAGCTGATTGAATTCCTGTCTTCTCCGGAGCAAAACCTTGCTTTCTCCAAGACAGCAGGCATCATTCCTATTCATACAACAGCTTCTGATGACGAATTCTTCAAAGTTGGCGCGTATGCACCATACATCGAAATGGCTAATAAACCGGAGCAATTCGTTGGCGTTAAGCCATTCACTAACTACAAGGGCTACCAATTGTATAAACAAGCAGGAACAGAAAAGGGACAAGCCTTCCTATTCGATCGTGTCTCCGCAGAGGATCTGGCTAAGGAATTCGATGAATTCTGGATTAACGAGAAAGCTAACCAATAGTCTCGAAGCTAAACAATATTCTCACAATGCAAACTCGTTCGTGGGCAGTCATGATACTGCCCGCGAACCATCTACATGTCGGAGGTAAGCAGCCCATGTCCACTTCAGCAACACGAAGAAAAATGGTTAAGGCAGAAAAGTCCAAAATGCGGTTTGTCATCGCGTGTCTCGCACCGGCATTGCTTCTTGTTCTCGGCTTTACCTACTACCCAATGCTTAGAGGGGTAGTTATGGCATTTCAAAGCTACAGTCTATTCAATCTCTCGGATGTAAAGTTCATCGGGCTTGATAATTTTAGAGATGTTATGAGCAATGATAGCTTTTGGCTGGCGCTGAAAAATAGCGTAAGCTGGGTATTTATTTCGCTTTTCTTCCAGTTTACAATGGGCTTCTCTATCGCGTTATTACTGAAAAAGCAATTTTTCGGCAGAGGCGTATATCAGGGCTTCGCATTTTTCCCTTGGGCGATGTCCGGCTTTCTGATCGGTCTGATCTGGCGCTGGCTGTTCAACGGGCAAATTGGCGTAATTAATGACTTGTTAATAAAGATTGGGATGATTGATACGCCTATTCCGTTCTTGTCCAGTCCCTCATGGGGAATGTTTGCGGTAATCGTTGCGAATATTTGGTACGGAGTGGCTTTCTTTGCCATTATGCTGCTGGCGGCACTTCAGTCAGTACCTGAGGAAATCTATGAGGCAGCGGAAATGGATGGAACCAATCGCATTCAAAAGCTTTACCATATTACGATTCCTTACATTTTGCCTACGATTCTAACCACTGTAATTTTGCGTATTATTTGGATTATGAATTTCCCTGATTTGATTTACTCTATGACAAATGGCGGCCCTGCAGGCAGCACGCATATTCTATCTACTTTTATGATGGATAAAATTTTGTTCGGTGGAGATTACGGCAAGGCGGCAGCAGTCGGGCTCATCATGATGGTCATTCTGTTCCTGTTCATGTTCTTTTATTTCGCCGCTACTAAGCATGAAAAGGCAGGGGATTTCTAATGTACGGAAAAAGCTCACTACCTGTAGAAATATTGCGGTATCTCGCTCTGGGCATTTATCTTGTCATCGTTGTTTTCCCGCTTTACTGGATGATGATTACTTCATTGAAACCTAAGAAGGATATTTTCGGCCTGCCGATTCAATATTGGCCCAAACAATTTTCATTTGAAAATTATGAGAACATCTTTCAGATTACGAAGTTCCATATATATATCGGCAATAGCTTGATTGTCTCCCTTGCGGCGGCATTTGTTGTGCTGGTTATTGCGACCCTGAGTGCATACGTACTGGCCAGATACAAATTCAAAGGAAGCAGACAAATTATGTTCATGTTCTTCCTTACGCAGGTTATTCCGGCTTTTATCGGCTTCGCGCCGCTGTACTTGATGCTAACCAAGATGAACCTAACCAATACATTGCCAGGTCTGGTGATTGTATATACCGTTATGTGCATTCCGTTCAGCACGATTATGCTTCAGGGCTTCTTCCAGCGTGTTCCGTCCAGTCTTGAAGAGGCCGCGCAAATTGACGGCTGCTCTCGATTAGGCGCACTAGTGCGTGTCATTTTGCCAGTAATGCTTCCGGGCCTGTCTGCAACATTTATCTTCTCCTTTGTACAAAACTGGAACGAGCTGTTCGTCTCAGTTATGCTGATTGATAGCGAGCACTTGAAGACAATACCTGTTGCTATGAATAGCTTTATTACTAAATTTGATGTAGATTGGGGTTCGATGTCTGCAGCTACTGTTTTATCGGTTCTGCCAACAATGGTTTTGTTTGCACTTTGCCAAAGGCTTATCGTTGAAGGACTAACACAAGGAGCAGAGAAGGGCTGAAGCCGTTTACTGCATAGCATAAAGAAAGAAGGAATCAGGTATGTCACAAAATACATTAGTGCAGCAACAGACAATAGTTGCGCATGATGAGCACGATGAACGGCATCAAGGGGCTGTAACGAAGCCGATCTATCAGAACAGTCTATTTACATTTAACTCCTATACAACCTTTCTTGCTTCTATGAAAGAGGAGATTAACGCAAGCGTATACAGCCGCGGAACAAACCCGACAGTATCGGAACTTGAGATGCGCCTGGCTAAGCTTGAAGGCGGAGATCGCGCTCGCTGTTTTGCCTCTGGAATGGCAGCTATCTCATCAGCGGTTCTGTCAGCTGTCAATACAGGCGGTCATATTGTTTGTGTGGATGAGGCATATGGCCCGGCCGTTCAATTCATGGGTACTTATCTGCAGAAGTTTGACATTGAAACAACATTCGTAAATGGAACTAGCTTGAAAGAAATTGAGGGCGCGATTCGCGACAATACGAAACTCATCTACTTGGAGAGCCCAAGCAGCATGTTCTTCTCCCTGCAGGATATATCGGCCATTGCAGCTTTAGCGAAGTCTCGCGGAATTACTACGATTGTTGACAACACTTGGGCAACGCCTTGCTATCAGAGCCCGTTGGCGCTGGGCATTGATTTAGTTGTTCATTCCCTTACTAAGTATGTATCCGGTCATAGCGATTCAATTGGCGGTGTCATTGTCGGTCGTGCTGAGCTTATGAATCCTTTGATCAAAAATGAATATTTGCTGCTTGGCGGAATTATGACGCCGGCTACCGCGAACCTGATCATGAGAGGTCTTCGGACTCTTCCGCTCCGAATGGAGAAGTTCCAATCGCAGGGCCTAACGGTAGCGGGCTGGCTGGAGAAGCACCCATTAGTGAAAAAGGTGAATCATCCATTATTGCCATCCCATCCGCAGCATGAGTTAGCTGCGACACAAATGCGCGGAGGAGGAAGTCTATTCTCCTTTGAAACGGAAGTTACAGTAGAAACGATGAGGAAATGGGCTGAACGCCTGAACTATTTCCGCATTGGCGTAAGTTGGGGCGGCTATGAAAGCCTGGTTGTTGTTAATCCAATATCTGACTATAAGCCTGAACGAGAAGGAACTCTGGTTCGTCTTTTTATTGGTTTGGAAGACACAAATGAGCTCATTGCTGATTTGCAAAGTTCCTTTGAAGCGATAATAGAACAAAGTATGTATCCAATGATTGATTAGCGGGATGATATCTTGCGCATTATTAACCATGCTGTCCTCTTTCGAGGGCGGCATGGCTTTTTTAACCGCAATAGAATTTATATGAACAAAAAATCGTTTGCGGCGCTATCATAAAATCTCCATTATCTGAGCATAACAGTAAAGCAGTAATCTTTTTGCATAGAAAGAAAATGAATGAAGGAGGCTTTTCGGCCAGATGCTCGGAATGCTGTTAAACGATAAGGAACGTAAAGAATTGGATTACATGCTGCGCAAGGAATTGGATGAGATGTTGCTTGATTTGAACGATACCCGGTTGGAAAGCGAGATCCGGCAGGCGATTGCTGTGCGGTACAAAACGGTGTTCCGTATGTATGCGCGGTTCGCATCGCCGAAGGAATTGTCCAGATACGTTCGAAACGGAAAGATTCCTGCACTGAAGAATGGCGAAACAAAGCGCTTGACTTAACGTGCGAAGCTATGTTAAATTATTTTTCGTTCCGATTCGCAAGATGCGATGAAGCGAGTGCTGGAATGAAGTGACAATGAAAAGTTTAAAAAAAGTGCTTGCGCGAACATGGATTGATATGATATATTATAAAAGTCGCCGCTGAAACGGCGGCACGATATGAGGATCACTTTTTGAAGCACTAGATTTGTTCTTTGAAAACTGAACAACGAGCGAATTAAGCAACAATAAATGAGAACAATAAGTTCTCGTCAGCAACGAAATTTTGAGCTATTCGGCTCTTTCATATTGATTTTCTTATTCTTAAGAAAATCTTTCATGGAGAGTTTGATCCTGGCTCAGGACGAACGCTGGCGGCGTGCCTAATACATGCAAGTCGAGCGGAGTTCGTTTTGTAGCTTGCTACGAAGCGAACTTAGCGGCGGACGGGTGAGTAACACG